>CABYVA010000001.1 GCA_902522325.1 uncultured Pelagibacteraceae bacterium
TTTTTTCTTGAATAACATTTTTAATTTGATCGATTGTTTTAGCTTTGAGATCAGAAAAATCTTCTTTTTGAATTGATTTATTTTTTAAAATTATGTCATTTTTATTATGAATTTTTGTATCATTTAGATTTTGATCTGATTCTTTTCTATTATCAGATATTTCTTTTAAATGAATTAATCTTATTAGAAACATTTCAATTGATAAGTTTTGATTTGATACTATATCTAGTTCGTTCAAAGTTTTAATAGTAAACTGCCAAAATAATAGTATAGACTTGGCATCAACTTTTTTTGCAATTTCTTTTATTTCTTCAAACTCTTTATCATTTAAAGAAAAATTTGTTCCTTCAATTGTAAGTGACTCTATATTTTTAAAATAATACAGAAGTTCTAAAAAATCATTTATAAAAATCTTTGGTTCAACTCCCTGATCATAAATTGATCTATACATTTTTAATACTTTTTCTTCGTTGCCTTGAAATATTAATTTAAATAAATTTATTAATTGAAATTTATCAACATACCCAAATATTTTCTGAGCATTTTCCAAATTGAATTCAGTATTTTTATCTATACTTAATAAAGCTCTATCTAAAAGCGAGAGTGCATCTCTTACAGAGCCTTCTGATGCTTTTACAATAAACTTTAGAGCTTCTTCCGATACTTTTCCATTTTCTTTGTCTTTTATTTTTTCTATAAATTTTAATAATTCCATTGATTTAACTCTTGGTAAGTCAAATCTTTGACATCTCGATATTACAGTAATTGGTATCTTTTTTATTTCTGTAGTTGCAAATATAAATTTTAAATATTCGGGTGGTTCTTCTAATGTTTTTAACAATGCATTAAATGCCTGTTTACTTAACATATGAACTTCATCAATAATAAAAATTTTATATTTAGCACTTGTTGGGCCATATCTTGAAAATTCTATTAAATCTCTAACATCATCAACTCCAGTTTTACTTGCAGCATCCATTTCTAGAACATCAATGTGATTAGAGTTTGAAATCGAGTTACAGTTTTCACATAATTCTTTTTTACAAAGCTTATCCATTCCATTTAAACAATTAAGAGTTTTTGCAATAATTCTTGCTATTGTGGTTTTTCCAACACCTCTTATTCCTGTAAAGAGATAGGCATTTGGTATTTTATTTGCTTTTATAGAATTTAAAATTGTTTCAGAAACTATTTCTTGTCCTATTAGATCTTCAAATACTTGAGGCCTGTATTTTAATGCTAAAACTTTTGTATTTTTATTCATAATTCTTCAGGAGACTAGAACCTGAATAACTGTCTTTACGATTGCTTCCGTTAGGACCTGGTCGGGTTCAAGCAGCATCCACCTCTAGCCTCCAAACGTATTATAACAGTAAATATTTCCAATCTACAATAAAAGTAGGAAAAATTTATTTTTCTCTAAATTTATCTGCTTCATACACGCCTAGGATGTGCATATCATCACAATGAAGACCAAGCTCTTCTAAAGATTTTTTTACTTTTGTATCTTCAATGTGCCCGTCTAAGTCACAAAGAAAAAAATAAGATGTGAAAGAATTTTTTTCTGGGTAACTTTGTAGTTTTGTCAAATTAACACCTTGTATAGCAAAACCTGATAATGCAGAATATAAAGCCGCTGGTTTACTTTTTAATTTAAATAAAAGAGATGTTATATATTTTTTATTTTTTAATTCAGGCTGTAAAATTTTTTTTCCCATTATTAAGAATCTGGTTACATTAACTTTTTCGTTTTCTATATTTGAAGCAAGAATATCTAAATTGTAAATTTTTGCACTTAGCTCTGATGCGATTGCAGCTTCACTTTTATTTTTATTATCTGATACATATTTTGCGCTACCTGCTGTATCGGCTCTAACATTTTCTGTAAGATTATTTTTTTTTATAAATAAACTAGACTGAGAAAGCGCTTGTGCATGAGAATAAACATTTTTTATATCTTTTAATTTTGCACCTGGAAGTCCCAACAAATGATGTTGAATTGAATGAAAATGTTCAGCGTATATATTTAAACGATATTTAAAAATTAAATATTCTACACCTATATTTCCTGTAATTCTATTAGACTCAGGTATTACAATTCTAACTTTGTCGTCATCATCGGCTTTGCTGAAACATTCATCAAAAGTTTTACAAGGTACTATTTCTGCATCTGGATAAACCTTTAGTGATGCCAAATGTGAATAAGCTCCTAAACTTCCCTGGAAAAGAATTTTCATATTCCGCTATTTATATTCCATAATTTTTTTTATAGCTAGGAAATCTTCTTTTGTATCAACTCCGATTGGAGCAGATTTTGCAAGTCCTACCATAATTTTAATATTATTATCTAATGCTCTCAATTGTTCTAAACGATTTTCAATTTCGTTTTTTGTTTGTTCAAAGTTAATAAATTTTTCCAAAATTGAAACTTTATAAATATAAATTCCGATGTGATGATAAATATTAAAATATTTTGTTGATAAACTTTCCCTAAAAAAATTTAATGCTTCTGAAAAATTTTTATTATTTAATTTTTCCTTTGTAATTACTTTTACAATATTTTTGTCTTCTAATATTGAGTCTTTTTTAATTTCTGCTGCCAGTGTCCCAATGTCAGAGTTATTTTTAATCATCAAATTATTAAGATTAATAATATCTAAAGGATCTATCAATGGTTCATCACCCTGCAGATTAATAACATAGTCTATATCGTTAGCTTTTATTTTTTTTAAACCTTCGTATATTCTATCTGATCCCGTTCTATGGTTTTTTGTCATCAATGCTTTGCCTCCGTTACTTTCAACTGCATCAACGATTTCTTTATCCTCGGTAGCTACTATTACGTCGCCTATATTTGCTTTTTTTGCCTTTTTAACTACATGACAAATAATGGGTAAATTGTTTATTTCTAGTAATGGTTTACCTTTTAATCGACTAGCCGACATTCTCGATGGAATTATTATTATAGTTTTGCTCATTTGTAGTACTTTAATTTCATTCTGTGCGTCTAACAGACGCAAATTTGCAAATTAAAAATTTTAAGTAATTTTGAATTTATCATGTTATACGTGCTTTTTAAAAATAATTAAAATGGATTCGTTTGAAATAAATAAAATAATAGCTGCTATTTTAGTAACAGTTTTATTGGTGCTAGGTATAGGAAAAATTTCAGATGTAATTTTTCATGTAGAACAGCCAAGCGTTGCAGGATATAAAGTTGAAATTGTTGTGAGTGGGGACACCGCTTCACAAGTAAGTACAGGGACTGAAACTGACATTGCTGCCCTTTTAGCTTTGGGTAGTGTCGAAGATGGTGAAAAGGTATTCAAAAAATGTGCTGCTTGTCATTCCATAAATTCAGGAGGAAGAAATAATATCGGTCCAAAGCTTTGGAATGTAATGTTTAGACCTGTTGGCTCAGTAGCTGACTACAAATATTCAAAAGCACTTTCATCATACGGTAAGGAATGGTCTTGGGAAGAAATGAACGGATTTTTATTAAAACCGGCTAAATGGATAAAAGGAAATAAAATGGGATTTGCTGGATTAAAAAAAGATGAAGATAGAGCTTCAGTAATACTTTACCTTAACAAAAAAAGTGACAACCCTAAACAATTACCTTAATTTTTTTAAACAATATAAAATAATACTTTTTTGAACATGAACTCTGTTTAGAGCTTGTTGCCACACTTTTGATTGTTTTCCATCTATAACATCTGAAGAAACTTCATATCCTCTTGAAGCTGGAAGACAATGAAGAAAAATTGCATTTTTTTTTGCAAAACTCATAAGTTTTGAATTTACTTGAAAGTTTTTAAAATCTTTAATTTTTTTATTTTTATTTATTTTGTCATTCATGCTTATAAATTTATCTGCAAAAACAACATCTGAGTTAAGTATTGCTTTTTTTGGATCATTATAGACTTTTATTTTAGCCATATTTTTTTTTGCCCAGTTTAATATAGTTTTGTTTGTTTCATATTTTTTTGGAGATCCAATACTTAGATTAAAAGAAAACTTCGTAGAAGCTTCGATTAAACTATTTAGAACATTGTTTCCATCTCCAATCCAACAAATATTTAAATTTTTAATTGATTTTTTTTTAATTTCTTCAATTGTAAATACATCTGATAATATTTGAGTAGGATGAGATGATGGACTTAAGCCATTAATAATTGGAATATTTAAATGTTTTTTAAATTCAACTAATTTTTTATCTGCGTCTGTTCTTAACATAAAAATATCACCATAATTTGAAATAATTTTAGCAGTATCATGAATTGACTCTCCTCCTTTAAATAAGTGCAATTCATCAGTTCTTAAGTTCAGCACACCTCCGCCTAGCTGCCTAATTGCTAAATAAAAACTAAGTCTAGTTCTTAAACTTGATTTTTCAAACATTTGAATAAGCAGTTTTCCTTTAAGAGGTATATCTTTATCAGGGTCTAGATTGTTTAAATTTTTTCTCTTTGTCTTTCTATTTTTAGCATCAAAAATAATTTTTTTTAAATCTTTGACAGGTATATCTTTTATATTTATAAAATGTTTCACTAATTTTTGTACTCCTTGCATACTTTACTTATGATCTTAAGTGCAAGATCTATTTCTTTTTTTTTAACCGTTAATGGCGGAAGTACTCTGATCACATTCTCTGCTGCTTTTATTGTTAAAAGTTTTTTATCCATTAATTTTTGTATAAATTTTGTCTGATCTTCAAAAAGTTGAATACCTATTAATAGTCCAACTCCTCTTATTTCTTTAATAATATTTGGATATTTTTTTTGAATTTTTTTTAATTCTAAATGAAAATATTTAGAAACCGCCTGAACATTTTTTAAGAATCCCTTTTTAAAGATTTGGTCTAAAACTGCATTACCCACACTCATAGCCAATGGATTCCCTCCGAATGTGCTTCCATGTGTGCCAGGATGGTTGATACCTGACGCTGCTTTTTTAGTCATTAAAACTGCTCCTATTGGAAAACCACCTCCAATTCCTTTAGCTATAGGAACAATGTCTGGCTTAACTTTTGCGTGCTCAAATGCAAAAAATCTACCTGATCTTCCAATTCCACATTGCACTTCATCTAATATCAGTAGTATTTTTTTTTTGTTACAAATTTTTCGTAAATCTCTTAGACACCAATCTGGAATAGTTTTAATTCCACCTTCTCCCATAATAGGTTCCACCATTATTGCTGCTGTTTTTCTAGTAATAGATTTCTTTAATCCATTGTGGTCTCCAAATTTAAAATGATCAAAACCATTTACCCTTGGACCAAATCCTTCTGTCATTTTTTTTGATCCACTTGCATATATCATGGATGTGGTTCTTCCATGAAAAGAGTTTTTTATACAAAGAATTCTATTTTTATTTGGTTTTCCAATAGAATAAAAATATCTTCTTGCAACTTTTACTGCTGCCTCAGTAGCTTCCGCTCCACTGTTTTGAAAAATTACAAAATCTGCAAACGTTTTTTTTGTTAATCTTTTTGCTAATCTTTCGCCCTCGGGTATAGTAAAAGCATTTGATACATGCCATAGTTTTTTTGACTGCTTTTTAATTGCATTTACAAGATAAGGATTTGCATGTCCTAAAGAATTTACAGCTATTCCTTGTACAAAATCTAAATACTTTTTTCCATTCGTTGCATAAAGAAAACTTCCCTTTCCTTTTTTAAAAGCAACCTTTTTTCTATTATAGTTTTTCGCTAAAGCACTCATTAGTTTTAAGATTTAATTTTATAGCCTTTTTTATATAAAAAGTAGGATATAAACCAGAAAACAAATGAAAGAATAATTAAATAAATTACTCCAAAATAAATCGATCCATCAGATTTTCCTAAAAAACCGAACCTTGTAATATCGATAATATAAAAAAAGGGATTAATTTTACTTATAAATTGAAAAAACTCTGGTAGTTTGTCAACTGTATAAAATACACCTGAAAGAAAGCTCAGTGGAGTTATAATAAAATTAGTTATAGTGGCTGTATGATCAAATTTTTCCGCCCAAAGTCCTGAGATAAATCCAAGAGCCCCAAGAATGAATGATCCAAAAAAAGCACCAATAAATATATATAAAATACTATAGATGTGTATTTCTACTATTAATGAAAAAACCAAAACAGAAATTATAAGAATAAATATGCTTCTAGTTACTGAAGCTAATATTATTGCCAAAGTTACTTCTGCCGCCGACAATGGCGCATACAAAGTATCTATAATATTTCCTTGAATTTTTGCTATCATTAATGAGGAAATAGAATGTGAAAAACTCTGCTGAACCATTGACATAACTATAAGACCTGGTGCTAAAAAAACTATAAATGGAAAACCTAGTACAGCACCTCTTTCATTGCCTATTGCCAATGTAAGAACTGTTAAAAATAATAAACTTGAAACAAGTGGAGATAGAATTGTTTGAGCCCACACAACTAGAAAACGACTTATCTCTTTTAAATAAAGAGTTGTAAATCCAATCCAATTTACTAGTCCAAATTTTTTTATTTTAATTTGATATTTATTTTCAAGCATAAATAATTATTTTTAGCGCTTTTTTTTTAAATTTGTTAATAAATCAATAATTTTACTTGTTTTATTAATTATCTTATGTGTATCTCTATATAGTAATAAATTTTATAATATATACCAAATGTTGTAATTTATGAGTTGGACAGAAGAAAAAGTATTAAAACTTAAAGAATTGTGGGGCAAAGGAAAGACTGCAAGTCAGATTGCAGAGATTATAGGTGGAATAAGTAGAAATGCGGTTATAGGAAAAGCCCATAGATTAAATTTATCAGCGAAAATTAAACAAAGAACTGCTCCAAATCAAAATTTAAAAAAAAGTGATAATCGAAAGATTGGAAGAAGAAGTAGATTTAAATCTTTATTAATTGAAAAAGATTTTGAACCTGAAAACCCAAAACAACTCGAAGAGTTGGATGAAAATTCATGTAAATGGCCTATTGGACACCCAGATGAAAGTTCATTTTATTTTTGTGGCAGGAAATCATTAAAAGATTTCTCATACTGTAAACTTCATTTGCTTTATGCATTTCAACCAAAAGGTAAAAAAGAAGATGCCTCAGAAAAAGATATGGAAATTCCTCCTTTTATAGAAAAGAAAATAAAATCTGCCTAATTTTTTTCAATAATCATAAATCATATTTTTTTTTAGAAAACTGACCAGACTCTTTCCACATATAGCAATATTTAGATACTTCGAGATTAAATTTGCGAGTGCTAGGGACGTTTATATCAAAGTTTGTTTTATATTTACCAGATGGAACATTGTCATACTTTAAAAGTCTAAGTTGATCATTTGTAAGAAGAGGTTTAGGAAATAATTCAAAAAATACTGCAGAAATTTTCGCTAAAAATAAAGGCATAGGTATTAAAATTCTTTTTTTATCAATTAGATATAATAATCTTTCTAATATATCTTTTAAAGATATTGTTTCGGGTCCAACACATTCAATCGTGGTTGATTTAATTTTTTTTGAAATTACTTGATATATTATTTCTGTTAAATCTGAACAATGAATAGGCGTAAATTTTGTTTTTCCATTATAGTAAAGAGGAAAAATAGGAAGTCTATTAAGTAGAGTCATAAAATTTGTTGTAAAGTTATCGTCTACTGAATAAACTACTGATGGTCTTAAAATTGTTGAATCTTTAAAATTATTTTTTATATTAGCTTCGCCCTCTAATTTGCTTTTTGCATAATTAGAATCGCCCGCTTGTTCTACCCCTAAGGCTGATACATGAATTAATTGTTTAATGTTAAAATCTCTACAAATTTTTGATATATAAGTAGGAAAAATATTGTGTAAATTATGAAAAGTATTAGATCTGTTTTCATAAAGAATACCAATTAAGTTAATAACAATTTCATTTTTTCTAATTAAATTCTTTATTTTTTCCTCATCAAAAATGTTGGCCTCAATAACATTTAAATAGCCAGCATTTGCTTGGGTTTTTAAAAAATAAGCTTTTTGATGAATATTTCTTGTAACGGCTGTTACTTCATAATTGCTTTTTGTAAGCTTTCTTATTAAATGGCGACCTATTTGACCACTTCCACCAAATATTAATATGTTTTTTGCTTTCATTTATCAAAAAATAGACATTTTTGTTGTGTCATATATAAGAACTTTGAAATATGAATATTGATATTAAACTTCACAATAATGATATACCAGCTGATCTAAAATTAGGCAACATTGTAGCAATTGATTGTGAGTTTATGGGATTAAATGTAAAACGCGACCCTTTGTGTTTAATACAAATTTCAAGTGGTAATTCAGATGCGCATATAGTGCAGTTAAACAGAAAAAGTTACGATGCACCAAATTTAGTTAAATTTTTAGGTAATAAAAATATTTGTAAAATTTTTCACTTTGCAAGAGCAGATTTAGGTCATATTAAATATTATTTAAAAGTAGAAGTTGAAAATATATTGGATACAAAAATTGCATCTAAGTTAGCTAGGTCTTACTCTGACAGTCATTCGCTAAAAACTCTTATAAAAGAATTTATTAATATAGATATTAGTAAACAATTTCAAAGTTCTGATTTTGGTGGCAAACTATCTGACTCGCAATTAAAATATTGCGCAAATGATGTGATATACTTGCACAAAATACATGAAGAACTTAATAAAATATTGGTCAGAGAAAAAAGAATAGATCTTTACAAAGATTGTTTAAAGTTTGTTAATACTAGAGTAAATTTAGATCTTGCTTCTTTTAAAGAAGATATTTGGTCTCATTAAAAATGACAAAAACAAATTTTAGAAAAATTGCAAAAGAAGTTATTGAAGTAGAGATACAATCATTAAAAAAATTAAAAAAAAATATCAACAGCTCCTTTGATAAAGTCGTTAACACAATTAATAATTGTAAAAATGGAAAAGTAATAATTTCTGGGGTCGGAAAATCTGGAATTATTGCAAAAAAAATTGCTTCCACTCTTTCATCAGTTGGCACACCTTCTTTCTTTGTAGATGCAAGCTCTTGTTCTCACGGGGATTTGGGTAAAATTAGTTCAAATGATATATTAATTTTAATTAGCTTTAGTGGTGAAACCGCCGAATTAAAAAATATTATACAATATGCAAACAGAAATAAAAAAATTACACTAATAGGTGTTGTATCAAAAAAAAATTCTCTTCTTTATAAAACAGCTGACATAAAATTACTAATCCCAGAAGTAAAAGAAGCAGGTCCAGGAAATATTGTTCCCACATCTTCAACTATCGTTCAGTTAGCTATTGGTGATGCCATAGCTATTGCAGCAATGAAACACAAAAAATTTAGCCATTTAGATTTTAAAAAATTTCACCCTTCTGGAAGTTTAGGTTTAAAATTAAAAACTGTTGGAGATTTGATGTTAACTGGAAAGAAAATTCCTTTTGTTAATGAAAATAAAAAGATGAAAGAAGCATTAAAAATTATTTCAAAGAAAAAATTAGGGATCTTAATAGCTTTAAATGCAAAGAAAAAAACAACTGGAATTATAACTGATGGACAAGTAAGAAGAGCAAGTTCAACAAACTCAAATTTTCAAAATTTAATTGTAAAAAAAATAATGACAAAAAAACCTATTGGTGTGAAACAGGATGTGCTAGCAGCCAAAGCTCTTGCTCTCATGAATAATAAAAAAATTACAAGTTTATGCGTTTATAGTGATAAAAAAAAATATAAAACTATCGGTATTTTACATATCCATAATATACTTAAGGCAAATGTTCACTAGATGGACAAAAAAGTTTTAATACAAATAACTTTATTAATAATAATAGTTTTGATCCTAGCTAAAATATTTACTTTTTATCAAAGCAAAAAAGGTAAAAATTTAGTTTTAAAAGAAGAAGATAAAAAAGAATTTTTAAACGAAAATCAAGATAGTGAATTAAACATAATAAAAGATATAACTTATCTAGCTAAAGATGATAAGGAAAATATATTTAAAATAGAATCAAAGTTTGGCAAAATAAATCCAGAGGAACCAGATATAGTTCTAATGGATAATGTAACTGCTTTAATAACTTTAAGAAATCTTGAAGAAATTCTTATTTCTTCTGATCATGCTATTTATAACAGTAAAAGTTATGAAACAAATTTTTATGACAATGTGCTTCTTGAATATATTGAACATAATATAGCCTCTGAAAACATATATTTGTCTTTTGAAAATAATTTAGTATCTATATCGAATAATATTATTTATAAAAATTTAAATAGTGAAATGAATGCAGATGAAATAGAAATGAATTTAATAACAAAAG
The DNA here is from genome assembly GCA_902522325.1 of uncultured Pelagibacteraceae bacterium. Classification (GTDB taxonomy): domain Bacteria; phylum Pseudomonadota; class Alphaproteobacteria; order Pelagibacterales; family Pelagibacteraceae; genus Pelagibacter. Next base: position 10,293 of record CABYVA010000001.1, read on the forward strand.
AAATTAAAATTTTTATGCATAACAATGAAAACAAAATTCAGATATTAAGTAAAAATTAAGTATGGCAATTATAAAAAAATTTAGAATTAAATCTTTTAAAAAACAAAAACCACTTGTTCAATTAAAAAATATTTCATTATCTTTTGGAAAAAGAAAAATATTGGATAATGTTAGTTTTAACATTAACCAAGGAGAAATTCTTGGAATGTTAGGCCCCAATGGAGTTGGAAAATCAACTATTTTTAATTTAATAACAGGTTTGATAAAACCAGATTATGGATCGATATTTTTTGATTCTATAAATGCTACAAATTATCCAATTTATGTGAGAACCATAAAGTTTAAAATTGGTTATGTGCCACAACATGGGGGCTACTTTAAAGATTTAACTTTATTAGAAAATTTAAAAGCCATTGGCGAAATATTAATTGATGATGAAAAAGAAAGAATTTCCAAAATAAACGTTCTAATTTCAAAATTTGAACTTGACTCAGTAATAAATATTAAGGCTAAATTTTTATCTGGTGGTCAAAAAAAAAAATTAGTAATTGCACTAGCCCTTTTAGGTGATCCTAAAGTACTTCTTTTAGATGAGTGTTTTGCTGCCTTAGACGTTTTAACTATAAAAATGTTACAGCAAATAATTGTGAGCCTCCAAACAGAAAATAATATTGGAATTTGCATATGTGATCACCAAGCACGCGATCTACTTTCATGTGTTGACCTTGCTATAGTATTATCTAATTGTAAAATTATAGCTAAGGGAGCACCTGCAGAGCTAATAAAAGATCCTAATGCTAAATCAGCTTATTTTGGTGAGTCTTTTAAATTCAATTAAAAAATAAAATGGTGAAACCTATATTCATTAATAAAAAAATTAATGTTTTTAATAAAAATATAAACATCAGTGGAGATAAAAGTTTATCAATACGCTGGGCTCTCTTAGCGTCTCAAGCCATTGGAAAGTCAAAAGCATATAACCTATTAAAATCTGAAGATATTTACAGCACTTTAAATTGTTTAAAAAAATTAGGAATAAAAATAAAATTTAAAAAAAATTTTTGCGAAGTTATAGGCAATGGATTAAATGGTTATTCTTTTAAAAAAAATTTAACTTTAAATGCAGGAAATTCAGGAACGCTTGCTAGGTTAATTTTAGCTTTGTTAATTAAATCTCCTTTTAAAATTAAAATGACTGGTGATGCTAGTTTATCAAAAAGAGACTTTTCAAGAGTAATTATTCCCTTAAAAAAATTTGGTGTAAACTTTTATCCAAAAAACAGAAGCAAACTTCCACTTTATATTTCTGGTAGCAATTTTCTAAATCCAATAACTTACCATGAAAAAAAAGGATCAGCTCAATGTAAAAGCTGTATTATGCTTGCTGCATTAAATACAGATGGAAAAACAATTTTAAAAGCAAAAAAATCAAGAGACCATACAGAAATTCTTTTTAAACATTTGAATATTCCTATGAAAATTAAAAAAGAAAAAAATAATGATCTGATTGAAGTATATGGTAAAAAAAGCTTTAAATCTTTTAATTACAATATTCCTTCAGACATAAGCTCAAGTGCATTTTTTATAGTTTTGACTCTTCTTTCAAAAAAATCGAGTTTAATAATAAAAAATGTAAACATAAATCCCTCAAGAACAGGCATTATATCTATCTTAAATAAAATGGGTGCAAAAATTACTTTTAAAAATAAAAAAATATATAACGGAGAAAAAATTGCTGATATTTTTGTAAAAAGTGCGAGCAAACTTAAGGCAATTAAGTGTCCTACTAAATATAATAGCAGCGCGATCGATGAATTTCTTATTATTTTCATTGTTGCTGCGAAAGCAAAAGGAGTCTCTTATTTTAGAAATCTCTCAGAATTAAATCAAAAAGAAAGTCCAAGATTAAAAATTGCTTCTAGAATATTAAATATGATTGGTGTTAAAACAAAATTAACTAGTCATTCTATAAAAATTTTCGGTGAACCTAATTTAAATCTTGAGAAAAATTATAGAGTTAAGAACTTTTTAAAAGATCATAGAGTATTTATGATGAGTACAATAGCAGCATTAACTTTAGGTGGCAGTTGGACAATACACGATCCGGATTCAATAAAAACTTCATTTCCAACATTTTTGAAAACTATTAAAAAAATTGGAGCTAAAATAAATTGATAAAAATAAAAAAAAATACTAATTTTTCAATTGCAATTGATGGTGACTCAGCGTCCGGAAAAACTACTGGAAGCAAATTCATAGCTAAATATTTTGGCTTTAAACTTTTAACCTCTGGAAAATTATATAGATACGTTGCATTTAGAATAATTAAAGACAATAAAAAAAAACTTGATAAAAAATATTTAAAAAAAATAACAAAAAATATAACTTTTAAAAAACTGCAAAATAATAAAATGATGTATACAGATGATGTTACCTCATATGCGTCTTCAATAGCAAAAATTAAATTTATAAGAAAATTACTGAATAAATTTCAAAAAAAATTTTCAAAAAATAAACAATTTATTATTGAAGGAAGAGATATTGCCTCAAAAATACTTCCCAATGCCGATCTAAAGTTGTTTTTTATATGTTCTCCTACAGAAAAAGCAAAACGTAGATTTAAGGAATATATTAAAGAAAAAAGAAAAATCACACTTAAAGAAGTAAAAAAATCTTTAAAAAAAAGAGATTATAGTGATAAAAATCGTAAAGAAAGTCCCTTGCTTTTTGTAAAAGGTGCTGTATTAGTGGACACCACAAATTTAACTTTAAAACAAATGGAGGCTAAATTAAAAAAACTAGTTCAAGAGGCTATACAAAAAAAATATGGAAATCTATAAAGAATTAAAATCTCCAGCATCACAAGAATTTGAAAAATTACTTAACTCACAGTTCTCAAAAAATAAAAATCTAGTAGAGGGAAAAATAATAGAAGGTATTGTAACAAAAATAAGTGACAAATTTGTTTTTCTACATTGTGATGGTTTAAAATCAGAGCCTGTAATTGACGTCAACGAATTTAAAAGTATGGGAATGTTAGAAAAAATCAAGGTTGGAGAAAAAATTTCAGTACTTTTAGAACGCATTGAAGACAAAAATGGAGACGTATTAGTGTCTGCAATTAAAGCTCAAAAAATTCGTGGATGGGATAAATTAGTTCAAGCCTATGAAAAAAATGAACCAATAATGGGAAAGATAACTTCAAAATGCAAAGGCGGAGTAATAGTCGAGCATGTTGATACTGGCTCTCTAATGTTTTGCCCTGGTTCTCAAATTTCTGACAAACCCTTAAAAGACATATCACACTTAATGTATGAGCCTCAAAAATTTGCTTTAATTAAATTAGACAAAGTAAGAGGTAATGCATGCGTTTCGAGAAGACAAATAATTTCTTCATTTAAAAAAGAAGATAAAGCTAAAGTAGTTGAAAAATATAAAGTTGGAGACATCATCAAAAATGCTATCGTGAAAGGATATAGTTCCTTTGGATGTTTTTTTGACGTTAATTCAGAATTAGATGTTCTAGTTCATTTGCAAGAAATTAGTTATTCAAGAATAAATCACCCTGATGAAATTTTTAATATAGGTGAAAAACATGATCTAAAAGTTATTTCGGTTGATAAAGAAAAATTGCAAGTTGGATGTTCAATTAAACAATTGTCGCCAGATCCGTTTGAACATATTTCTAATTACGAATTAAACAAACCCTACAAAGTTAAAGTTGTTAAAATAATGGATTTTGGTGCTTTTTGTGAACTTGAACCAGGACTAAGCACACTTTTACATTCTAGCGAATTAAGCTGGACGAAAAAAAATCCTTCTGCAAAAAAAATGTTTAAAATAGGTGATGAAATTTCATGTGTAATAACTGAAATTGATAAAGAAAAAAGAAGAGTCGCAATTTCACATAGGCTTACTCAAGACAATCCTTACACTTCTTTTGAAAAAAAACACCCTGTAGAAAGTGAAGTAACAGGAATAATTAATAGTATAAATGAGTATGCAATTTATTTGAAAATTGATGGATTTGATATAGATGCATTCCTTCACTGCAATGATTTATCTTACGAGAAAAATGCTGAGGAAGAATTAAAAAAATATAAAAAAGGAGATAAACTAAAAGTAAAAGTTTTAGAAATTAAAGTTGATCAACAAAAAATAAGAGTTGGTTTGCGTCAAACTCAACCAGATCCATTTTTATGGTTTAATGACAAAAAAGTTAACGACACAATTACTGTAAAAGTGATTTCTTCGGATAGTAAAGGATTAGTGGTTCAACCAGAAAAATGTGGTATGAATTTTGTAATTAAAAAAAACCAAATAGCTATAAATCAAGCTGATGCTAGACCGTCAAGATTTGTAGGAGGTGAAAGAATTGACGCTGCAATAGCAGAGTTAAATCATGAAAAGAGAAAAGTGAGCCTAAGCATTAAATTGCTAGAAGAACTGCAAAATAAAGAGGCTGTTTCTAAATTTAGTTCTCCACTTTCAGGTAAAAATCTTCCTTTTTCTTCATTATCGGATAAACTGGAGAAAAAGAAATAAAAAGATAATTTAAATTGGTTATTGTTAAATCAAAACTCTTAAAACAACTCTCAGATAATTATCCAAATTTTTTAAAAAAAGACCTAGAAAAGTTCATAGACATATTTTTAAAAGAAATCAAAATAGCTTTACAAAAAAATGAAGCATGTGAACTTAGAGACTTTGGAAGATTTTCTACCCGATTACAAAAAAAAAGAGTCAGTAGAAACCCAAAAACAGGTGAAAAAGTTGAAACACCAGAAAAAAAAATTATTCACTTTAAAATGAGTAAAAAATTATTTAATAAAATAAATAATGATGAATAAAAATATTTTTGTAGCGTGTGATATTTCAAGTCAAAAAGAAGTGATCAATATTCTACAAAAAATAAAAGATGATATTTATGGTATTAAAATAGGACTTCAATACATCACCCAAAGAAGTCCAGACGATATTAAAGAACTTTCAAAATTTAAAAAACCAATTTTTTATGATGGTAAGTTTTTTGATATTAAAAATACTTTGGCCTCCTCTATCCAAGCATTAAATGATTTAAAAGTATCCTTTGCGACGGTTCATTTATTAAATGGTTTAGATGCGCTTAAATCTGCAAATAAAATAGCTAGAAAAATTAATATTCATCTAATAGGAGTATCTGTATTAACAAGTTTCTCTGACGAAGATTTAGAAAAATTGGGATTTAAAAATACAGTTGAAAATCAAGTTGAAAAATTAATAAAAATCGCAGCTGAAGCAAATTTATATGGAGTAGTCTGCAGTCCATTGGAAGTAAAAATTGTTAAAAAAATTGCTCCACAGCTAAAATGTTTTACCCCAGGTATTAGAATGGATTCTAATACCCATGATCAAAAAAGAACTATGAACGCTAATGAAGCTACAGAAGCAGGTAGTGATTTTTTAATAATAGGTAGACCTATTCTAGAGGGTGATCCAAAAAAAAATATAGATCAAATTATTCATTCAATAAAATAAACAAATTAATGAGAATAATATCTGGAAATTTAAAAGGAAAAAAAATTCTTCAGCCAAAAGACAAATTTACAAGACCGCTAAAAGATCTAACCAAGGAATCTATATTTAATATAATAGAGCATTCAAATTTACTAAATGTAAAAATAGAAAAATCAATTATCTTAGATTTGTTTTCTGGAGTAGGTTCTTTTGGACTTGAATGTTTGTCTAGAGGTTCACATTCAGTAACATTTATAGAAAACTTCTCAAGTACTTTAGATCTTTTAAAAAAAAATATACTTAATGCCGGTTATATGAATAAAAGTAAAATTATAGAAAAAAATATTTTAAATGACAGGACATTAAAAAATATTGAGGAGAAATTTGATATTATTTTTATAGATCCTCCATATAAAGAAAAAAAACTTCCTGAATTGCTAGAAAGGATAATTAACTTAAATTTATTAAAAAAAAATGGAATATTTATAATTCATAGGCACAAAAAAGAAGATGAAAAATTCCCAAGAAAATTTAATACCTTAATAAAAAAAAACTATGGTATTTCAAAAATTGTATTTGGAAATCAAAATTTATATTAAAATTTTTTTTGTTTCTTTTTTAATTAACTCAACAGAAGGCTGATTAAATGGATTAACTTTTAATGACCTGCCCAATAAAATACTCTCTAAAATAAAAAAACAAAATAATTCACCCATAGTTTGTTCATTTCGATTAAATATTTCAAAACTTCTAAATGGTATATTTTTTTTTTCAAATATTCTTTGAGTTGCTACTTTCTGTGAATACAGGATTCTATCAATTGTTTTGTTTTTTAAATAACTTTGGCTTGAAAGTATTAAATTACTTTTAATTTTTATAGATTTTTTTCTAAAAACATAAAAAAAAGTAAAAAAATTTTTTTTTGGCCCATCCAAATAAAGTTGCATTAAACTATGATTGTCTTTTGGCATTGTGGAAATAACTGGTAAAATTCCTTTTGCATTTTTTCCTAGACTTTCAGCTATCAGTTGTTGGTACCACTTAAAAAAATTATTTGAACTTTCGTCGTAGTTTAAAATGATAGACGTAAATTTTCCCTTCTTTAATAACTCAAGCGTACTGCTTACGTTCGCTATTAATGAATTAACAAATCTTTTACTTTTAACTAAATTATTAAATCGTTTAAATTTTTTCTCGTTCAAACCCATTAGTTCAGCAGGTAGCATTCCAACTTCAGACAAAACTGAATATCTTCCTCCAATAAAATTTTTATGTTCTACAATTTCTGATTCAAGTTTTTTTGCCAAATTTGTTAAGTAACTATTTTTGTTTTCAGTTATAAATATATTTTTATCTTTTTTTTTAATTATAATATTTGCATTAGATATTGTTTCTAAAGTATTTCCTGATTTTGAAATTATTAGATTTAAAACTTTATTTTTATTATTAAAATTATTTGGGTTTGTACGTAGGTTGTTTATAAATAAAAAATTTTTTCTAATCTTATCTTTTAAAAATTCATAAATTGCTTCAGCACCTAAAATTGAACCTCCCATTCCTATAATTCTAATGTTTGAAAATTTTCTTAATTCTAAAATTAATTTTTTTTTGTAACTATATTTATATGAGTTTTTAAAAGAATTTATTATTTTTAAGTTTTGCTTTAATAGTATTTTAAAATTTTTCTTAACCTTTAAAGTATTAGACTTAATTGAAAAATTTTTAAAATTAATATTTTTTGTTAACATTAATTTTCATTAATTTTTTTTAATACAAAATCCTCAATAGAGCTATCGATAGGAACAGAATCTTCATCTTCTAATTTTTCTTCAATACTTAAAACTAATTTTTCTACATCATCTGAGTCTTCTTCTGCTAAATCGGCTTCATCTGAAGAATTAGGCTCTGGTAAACTGTTATAGTCTGGTGGTAAAACTAGAGGGTTTTTTTTCTCAACAAGAAATTCATCACTAGAGTTTTGTTTCGATCCTCCTAAAGCTGATCTGACAGAGTCACATGAGTTAGTAAATAAAAAAATAATTAGAATTATTGATGTATAAAATTTTCTCATTTGCTGGATAAATTATTTTTATAAAACATTTCAACAAAAATAAGGCATATCACACCTGTTGTAATAAAGATATCTGCAACATTAAAAACAAACCAATGAAAATTGTTTATATGGAAATCGATAAAGTCTGGAACTGCAGAATAATATATTCTGTCAAACAAATTTCCAAAGGAGCCTCCTAAAATAGATATCCAAAAGTAAACTTTATAATCCTCAGATTTGATAATCATAAAGATTATAAACAAGTTAATAATAACTATTAAAATCGTAATTAAATTATAAATAAAGTTTTCTTCAAAAGAAAGTATACCAAAAGCTATTCCTTTATTCCAAATTAAATATAAATTTAAAAATGAGTTTATATATATATCAACAGAGTTTTTTGTTTCGGCTAAATCGAGAATATATAATTTAGAAAGCCTATCTAAAACAAAAATCAATATAACTATAAATGAATAAACTAATAATTTTTTATACTGCATCATTCGGAGTGTCGTTCGCATTTGTTTTCATTTATTTTCCAACAAACAGGACATTTGTTTCCTACAGCTTTTATTGTTTCAACTACAATTTCACCAGATTTACTCTCCTTAATTTTTGCATCAGATGTAATACATAGCTCAGAGAAGTCGATATCTTGAACAAGATTTATCATTTTTTTATTTAAATTTATAACTAAATTCGCTTCCAAGCTTGAACCAATTTCCTTAGAAGCTCTTTTTAATTCAATACTACTATTACAGGTTTCTCTAATTTTAATTAACTCCATCCATTTTGTTTCTAATTTCTTATTGTTCCAATTAGCAGGTATATCTGGAAATGATTCAAGATGAATACTTTTTTTTGAATCTATTTTAGCTAAACGATAAATTTCTTCAGTCGTAAAAGATAGTATTGGTGCGAACCATTTTAATAAAATTTCAAGCAAAATATTTAAAAAAATTACAGTTGATTTTCTCTTTGGAGAGTCAAGTGAATCGCAATATAAAGAGTCTTTTCTAATATCAAAATAAAAAGAAGACAAATCCACAGTACAGAAATTTAGTAATTCCTTATAAAGAGCATGAAAATTATAATTATCAAAATTTTTTTTAAAATTTAAATTTAAATTTGATATTTTGTGTAACATGAATTGTTCTAATTCAGGAAGTTTTGAAACATCAATTTTGTCAAATTCAACTTTTTTAAAATTATCGTTTAAATTTCCCAGAATATATCTAAACGTATTTCTTATTTTTCTATAAGACTCTGCGTGTTGCTCTAAAATTGAATAATCTATCCTTAAATCTTCTGAATAATCTGATGCAGCTACCCAAACTCTTAAAATATCTGCACCATATTTTTTTAATATGTCCTCTGGCGCTATAACATTTCCAAGCGATTTTGACATTTTTAAACCCTTTCCATCAACAACAAATCCATGAGATAATATTGAATCAAAAGGAGCTCTTCCTCTAGTACCACAAGATTCTAATAATGATGAATGAAACCAACCTCTGTGTTGATCAGAACCCTCAAGATACATGGATGCAGGCCATTTTAAATCTTTTCTTTTTTCAAGAACGTATGAATGCGTCGCTCCACTATCAAACCAAACTTCAACAATATCGGTTGTTTTTATATAATCCTCAGGTTTGTATTTAGATCCTAAAAATTTTTTATAGTCTTTCTCAAACCAACAGTCAGCGCCTTCTTTTTCAAAAATCTTTGCTATATTTTCAATAATTGCATCATCAACTAAAATTTCCTTTGTTTTTTTTGAAATAAATGCTGGAATTGGTACACCCCAAACTCTTTGTCTTGAAACACACCAGTCTGGCCTAGTTTCAATCATTGACTTCAATCTCTCTTTTCCTTTGTTTGGATAAAATTTCGTATCATTGATTGCTTTCAAAGCTTTGTTTCTTAATCCGTGGCTTTCCATTGAAATAAACCATTGGGGTGTTGCTCGATGAACTAAAGGCGCTTTTGAACGCCAAGAATGAGGGTAATCATGTACCAATTCACCACTTGCTAATAGTTTTTTTTGCTCTTTTAATTTTTCAATAATTATTTTGTTAGCTTTAAAAATATGTGTGCCTTCAAACAAAGGAACATTTTTTGTATATCTCCCATCATCATCAACTGTTTCTTCTGCCTTAATACCGTTTTTAATGCATAAATTAAAATCGTCAGGTCCATGACTAGGTGCACAGTGAACTACTCCTGAGCCTTGTTCAGTTGTAACAAACAAAGCCTCAAGCATTGGTATATCGTGCTTAAAGCCAATTTCATAAAATGGATGACTACAAACAGTTCCTTCTAATTCTTTTCCTTTAAAATTTAAAATTTTTTTATAATTTTTGATTTTACAATCCTCTACTACTGATTTTAATAAATCTTCAGCTAAAAGAATCTGCTTACCTCTAAAATCACCTTCATCTTCTATTTTTATAATAATATATTTTAAGCTTGGATTGTATGCTAATGCCTTATTCGCTGGTATTGTCCAAGGCGTTGTGGTCCAAATTATGACTTCACTGTTTTTTAATTTCTCAATTTTAGATTTTTTAACTTTAAAAGATGCATAAATTGTATCTGATTTATGATCCTTATATTCAACTTCAGCATCAGCCAAAGCAGTTTTTTCTACAGTCGACCATAAAACTGGTTTATATCCTCTATATAAACTTCCTTCTTTTAAAAATTTTCCTAATTCCCTAACTATTTGAGCCTCGGCGTCGAAGCTCATTGTAGAATAATAATTTTCCCAATCACCTATTACACCAAGTCTTTTAAATTGTTTTTTATGAATCGTAATCCATTTACTTGCAAAGTCTCTACATTCTTTTCTAAACTCGTTTATAGGAATATCGTTTTTATTTTTCTTATTTTTTTTGTATTGTTCTTCAATTTTCCATTCAATTGGTAATCCATGACAATCCCAACCAGGCACGTAAACTGAGTCCTTTCCACTCATTTGATGAAATTTAACAATTAAATCCTTAAGAATTTTATTAAGTGCTGTTCCCATATGAATATCTCCATTGGCATATGGTGGACCATCGTGAAGAACAAATTTTTCCCTTTTTTCACTTAGGGATCTGAGTTTTTTGTACAGATCTATTTCATTCCAATAATCAAGAATAGCTGGTTCTTTATTTGGTAAGTTGGCCTTCATCGAAAACGTTGTTTTTGGTAAATTTAAATTTGCTTTGCTCATTATTTAATTTAGTTTTTTTTTGGCAATTTTAATGTCTAGATTTATTTGTTTTTTTAATTGATTAATATTCTTAAATTTTTTTTCTTTCCTTATAAAACTTATGAACTCAATAGTTAAATGCTTATTATAAAGATTTCCAGAATAATTAAATATATGTACCTCTAAAAGTAGCTTTTTTTGCTTAAAAGTTGGCCTATAACCTAAATTTGCTATTCCTGTTAAAAAAGATTTTTTATTTTTTTTATAAATTTTAACAGCATAAACTCCTTCTTTTGCAATTACATAATCTTTAATACTCATGTTGCATGTTGGAAATCCTATTTTTTTTCCTAACTGTCTTCCTTTTTCAACTTTACTTTGTATTTGCCAATTTCTACTAAGTAATTTATTTGCATTTTCTATTTCCCCACTTGAAATTAATTTCCTTATAAAAGTTGATGAAATAATTTTATTTTTCAAAACTAGAGGTTTTGGGTTTATTGTTTTATAATTATACTTTTTTTCGTTTCTCTTTAATTGTTTTACATTTCCTTCTCTTTTATTACCAAACCTAAAATTATTACTTACAAAAATATATTTGGCTTTAAGATTTTTATGTAAAATTTTTTGTACAAAATTTTCAGATTTAATTTGAGAAAATTTTTTATTAAATTTTTTTATTATTATAAAATCAATATTTAATGTTTCTAAGTTTTTTACTTTTTGTGAAAGATTTGAAATTCTAAAATTTTTTAAACTTTTATTAAAATACATCTTTGGCATTGGCTCGAATGTAATCACACCAATTTTTAATTTAAATTTTTTTTTATATTTTTTAGCAAGATCAAATAATTTTTTATGACCTACATGAGGTCCATCAAAATTTCCAATTAGAATTATTGAGTGTTTATGTTTATTTGAAATCTTAAAATTATTATAAAACTTTAATTTCTTTACCATTTTAAATCACTTTGTGAAAAATTTATATTGAGACTATATTTTTTTAATACACTTGAAATACCATCCTTGGAAATTTCTTCTTTATGAATACCATTAGTTATTAATAAAGAATCATAATTCATATTAATAGCGCCCTTAATATCTGTGTTAAGATTATCTCCAATTGCAATAATTTTTTTATTATTACTTTTAACAGCTTGATTATAAACTTCTGGATAAGGCTTTCCAAAATATATAACCTTTCCTCCAATATCTTCAAAAACTTTTGCTACAGATCCAGCGCAATATTCTCTTTTTTTTCCTCTATCAACTATTAAATCTGGATTAGTGCATATCATTTTTTTAGATATTGAACTAATTAACAACTTTTTATAATAATCTAGATCTTTATCATGTTGATCAAATAAACCTGTACATAACAAATAATCGCACTTTTCAATATTTTCTATTTTTTTATCTCTAAAACTCAAAAATAAATCGAAATCTCTTGGCGGTCCAACATGAAAAAATTTTTGACTAGCATGATTTGTTTTTAAATAGGTTAAAGCAGCTTGACCTGACGTATAAACTTTTTCTCTCATGACTTTATCTAAACCCATTTTTTCTAAAAATATTTTGACAGTTGAGTTTGGTCGTGGAGCGTTCGTGAGTAATACATAGTTTTTTTTTGCTTTCGTGATTTCTGCCAATACTTCAATTGCTTTTTTATGTAGTTCAATTCCATTATGAATTACACCCCACAAGTCTATAAAATAAAAATCGTAGTTATCAATAATGGACCTAAGTCCTATATCGTCCAAATTTTTAGTCATTTAATGAGATATAGCTCAAAAAAGCTACAATTTCTCTTGTTTTTTGAGTTGCCTATTTTTAATTGATTATCTTGAAATAGACGTAAGTTTACCTATATGACTCGCATACTTATAGGAGAATTTATGAAATTTAAACCGTTACATGATCGAGTATTAATTGAAGTTTTAGACGGTAGTGAAAAAACTGCCGGTGGAATAATTATCCCTGATACAGCTCAAGAAAAACCTCAAGAGGGTAAAGTTATAGCAGTAGGAAAGGGAGCAAAAACTGAAGATGGAAAAATAATTCCAATGGATGTTAAGGTTGGCGACAAAGTTTTATTTGGTAAATGGTCAGGTACCGAAGTAAAAATTGACGGTAAAGAATATAGTATAATGAAAGAGTCAGACATTATGGGAATTTCAAGTAAATAATTTTAAAAAGGAGAAAAAAATGGCAAAAATTGTAAAGTTCGATTCTGACGCAAGAGCGTCAATGATTAAGGGTGTGGATATTCTTGCAAACACAGTAAAGGTTACACTTGGTCCAAAAGGAAGAAATGTTGTTATTGATAAATCTTATGGTGCTCCAAGAACAACTAAAGACGGTGTTACAGTCGCTAAAGAAATAGATCTTGAGGATAAATTTGAAAACATGGGTGCACAAATGGTTAAAGAAGTTGCCAGCAAAACTAACGATGAAGCTGGTGATGGAACAACAACAGCAACTATTCTTGCTCAAGCAATTGTTAAAGAAGGATGTAAGTATGTAACAGCAGGCATGAATCCAATGGATGTGAAAAGAGGAATTGATGCTGCGGTAGAACATGTTAAAGCAAGTCTTATATCTTCTGCTAAAAAAGTTAAAGATAGTGATGAAATTGCGCAAGTGGGAACAATCTCTGCAAATGGTGATAAAGAAATTGGAAACATGATATCTAAAGCTATGCAAAAGGTTGGTAATGAAGGTGTTATTACCGTTGAAGAAGCAAAAGGAATCGAAACGGAGCTTGATGTAGTTGAAGGTATGCAATTTGATAGAGGATATCTATCACCGTACTTTATAACCGATGGTAATAAAATGGTTACAGACCTTGAAAATCCATTTATTTTACTTCATGAAAAAAAACTAACAAATCTTCAACCAATGGTTCCATTGCTAGAAGCAGTTGTGCAAGCAGGAAGACCATTAATGATAATTTCAGAAGATGTTGAAGGTGAAGCTCTTGCAACCTTGGTGGTTAACAAACTTAGAGGTGGTTTAAAAGTTGTTGCAGTAAAAGCTCCAGGGTTTGGCGATAGAAGAAAAGCTATGCTTGAAGATATTGCTATTTTAACTGGTGGCCAAGTTATATCCGAAGATTTAGGAATAAAATTAGAAAATGTAAAACTAAATAATTTAGGATCATGCAAAAGAGTTAAAGTTGATAAAGATAACAGCACGATTATAAGTGGCACAGGTAAAAAGGCTGACATAGAAGCTAGATGCGCACAAATCAAACAACAAATAGATGAAACAACATCAGATTACGATAAGGAAAAATTGCAAGAAAGATTAGCTAAACTTGCAGGTGGTGTTGCAGTAATAAAAGTTGGTGGTGCTACAGAAGTTGAAGTAAAAGAAAGAAAAGATAGAGTTGAAGATGCTCTTAATGCTACTAGGGCTGCTGTTGAAGAAGGAATAGTCGTTGGTGGTGGTTGTGCTCTTTTATATGCTGCGCAGGAATTGGATAAAGTCAAAGTAAAAGGTGATGACCAAAAAGCTGGTGTCGACCTTGTAAAAAAAGCTTTAGAAGCTCCAATAAGACAAATTACAAAGAATGCAGGAGTAGATGGTTCAGTAGTTGTTGGAAAACTATTAGAACAAAACAAAAAATCACAGGGTTATGATGCTCAAAATGAAGACTACTGCGATATGTTTGCAAAAGGTATAATTGATCCTGTTAAAGTTGTAAGAACAGCTTTACAAGATGCTGCATCAATTTCTGGATTATTAGTAACAACTGAAGCTATGGTTGCTGATAAACCTGAAGAAAAAGATGGTGCTGCCGGTGGAATGCCTCCTGGAGGAATGGGCGGTATGGGTGGTATGGGCGGTATGGGCGGTATGGGAATGTAATCCCAATCTCTCTAAACAAAATTTAAAAGGCCATCTATTTAGGTGGCCTTTTTTTTTAAGTTTTCATATTAAATAATTAATATATAAGAGCCTAAAAATTTATGGCTAACAATATTCGAAACATTACCATTATTGCTCACGTTGACCATGGTAAAACAACTATGATTGACTCCATGATGAAACAGTCAGGAGTATTTAGAACTAATGAAGAAGTAGAAGAAAGATTAATGGACTCTGGCGAGTTAGAGAAAGAAAGAGGAATTACAATTTTAGCTAAACCTGCTTCTATTAACTGGAAAGATTCAAGAATAAATATTATTGACACCCCTGGACACAGAGATTTTGCAGCTGAAGTAGAAAGAGTGTTGAGTATGGCTGATGGGGCGTTATTGTTAATAGATTCTGCAGAAGGAGTCATGCCTCAAACAAAGTTTGTTTTGGCAAAAGCCCTTAAACAAGGACTTAGACCTATAGTAATAATTAATAAATTAGATAGAACCGATCAAAGAGCTGATGAGGTGTTAAATGAAACATTTGATTTGTTTGTTAGTTTAGATGCTAATGAAAAGCAACTAGATTTCCCTGTTTTATATGCTAGTGGAAGATCTGGATGGGCTAGCAAAGAAATTGATGGTCCAAGAGAAAATCTTCACCCTTTATTAGATTTAATTTTAGAACATGTAAAACCAGATGATTTAGACAAGACAAAACCTTTTGCAATGTTATCCACACTTTTATATGCAGATAGTTTTTTAGGAAGAAGTCTTGTTGGAAAAATATCACAAGGAACTGCTAAAGCAAATCAACAAATTAAGGCAATAAATCTTCAAGGAGAAAAAGTTGACGAAGGTAGATTAACTAAAATTTTTAGATATGAAGGAACAAAAAAAGTACCAATAGAAATTGGAGAGGCTGGAGACATTGTTGTAATAGCAGGATTAGAAAAAGCTAATGTTGCAGATACAATTTGTAATCTTGAAGTAAATCAGCCTATCAGTGCAACACCTATAGACCCTCCAACAATGTCAATAAAAGTAACAGTAAATAGTTCTCCTCTTGCAGGAGTAGAGGGTAAAAAACTAACGAGCACACAAATTAGAAATAGATTAATTTTAGAAGCTGAAAATAATGTTGGAATTAATTTTTCTGAAAATGAAGATAGAGATGCATTTGAAATTAGTGGCCGAGGAGAATTAATGCTTGAAATTTTGTTAACTCAGATGAGACGAGAAGGCTTTGAGATGACTGTAAGCCCTCCAAAGGTTTTATTTCAAAAAAGTGAAAATGGAGATAAATTAGAACCTATTGAAGAAATTACCATGGACTTAGATGAGGAGTATTCTTCAAAGGTTATTGACTCAATGAATAAAAGAAAAGGAAAGCTAATTGATTTAAAAGATACAGGTAAAGATAAAAAAAGATTAATTTTTCATGCCCCAACAAGAGGCTTAATGGGGTACACAAGCAGATTTTTAACTTTAACAAAAGGAACGGGAGTGATTAATAGAATATTTCATTCATATGGAAAATATGAAGGAAAGATGGATGGCAGAAAAAATGGTGCATTGATTTCAATGGAACAAGGAAAAGCAGTAGCTTTTGCAATATTTAATCTACAGGCAAGAGGAGAAATGTTTATTACTCATAATGATCCCGTTTATGCAGGAATGATAGTTGGACTAGCTCCAAAACCTGGAGATATGATTATTAATGTAATGAAAGGTAAAAAACTTACAAATATGAGAACTCAAGGAACTGATGAAAACGTTGTTCTAACACCAGTACGTAAGATGTCAATTGCTGAACAGTTAAGTATACTTAATAACGATGAAGCTTTGGAAATTACTCCAAAATCCTGTAGATTAAGAAAAGCTATATTGAACCCTCATGAAAGAAAAAAAAGTGAAAAATCTGGAGCTTCTGCTAATTAAATAATGGTAGTTTTTACTGCCCTTTTTTTTATATTTTCTTAGCAACTACTTTGAATTGATCACCTTTAATTAGATCTAAAATATTCAAGAAAACTTCTATCAATCTATTGATAATATTCTTAAATTCTAAATTAATTAAATCTTTTATAAAAAATAGAGGTAATTTAAAAATATTTCTAATTAATCTTCTAACTATTACATAGCTAAAATCTTTTATAAATAAAATTTCAAAACCAGATTCTCTCAACATAATTTTTGTAGATTGTTCAGAAAAATAATGAATATGAGCCAAAGGAGAAACCATGGCCCACTTATCTTTAAGAATTCTTGATTTAAAAGAATCTGAATTTGGAAATGTAAGAAAAATTTTTCCTCCTTTTTTAATTTTTTTTTTAATACTTTTTAAATATTTTATTGGATCTATTACATGTTCGAGTACATCAAATGCAATAGCAACATCTATTTTATTATTAATCTTTTTAAAATCATTCTTTATGCCTGGGGCTTTAATAAAGGATCTAAGTTCAAGTCCTTGGCATTTCCAACCTCTATCAAAAAAAGTCTTATATAGACGACATACTCCAGGACCTAATTCAAAATAATTTCCTTTTTTTTTATCTATATAATTAAAAATCCAATGATTTTGATAAGGTTCAACTTTTTCAAAGTTACCAGCTATAAAATCTTTTTTAAGCCTTAGTTCGCTATGTGCCCCACCAAAAACCAATGGTGAGTCATTCATATATAAATTTTTCAAAAATTTCTCTTTTGGAATTTTTGAAATTGCTCTGTGAGAACAATTGCTACATTTTATTAAATTAAACTTTGAACCAATATCTTTTATTTTGCTTTTAATATTACTTATAACAAATAAGTTTTTTGACTTACAAATTGGACATTTTTTTATTTTTTTTAAATTTAAAATTTTTTTTTTATTTTTTTTCATAAAATTTCATACTAATCAAAAATTTTATTAACTAAATATAATCCAAAAGCGACAGCCGGACCAATTCCAAAAGCAAATAGTAAAGTTCCTACTCCAACTGTTCCTCCTAAGTACCATCCAATGCTTACTACTGTAATTTCAAGAAATGCCCTAACAAGTGCAATAGGTAAGTTTGTTTTTTGTTGGATTCCTACCATTAACCCATCTCTGGGTCCGGCGCCTAAGTTTGCTACTAAATAGATGCCACCACCTAAACCAACAGTGAACACAGCTGTAATAGCTAATAATAATTGGGAAATGTAATTTTCTGGAGTTGGTATAAATTTTATCGAAATATCTATCATTATAGCAATAATTAATGCATTGAGTATTGTGCCAATTCCGGGTTTTTGATTTAATGGTAACCAAAAAATTAAAACAATTATACTTATAACCAAAGTAATTGTTCCAATTGATAAATCTATATTTAATGAAATACCTTGAGCTAAAACACTCCAAGGAGAAGCTCCAGTAAATGAAACTATTAACAACCCCTCGCCTAATCCAAATAATGCTAGTCCACAGCATAAAAAAAGAAAAGTTGAAAATTTTGGTTTTAAATTTAGTGGCTTAGGTGAACTCCAAGACACTTTTGGAATATTTTTTATAGATAAAAACATATTTTATTAATAGTATAATTAATCTAATTTTTCTATTTATAATTTTATGAAAAAATACTTTTATATTTTCATTTTCCTTTTTTTATACTCACATGTTGCCGCGCATACAACACACTACAAAGGTATAATAAAAATTGAGATGGAAGTATTTAGAAATAATAAATCGATTGGCTATAGCAATTATTTTTTTGAACATGGAGATAATACCTTGACTGTAAAAAATTATACGCAGTTTAAAGTTAAATTGCTTGGTGCAAATATTTTTACAATAGCTAGTGAAGCTATAGAAAAATACAAAAAAGAAAAATTAATTTATTTTAAGTCAACAACTTTTCAAAATGGAAAAGAAAAATATGTTAATTTAAATTATAATAGTTCTAAAAATAAATTCATTATAGATGGATCTTCTTATAAAGGAGAGGCAAGCACTGATAGTGTTATTGGAAATTGGTGGAATCATAAAATATTGGAAGCTAATAAACAAATTAGTCCTTTAACCGGTAGTATAAAAAATCAGGTAGTTCAATTAATTGGTAAAGAAAATATTATCATTAATGGCAAAAACTACGATACGTATCATTATAAATTAAAATCTAAAGATAAGAGTTTGCCAAAAAATAAAAAATTGGATTTTGATATTTGGGTTAACAAAGAAAATAATCTTATTATCAAAGTTAATTATTCTAGAATGGGTAATTGGGAATATAGATTAAAAAGTTTTAAAATTAATTAATTTAAAATTAAAACAAGTAAACTAGCTATAAAATCAATCGTAAAAATAAAAGCAAATACAACAATAAAATACATTATTGTTACAATACTGTTTCTTTTTCTTCTTTGTCTTACAAAAGGTTTATCATCTAGATCAGATATATCTCTAATACCAACTACTGGATAGTCACAAGTGTATCTCCAAATTGATTTTGGCATTCTTTCATCTGTTTTATTATAGTAGGCAATCCAAGCAACAGTATACCTAAATAACAAATAACAAATAGTTAAAAGTAATATGCTTGTTAGCATTTGTTGTTTAATTAGAACTGCTCAGACTCTGTCGAACCTTCCATAGCAGTAGTAGAACTTTTTCCACCACTTATAGTATTTGAAACAGCGTCAAAGTATGAAGTGCCAACTTCTCTTTGATGTTTAACACTTGTATAACCATCTTTTTCTCTTGAAAATTCTTGCTGTTGAATTCTTGAATAAGCTGTCATTCCTTCTTTTTTATATTTTTCAGCCAATTCAAATATAGCAATATTCTGTGTGTGAAAACCAGCTAAAGTAATAAATTGAAATTTATAACCCATTTCACTAATTTTTTGCTGGAATGTTGAAATTTCAGAGTCTGATAAATGTTTTTTCCAATTAAAAGATGGTGAACAATTATAAGCTAGTAATTTACCAGGATATTTTGCGTGAATAGCATCAGCAAATTTTTTCGCTTCCTCTAAATTGGGAGTTGCTGTTTCACACCAAATTAAATCTGAGTAAGGTGCATAAGCTAAACCTCTTGAAATTGCTTGATCAATTCCGTGTTTAACATAATAAAAACCTTCAGGCGATCTTTCTCCTGTTAAAAATTTTTTGTCATTTTCATCATGATCATTTGTAATTAATTTTGCTGCGTTAGCGTCTGTTCTTGCTAAAATTATTAATGGAACATCTGCAATATCTGCAGCTAACCTCGCAGCCTTCAAGTTTTTAATCATTGTCCCTGTTGGTACTAAAACCTTTCCTCCCATATGACCACATTTTTTTTCACTTGCAAGTTGGTCTTCGAAGTGTACTCCAGCTGCGCCAGCTTTTATGAATTTTTTAGCTAATTCAAAAACATTCAATGGTCCTCCAAAGCCTGCTTCTCCGTCAGCAATTATTGGTAACATATAATCTACTTTATCTTTTGAATTCATATCACCATCTTTAATTTCCATATGCTGAATTTGGTCAGCTCTTGTTAAAGCATTATTCATTGATTCAACTAATTTTGGAGCACTATCATAAGGATATAAAGATTGATCTGGATACATTTCGCCAGCACTATTTGCATCTGCCGCTACTTGCCATCCACTTAAATAAATTGCCTTGAGTCCGGCCTTAGCATGTTGAACAGCATGGTTTCCTGATAATGAGCCTAATGTGTTAACGTATGGTTCTGTATTTAATAGTTTCCAAAGTTTTTGGGATTGATGTTTACACATCGAATATTCTATTTTAATTGAGCCTCTTAATCTTTCAACTTCCTCTGAAGTATAGTCTCTTTTTATACCTGCAAATCTTTTTAAATCGTAAGATATTTTATTAGATTCTGAACTCATTTATTAATACTCTTTTTTAAATTTTTAATTGAAAGAAGGGTTTTACTTCCCTTCGCTAAACTCATTTGTGAACTCATTCATGCCACTTGATCCCCAATCACAGTGATCGTCCCTCACGTAAACTCCTTTTTGATAATATTGCTTGGTATCATCACTATGAGTTAATTGATCTTTGTTTTCTGGGCTTTTTGTTAAATGGTTCATGTAAATTTTATATTTTACAAAATTTACAAAAGCTACAAAAATATTGATTTATCTTGTAAATCTTATCAATTTTTTGTAAATTAAAATTTACAAAATTTACAAATTAAGAAATATGAGTCAATTAGACATTAAAATAGGTTCTAAAATCAAGGCTTTTAGAGTGAAGCTGGGACTACAAGCAAAAAAGCTATCTGAATTAGTATCTATTTCTCCTAGTTACTTAAATTTGATTGAAAGTGGAAAAAGAAAAATTGACGGAGATTTATTGATTAAAATTTGCCAAGAACTCAGAATAGAACCATCAGAACTAAGTAGTGGTGAAAATTTAAACGTAAGTAATTCGAAAGTTGCAATCTCAAAGTCAGTAAATTCAGAACAGTTAAAAAAACTTAATCTAAAAATTGGGCCTAAAATTAAAGCCTTTAGGCGACAACAAGGGATTCAAGCGAACAAATTATCTGAACAACTAGGAATATCAGCTAGTTATTTGAACCTTATTGAAAGTGGTAAAAGAAGAATTGATAGTGATTTAATTATTAAAATTTGTAAAGAACTTAGAATTGAGCTTTCAGATTTAACAAGTCAAGCAGAACTTAAATTGGAAAGTAATATAACGGAACTTTTAAGCGACGAAATATTTGAGGGTTTAGATATTTTGGGGCCTGAGGTAAAAGACTTAGTTAACACAAACCCAAAAATAGCTAAAGCGTTAATAAAATTAGGTGATAACTTTAAACAAAAAGATCATGAAATTGTTAATAGAGTTGAAAACTTATCTGGTAAGATAATTGATAGCAGAAAAGCTGCGTTTCCAGGTGAAATCGTATCTGACTTTTTACAAGAAAATAAAAATTATTTTCCTAAACTAGAAGATTTTGCAAATTCTGTTTTCGAAAAAATCCAAATAAATAATAGATCAACTTATTTTGGACTTTGTAAATTTTTAAAAAAAGAATACGGTATATTGGTCAAAGATGTCCTTCCTGAAGAAGGAAAACCTTTTTCAAAAATTTTTGTCAAAAATAAAAAAGAACTACTCCTAAGTGACTACGTTGCTCTTGAAACAAAAAAACTTTATGTGGCATCTCAAATTGCTTATGAGGGTGCAATCGATGATATAAATGATTATATTTCAAAATTTACATTTCCAAGCGAAGAATCAAAAAAGGTTACAAAAGTTGCTTTGCTAAATTATTGTGGAGCTGCAATCTTAATGCCATATAAATTATTTCATCGCGAATGTATGAAAAATAAGTACGATTTAGAGTTATTGCAGAATACTTTTGCAACGACGTTTGAACAAATAGCTCACAGAGTAACCTGTTTACAAGATCCAAAATTACCCGGAATTCCCTTTCATTTTTTAAGAGTAGATGTTGCAGGAAATATATCAAAAAGATTTTCTTTATCAGGGATTGAGATTCCAAGATACGGTGGTGCATGTCCAAGATGGAATGTTTACTCGGCTTTCACAAGACCTGGTGTAATTCAAGCGGCTGTTAGCAAGATGAGTAATGGGGAAAAATATGTTTGCATAGCAAGAACTGTAGAAAAAGGAGTTGGAAGATTCGGCGAAGCTAAAAGCATTTTATCTATTGGGTTAGGATGCGAAGCTAAATACGCAAAAGATTTTATTTATACAGAAAATTTGAATATTACTGACAAAAAAACAGAAATACCTATCGGAGTTTCTTGTCGAACTTGCGACAGATTAGATTGCTCACAAAGAGCCTTTCCTCCACTTCACAAAAAATTTGATGTGGATATAAATTCAAGGGGTGTTTCTGTTTACGTTACTGAATAATAAAAGTTAATTTTTTTGTTTTTTTTTACGCTCTCTTGATAAAAGTTGTGTCAAAGAATCAACCATCATATCTGAGGCATTAAATATTTCACTAGGTTTAAATTCGTGAGATAAATTTTTTTCTGCATTAGATTTGTCCTCAATAACAATTCCTTCATCAGGAGAATTATCCTTAATATAAATTAAAATTAACCACTCATCATCGCTCGATTCATCCCATTTGATGAAAATTTCACCGGTTTCAAATCTTCTATCTATGCATCTTAGGATAGACATATGCCTAGTAATATGCCTTTTGTTTAATTGAAAAACTAAACTTGCTGCACTTCTATAAAAACTTTCTAAAGATAATTCAATTTTTTGTCTTGCAATTGTATATTCTCTCTCTTTTTGCAAAAGAGTTTCCCTATCGTCATCTTCTTGAATTTTAACTCCTAATGCTTCTACTCTCTCCCGTATTTTTTGATCTCTAATAATTCTATATTTTTGCTTTAATTTTTCTATTCTCTCTTGCAATCCAGCATGATCTTCTCTTTGCTCTTTTAATGAAATTCTTTCTAACTGCTCAAGTTCTTTTACTTCTCTAATTCTAAATTTTTCAATTTGTTTTTCTAATTTAATTTGTTGTAAAAACTTTTTTTGTTTTTCAGCTTGTTCTCGTCTAACTATTGCTTGTTCTTGTCTTAAAAATAATTTTATATCTTTAACTCTTTCTTTTTCTATTCTTATCTCTTCTTTTATAGATTGCTCTTTAAGTTTAATTCTTAAATCTTTTTCTACTTTTTTTTGCTTCTCTTTTTCGATTCTTTCGTCTTCAATTCTTTGTATCTCTTCCAATTTCTTTCTTTTTTCCTCTTCATTTTTAAGAATTTTATAACCTTCGATTATTCCATCTATCCTATTAAAAAAATTCTCCAGTGATTTTTCTAAACCAAAATAAAATTTTTTAACAAAACTATAATTAGGCTTTAATTTTTCTTGAAGTCTTATAACTTTAAGTATTGTATCCTTTGGAATATTTTTTAATTTACTTGCTTTATTCTTAATGTTCTTAAGATTTTTTTTGAGCTTTATAGACTTTGATTTAATTTTTTTTTTAGTTGAATTTCTTTTTATTTTTTTTCTTTTATTGCTTTTTTTCTTATTTGTTTTTTTTTTGTCTAATTTTTTAATTTTTTTTTTCATATCTTGTGTGAATATGTAATTTATCAATTATTTTTGATAAATATAGTCTCTTGTATTGGGTGCCGTTTTTATATCTTTTGTAAGTTGAAATTGAAATACAACCTGATCTCCCCACTTAAATGCCATTTCGCAAGAAGCCAAATAAAATTCCCACATTCTAAAAAATTTTTCGTCGAACATTTCTATTATTTTATTTTTATTTTTTAAACATCTCTCTTTCCAGTTTCTTAAAGTGTGAGCGTAATGCATTCTTAAAACTTCTAAATCAGAAACAATTAAACCTGATTTTTCTATTGGATTTATTACTTCGCTCATGCTCGGTGTATATCCTCCTGGAAAAATATATTTTGTAATCCACGGATGAGGGTCTCTCGGTTCATTTATTGATCCAATTGTGTGAATTAATGCTAATCCATTATCATTTAAAAGGTTGTTTACTTGTTTAAAAAAGGTTTTATAAAATTTTCTGCCGACATGTTCAAACATTCCAACACTTACAATTCTATCAAACTTTTCTTTTAAGTGTCTATAATCTGCTAATTTAAATTGAACTTGATTTTCTAGATTAAAATCTTTTGCCTTTTGATTTGAATATTTTAATTGATTCTCTGATAATGTAATGCCAGTAACTTCACACTTTGATTGTTTAGCAATTTCTATTGCTAGAGATCCCCATCCGGATCCTATGTCTAAAACTTTTTGATTTGGTTTAAGATTTAACTTTTTAATTATATGATTAATTTTATTAATTTGTGCAGTTTCCAAAGTATCATTTTCATTTTTAAAATATCCACATGAGTATTGTCTTTTAGGATCAAGAAATAATTCATAAAGATCATCTGATATATCGTAGTGATGAGCTACATTTTCTTTAGATTTTTTAGCAAAGTTAAAATTTGTTAAGTATCTATAAGTTCCTTTTATTTTTTTTAAAAGATAACCATAATTATTGATTTCATTTCTACCAATATTTTTAAAAGCTATTTCTAAAAACTCAGTTAATGATCCATTTTCTATTACTAAAGAACCATCCATGTAAGCTTCGCCGAAATACAAATCTGGATTAATTAAAAGTTTAAAATGAAGATTTTTGTTTAAAAGTTTTAAAGTCAACGGTTTATTTTTTTGTGGATTTCCAATTATATATTTTTTTGAATTTGCATCAATTAACACAAACCCTTCTTTTTTAAATAAACTGTTTAAAAAACTAATTAACTGCATTGTATCTAGTTATAATTTCTTAATTAAAATCTAGTTTCTTCAAATCTTCAAGTATTTTTTTTTTGTCATTTTCATTTAAAAGACTTAGTGGCGGAAGCATATTTTCATATATTTTATTTTCTTTAGCTAAAAAAGTATGTAAGCCTGAAATTAAATTAAATTGATCAAAAACTTTTCTTACATTACATAATTTTTCATTATGAGTTTTACTTTTATCTCGATAAAAATCATCGTAAACTTTTCTTGCAAGTTTCGCTGTAACATTGCATGTGGCAGTAATAATTCCGGTACATCCAATTTTTAAACCCTCTAATAATTTTAATTCTGATCCTGGTAAAACTGAAAAGTTTTCTATTTTCAAATTTTTATATAAATTATATGAACTATCTTTAACACCAACTATTTGTATAGGGAATTTTTTAACTAATTTTTCAACACAAGCAATACTAAATTTATATCCACTTAACTTTTCGAAATTGTAAAGAATAATTCTAGATTCGGGTACGGCTTCAACAATTTTAGAATAAAAAGATATAACATCTTCATCTTTATATTTATAGTATGCCGGTGGCATAATCAAAAAATCTTTAAAATTTAATGAACATGAAATTTTCATAAAATTAATTGTTTCGATTAATGAATTGAATCCTGTTCCAATTAAAAAATTTTTTTTATGTTTACTTTGAGATAGTTTATTTAATAAGTTTATCTTTTCAGATACTGAGATCAGTTGTGCCTGCCCTGTACTTCCAAAAATAGCAACACCATGACAGCCTTGTAAAATTAAATTTTCAGCATGTAAAATTGTTTTATCGATATTTAAGCTTAAATTTTCATCCAAAATTGACATTGATGCAGCATAAATTCCCCTAATTTTGTCCATAAATTAAATTTATATAAAATATTTTTTTTAGTAAAGGTATTATAAATAGAATATGAAAATTTTGGCAATACAAAATAGAAAAGGAATTGGAGATATGATTATATTTCTTCCTTTTATTGAGGCTATATCAAAAAAATTTGATACACCTATAAGTATACTTGTAAAGGAAAATTCAAAAGCTACTCAATTTTTAAATAATAATAAATATATTAAAAATATTATTATCTTAGATCGTGATAATAAAAAAAAGAATGGGACTCATGATGGTATTAAAGGTTCATTCAAACTAATTGAAGATTTAAAAAAATATGATTTTGAGAAAGTATTTATTTTTAATTCATCACTAAGGTACAATTTAATTTCAAAATTATCTGGAGTTAAAAAAATATACCAGTATCCCTTATTTAAAAAAAAAAATCAGCATATTATCAAAACTGCACAAAATTTTATAAAAAAAGAATTAAATTTAATGGTTGATAGTAATCCGAAAATATTAGTAGACTCTGAAAAAGTTAAAATTACAAAATCAAGATATCAAATTTTAGACAATCAAATAAATATTTTGCTAGGCATTGGAGGATCTGGAAATACAAAAAGAATACCTGCTGAAATATTTCTTAAATTTATGAAACTTAGTTCTGCAGAACATAATTGCAAATATTTTTTAGCTACAGGAAAAGATGAGGAGGAACAAAAAATTTTAAATACAATATTGCAATCAGAGTTTAAAAATAAATGTGTAAAATTAGATGATTTAAATATAATTGATATATTGCCAATAATAAAAAATTGTAAAATTTCAATTTGCAATGATTCAAGTTTTAGTCATTTATCTTCTGCAATTGAAATCCCAACTATTGTTTTAATGGCAGATACTCCTTTTTTATATGGTTCTTACAGTCCTCAAATGCATCCAATTATTCCTGATGGTCAAAATTTTGTAACTCATGACAGCTTGGGTAAAAATAAAATAAATCCAGATAAAATTTTTTCAAAATTTAAAGAAATTATAAATTAAACTAAGTTTTTTAAAATCGTATCCTTAGCTTCATTAACGATTGATGCAAGTCTTGCCAATTCTGGACTAACATCCGGATGAATTTTTTTCATTATTTTTTTGTAAGAATTCATTATTTCATTCTTAGTATATTTTTTTTTTGGATCTAGATTTAATATTTTATATGCTTCATCTATAGAAATCTTTTGTGTATTTAAGTTTTGATTAATATTGTTGAAATTAAATCTTCCATAATTTTTTAACACTCTTAACAAACTCCATATTCTTAAAAGTTGTAATAATGTGAAACCTGCTTTTGTTTTAATTAAAGGTAAAATCATCATTAAAAAAGGAACTGAAAATAAATATCTTCCCGCAAATGCCATAGTTAGAGCCAATAATATAGAAATTATAATTACAAAGGATTTTATAGCCTTTGATATTTTTTTACTGGTTGTCTTTGCAAACCAATTTAAAAATAAGTAAGCAAGGACAAAAATAACAAGTGTTAAGACAAAAATATTCATATATTAAATAGTTATATTATGAAAATACCACACCTTAAAAAAAAACCAGAATTAAAATCTTGTCACGGCGTCGAATGGGAAGATAATTATAGCTGGATACACCAAGAAAACATTTTAGAGGTTTTAAAGGATAATTCGAAACTTCTTCCTGAAGTTAGACAATATTTAGAAGAAGAAAATGCCCATACGGATCATCATTTAAACAACACAAAAGATATGCAAAAAAAATTATTTAATGAAATTAAAGGAAGAATTAAATTAGATGATGAGTCACTTCCCTATAAAGATAAAAAATATGAATATTGGACCAAAACAACCACCGAAGGAAACTATTCAACTAAACTGAGAAAAAAATTTGGCTCTGATATAACTGAAGAAATTTGGAATGGAGATAAGGAAAAAGAAAAGTTAAAAACGGAATATTTTGGTATTGGGGACTTAGAGGTAAGTTGGAATGACAAATATTTAGGTTACTCGTTAGATTTAAAAGGATCAGAATATTACACAATTTACATAAGAGATATAGTTTCTGAAAATTTGGTTACTGAAAAAATTGAGGACACTGATGGTGGTATTTCTTTTAGCCTTGATGATAAATTTATATTTTACTCAAAATTAGATAAGTATCATAGATCAAAAAAAATATTTAGACATGAAATTGGCACCTCTATCAAACAAGATATTTTAATTTTTGAAGAAAAAAAAAGCGAGGCTTTTACTGTTGGCATTGGATTAAGCTCTGATGAAAAATATTTTTTTATTACAAGTTCAGACCATAATACTTCGGAGCAATATTATTTCTTAGCTAGTGAAGAAATTCCAAAACCAAAATTAATTAAAGAAAGAAAAAAAGGAATAATTTATTCAGTAAATTCATGGGATAGTTATTTTTATATGCATACAAATGAAGATGCTGAAGATTTTAAAATCGAAAGATGTAAAAATTTATCAAAACAGATATGGGAAAAATACATTCCTTCTAAAAATGAAGTTTTGATCGGTGGTTTAGTTTTTTTGAAGAATTGGATAATAAGATCAGAGGTTTCAGATGCTCTTGGAAAAATTTTTGTAAAAAATATCAAAACCAATGTTGAAGAAGAAATTAAATTTGCTGATGAAAAAGTTATTGTACCTGGAATTTCTAAAGTTCAAAAAGATAATGATACTGATTTATTATATCTGAGTTACTCATCTCCAAAAACTCAAGCGAGAACTTACTTATATAATTTAAAAACAAAGGAAAAAAAATTAGTAAAGGAACAAGAGATTCCTTCGGGTCATAATTCTGAAGATTATATTGTTGAAAGGTTAGAGTGTAAGTCTCATGATGGAAGGATGGTTCCAATTACAGTTACTAGACATAAAAAAACTAAAATTGATTCCTCTGCTAACTTGTTATTATACGGATATGGGTCATACGGAAGTTCAATGAGTCCCTCATTTTCTTCAACAAGATTTAGCTTAATAGATAGAGATATTATCTGGGTAACGGCTCATATTAGAGGTGGTTTAGAAAGAGGGATGAAATGGTGGAAAGAAGGAAAGCTTTTAAATAAAAAAAATACATTCGAAGATTTTATTGCGGTTGCGAAGTTTTTGATTGAAAAAAAATATACTTCGAAAAAAAAAATCATAGGTATGGGTGGCTCAGCTGGAGGGCTTCTTATTGGAGCTGTAGTAAACCAAGCGCCTGAATTGTTTTTAGGAATTATAATGGCTGTCCCTTTTGTAGATTCATTAACAACTAATTTAGATCATTCATTGCCATTGACTGTTGGAGAGTTTGATGAATTTGGAAATGCAAAAAAAAATAGGGAGCACTTTGATTATATTTTTTCTTATGCTCCTTATAATAATATAAAAAAAATGGATTATCCTCATATTTTAATAACTACAAGCTTAAGTGATAATAGAGTTTTGTTTGATGAGCCTGCAAAATTTACTGCTAAACTTAGAGATTATAAAACTGATAAGAATTTACTTTTATTAAAAACTGAAATGAATGCAGGACATGGGGGTAAATCCGGAAGAGATAGTGCGATAGAAGAAATTGCTTTAGATTATGCCTTTGTATTAAAAATAACTAATAAAATTTAGTATTGAAACTCTTGAAAATAAAAAAATCGTTACTACATAAGTTCTGAAAGTTGCCTAATGGGGCTTTCGATAAAATAACCTTGCTAAAATAAAGGAGGATATTATGACAAGTAAGGATCTATCTATATTTAACTCTCTAAGACCTTTTTCTGTTGGTTTTGATGATATGTTTGACCAATTTGAAAACATGTTGGGAAATGGAAGTTTGAGTATGCAATCAAACTATCCACCATACAACATAAGAAAAACTGGAAAAGATAAATACTCTATTGAGGTTGCTCTTGCCGGTTTTAATAAAAAGGATGTAGAGGTTGAGTTCGAGGACAATTTATTAACTGTTAGAACTAAACAAGTTAATAAGTCTGAAGATAAAAATAAAGATGGTGAAATTATTCATAAAGGTATTTCACAAAGACAATTTGCCAGATCATTTACTATTGCAGACGATGTTAAAGTAGGTGAAGCTGAATTAAAGGATGGTCTTTTGACAATAGCTTGTGAAAGAATTATGCCAGAATATAAAAAGAAAAAACTTATCGATATTAAATAAGTTAAAACCTTGCTTGTGGGGATTTTTCCCCACAAGTCTTATTTTTTATGTAATTACCTAAAAACAACCTTTGCTAACAAAGCCAATAACCATTTCATTATTATCAACTTCAAATTTTCTCTCACAAAGAATTCCATATTTTTTCTTCTTAAATACTAAAATCTTTGTACCTGTTTCGCTTTTAGTTTCATTATCAGGTTTGCCCATTACAATTTTTAATTCAGAAACGGGTTGCCCTATAAATTGACTTAGTTTTTTATTTTCTTGTTTGATAATTTCATCTGATTTATTTTTAACAGTTTCACATCCTGAAATTATAATTAGTAAAAAAATTAAATTTATTAAAAACAACTTTTTCATAGCTAGTTCTAAAATATCATTTAATACTTATTAGAAATATTAACTTTTAAGTTGTATAAAAAGCTTTGTTATTCAGAATAGCAGGTTTATTTAAGTAATATTAAGAGATTTTACTAAACGAATCTATTAGTGTTCGGAAAAATGGAGGTCAAATGTTAGACAATTATTTTGATTATAAAAAACATCGAACTAATTTTAAGACAGAAGTTATAGCTGGAGTAAGTACTTTTCTTACAATGGCTTATATTATGTTCTTAAATCCTGTCATACTTTCAGACGGTGGGTTCGATTTTGGCGGAGTTTTCACAGCAACTGCTCTTGCAACTGCATTAGCATGCTTTATAGCTGCATTTTACGCTAAAACATGGCCAGTAGGACTAGCACCTGGTATGGGGATTAATGCTTTTATCGCTTATGGAGTTTGTTTAGGTATGGAATATACACCTGCAGAAGCTCTTGGCGCAGTATTAGTTGCCGGTGTTGTGTTCTTAATAATTTCTTTAACTCCAATAAGAGCGTGGTTAATTAATTCTATACCGAAAAGTTTAAAACTTGGAATTGGTGCAGGTATAGGTTTATTCTTGGCAATTATTGGCTTTGAAATTATGGGTCTTACTGCAGATAACCCTGTAACGCTTGTTCAATTAGGAGATCTATCGAATCCACTTCTTCTTCTAGGAGCTGGAGCTTTTGTTTCAATGATAGTTATGGAAAAAAAAGGAATTAAGGGAAACATAATTATTGGAATTATTGTATTTAGTGCAATAGCTTGGCTAGGAGGATGGGCAAAATTTAATGGTGTAGTTTCTCCTCCACCGCCTATGACACATCTATTCACTTTTGATTTAGGTGCTGCTCTTAGTGCGTCAATGGTTACAGTAATATTTACACTTTTCTTCATAGACTTTTTTGATACAGCAGGAACACTAACTAGTGTTGCCAATGTAGCTGGAAAAATAGGAAGAGACGGAAAAATAGAAGACATTGATAAAGCAATGTTATCTGACAGTGTTTCAACTGTTGCAGGTGCTATGATGGGTACCAGCACAGTTACAACATACGTTGAATCAGCAGCAGGAGTTAAAGCTGGAGGAAAAACAGGAATGACATCATTAGTTATAGGTATTCTATTTCTTCTTTGTCTTTTCTTTTCTCCACTAGCAACTAGCTTACCGAAAGAGATAGACGGTGCCGCTCTAATTTATATAGCAACCTTATTTGTAAGAAATATAGTTGATATTGAGTGGGATGATATAGCTGAAGCTGGTCCTGCAGTCCTTGCAATGATTGCAATGCCGTTCACTTATTCTATTTCTCATGGAATAGCATTAGCATTTATTTCTTATGCAGCTGTTAAAATCTGTACAGGAAAACTTGATGTTAATCCTGCTATATGGGTTATTGCAGCATTAAGTGTTGTTAGTTTTGCAGTAGCTTAATATATTTTTAAGTTTATTAAATTAGGGCGATCTTTATGGTCGCCCTTTTTTATTTTTTGTGCTTCTTTTTTAAATCATCAATTTTTATTTCTTCATAAACCTCAAATGGCTGAACAATCCATGGATTATCAGGAAGTTTTACAGCACAAAAATCTGGTTCAAAAGTAGATTTTTTCTTTTTCCATAAAGTAGCTGTTTTTATATCTTCTATTTTATTTTTGATTGGTTCGTATTTTTTTAACCAATCGATACTTTTGTTAAATGTAATTCCTGTATCAGATAAGTCATCACACAAAAGAATTCTTCCCCCCATGTTTGGAGCAATCGAGCTCATTTCTCTTGAAAAAACTATGTCACCTTGTTCATCTTCAATTCCTTTTCCACTATAGGACTCAACAGCAAGATATGCACATTTAAGTTTAAAAACTCTGCTTAGAACATCTATCATCGGCGCTGCGCCTCTCATAATGCCAATTAATATACTTGGTTTATATCCACTTTCGTGAATTTGTATTGCTAATTTTTCAACAGTTTGGTTGTAATCATCCCAATTAACTATTAATTTTTCACTCATATAAAATTTATTATTTAAAATAGACAACTAAGAAAGCAAGCACAATAAAAGAAATTATTGAACCAATTAAAATATACAACCTATGAATGTTTCTTCCTCTTAAATTAAAATAATGACGTACGAAAGCTAAAATTATTCCAATCGAACCAAGAATAATCCAACTATACTTAGGATAAACAATAAAACTATAATGACCAGAAAGCATTGTGAATAAAACCAAAAAAGTTAAATAGTTATTGTGTATAGATCTTTGCTTTGCAGCTAATGATAAACTCATATCAAATTTTTCATTCCGCTTACTACTGTTAATTATATTCATTTGGTTTGGAATTATTACCGTAAATACATTGCCAAACATGTTTGTACCTAAAATTAAACCGACACTTAAAAAAGCAAATTTAGCGCTAAATAATTCCGTTAAGACGTAGGAACCTAAAAATAAAATTATTATACTAATAGCAAGAAAAGCATTTTTATTATTTATCAGGCTCGATTTACAAATTAGATCATAAATAATCCAACCAATTATTAAAGATAACAAGGATAAACTAATAGCAGTTAGGGGTGAGAACTGTATGCCTTTTCTATCTACAATTAATAATCCAGCATTTTTATAATAGATCACTGCAAGCAGCAAGATACCTGTTATAAAAGTAAGATAGCTTTGCCACTTAAAAATTATTAATTTATTAATATAATTAGTTGGTGGTGAAATTTTTAATCTCGTAAGTTTATAGTAATAACCTGAGTGCATTAAATATCCTTCACCATCAATTTCTTTGCTAGTTATATTTTTATTAAGTTTGTTATCTAAATAATTAAACAAAAAGCTATTTCCTACCCAAAGAATTGAAAATAAAACATGACCCCATCTCAGTATAACTTCGAGCCATTTAATTATGTAAGGTGAAAACTCCATTAATATTTTATTTTATCATCTTTATTTTTCCAAATTTTAAATGCTTCAAGAGCTTCTTCTCTGTGCATTTGCACCATTTCAATTTGTCTATCATTTTTATCTTTGCTTATTTCTGTATAAATTAATGAATCATCAAAATCTATATCCTTTGCGTCCTCTCTTGTATTTGCATAATATATTTTATCTATGTGTGACCAATAGATTGCTGATAAGCACATGGGACATGGTTCGCAACTAGAATATAAGTCACAACCCTCTAAATTAAATGTATTTAATTTTTTACACGCATCTCTAATAGCAACAATTTCACCATGTGCAGTTGGATCATTGGTAGAAGTAACTTTATTAAACCCTTCAGAAATAATTTTACCTTTTTTTACTATAACGCAACCAAATGGACCACCTTGATGTTTAATACTTTTTTTAGAAAGTTCTATTGCCCTTAATATAAATTTTGAATTATTCTCCATAAGATCCATTTTTTTTAATTTCTTTAATACTCATTAAAATATTTTCTGGAGTTGCAGGGGCATTCAAATTCGGAATTTTCTCATAATTAGTTACCGAAGCAATTGCATCCTTAATTGCAAAAAATACACTCATTGCTAACATCAGAGGAGGTTCGCCCGTAGTTTTAGATTTATTAACAACATTTTCTTTGTTACTTCCATCTTTGAAAATTTCCACATTAAATTCTTTTGGTATATCGCTTGCAGCAGGAATTTTGTATGTTGATGGAGAAAATGTTGTAATTTCTCCATTATCTTTCCATTTTACTTCTTCCATTGTAAGCCAACCTTGGCCTTGAACGAAACCACCTTCTATTTGTCCAAGTTCAAGAGATGGGTTAATAGTATTTCCAGCATCATGTACAATATCAACTCGTTCTAAGACATTTTCCCCTGTAAAAGTATCAATTGTCACCTCTGATACTGCAGCTCCATAACAAAAATAGTAAAATGGACGTCCCATAAATTTTTTCTTATTAAATTTTATTTTTGGAGTAGAGTAAAATCCTGAGGATGACAATGAAACTCGATTTAAATATGCCTCTTGCACAATTTTCTCAAATTTAAATGATCTATTTCCAAATATAATATATCCACCTTTGTAAATTGGGTTTTCTTTACCAAAAATTTTATATTTTAATTTTATAAATTTCTCTAAATTTTTCTTTAACTTTGAGACTGCATTTAATGCAGCTGCACCATTTAAATCTGTTGTTGATGATGCTGCACTTGCTGATGTATTAGGTACTTTAGAAGTATTAGTGGATGATATTTGAATTTTTTCATAAGGTAAGCCAAATGAATGAGCAACTAACTGGGCAATTTTTGTATGTGTTCCTTGGCCCATTTCTATACCTCCATGATTCAAATAAATACTGCCATCGGTATAAATATGAACTAAGGCGCCAGCTTGATTAAGATGAATTGTAGTAAACGATATACCAAATTTAACAGGTGTAATCGCTAAACCTTTTTTTTTAAAATTATTCTTAGAGTTAAACTCTCTTATTTTGTTATATCTTTTTTTATAATTTGATTTTTTTATTAGTCTTTCAAAAATTTCGTGTATTACGTTATCCTCAATTTTCATTCCATAGTGAGTAATATTTTTTTTATTTTTTTGATAAAAATTTAATTTCCTTACCTCGTAAGGATCCTTATTTAACGACCTAGAAATATTATCAATAATATTTTCTATAGCCATCATTCCTTGGTTACCACCAAATCCTCTAAATGCAGTTGAAGTTGATGTATTGGTTTTGCATAAATAATTCTCTACCTCAATATTTTTAAGGTAATAAGCATTATCAATATGCAACAAAGCTCTCTCGTTTATTGCTAGAGATAAGTCAGGTGACATTCCACATTTAGATGCTAACTTAATTTTTAATCCATCTATAATTCCATTATCATCAAAACCAACTTCGTAATACGATTTAAACTCATGTCTTTTGCCTGTAATAATAATATCATCATCCCTATCTAATTTTAATTTTACTGGACATTTTGTTTTATGGGAAAGCAAAGCACAAATGCTAGCTGTCATAAAATTTGTTTCTTTGCCACCAAATCCCCCTCCTATTCTTCTAACCAAAACAGTTACCGAATTACTTTTTTGTTTCAAAATTT
Source organism: uncultured Pelagibacteraceae bacterium (assembly GCA_902522325.1). Classification (GTDB taxonomy): domain Bacteria; phylum Pseudomonadota; class Alphaproteobacteria; order Pelagibacterales; family Pelagibacteraceae; genus Pelagibacter. The sequence continues at coordinate 45,660 of CABYVA010000001.1, forward strand.
TTGATATTATTTGTTGAGTTTCTGATGGGTGTTGAGTTGAGCTATAAACTAATAATTCATTACCTTCTTTTGGAATTGTAAAAGCAACTTGACCCTCTAAGTAAAAATGCTCTTGGCTTCCTGTAGTAAAATCACCTTTCAATAAATTTTTTGATTTAGAGATTGCTTTAGATGCGTTTCCTCTTTTAATTTTTTTAACATTAAATAAAAGGTTATTTTTCTTAAGTGCCTGCTCTATTGATACAGTTGGTTTCAATTCTTTATAACTAACTTTAGCTTTTAAAACTGCTTTTCTAGCTAATTCAGTCGTTCTAGCTGCTACTGCAAATAAAGGTTGTCCATAAAATTCAATTTTATCTTTTGGAAAAATAGGATCCCCATCAAATACTGGTCCTACATCGTTTCTACCTGGGATGTCTAAATAATTTATAACTGCTACAACTCCCTCACTTTTTTTAACTTCCTTTAAATTAATTTTTTTTATTATAGCTTTCGCTTTTTTACTCCATCCAATAGCCCCAAAAACAGTACCTGGCGGCTCTTTAATATCATCTGTGTACTCAGCAATACCGCTTACATGTTTTATTGCACTATCGTGGGGTCTACTTTGATTTATATAATTGTTATTATTCATTAATTAATCCTTAATATTTTTTGATTTTTAATTTCAAAAAAACATTTTAATAGTAAGTTTTTAGCGATTTCTAATCTGTATTGTTTGCTAGCTCTCATATCATCGATAGGGGAATAATCTTTTTCTAAATTTTTAGTTGCTTTATTAAATACTTCTTGAGAAAATTTAGAATTCACTAATATTTTTTCAGTTTTCAATGCTCTTTTTGGTATTTCAGACATACCTCCAAATGCAATTCTCACTTTTTTAATATAATTTTTGTCAATCTCTAAATTAAACGAACCACAAACTGAGGATATATCATCATCAAATCTTTTAGAAATTTTATAAGCTTTTAAAATATTTTGTTTTAATATTGGTATTTTAATTGAGAATATAAAATCTCCTTGTTTAAGTTTAGTTTTTCTATAACCAATAAAAAAATCATTAATTGAAATAGTTTTTTTCCCATTATTTCCATCAACTATCACTTTTGCATCTAATGCCATTAGCAAAGGTAAAGTATCTCCAATTGGAGAAGCAGTTGCTATATTCCCAGCGATTGTACCGAAATTTCTAATTTGAACAGATCCGTATCTTTTTAAAATATTATAAAAATCCAAATAATATTTTTTTATTTCCTTTTCAAAATTTATCAAAGGTGTAGTTGCTCCAATATTTATCTCATTTTTATAAATTTTAATAAAATTTAGCTCCTTGATTGAACCAAGATAAATTATATTTTTTAACTCCTTTCTTTTTTTGGTAACTTCTAGCGATAAATCTGTACCTCCGCTCAATAATTTTGAATTTTTAACTTTTTTTAAAATTTTTTTTAAATCTTTAATTGTTTTAGGAGCAAAGTATTTTTTATAATTATTAGTGATTTCAATATTTTTTTCATTAATTTTTTTTAATAACCTTAAAGTAATTAATTTATCTTTATCGAAATGATCATGCCTTGATAAATAATTTAAACTTTTTGCAGCATCAATAATTGGTCTGTAACCTGTACATCTACATAAATTACCTGATAGAGATTCGTTTATTAACTCATTATTAATGCTCTTATTATTTTTAAACATTGCAAACATCGACATAACTATCCCAGGGGTACAAAAACCACATTGGGAGCCATGAAAATTTACCATTGCATCTTGAACAGGATGTAGCTTACCCTCTTTTGAGGACAAATTTTCTACTAATATTAATTGTTTTCCATTAAGAACTGGCAAAAAAGTAATACAAGAATTAATTGATTTATATAAAATTTTATTGTTTTTAATTTCTCCTAAAACAATTGTACAAGCTCCACAACCACCCTCTGCACATCCTTCTTTAGTTCCAGTTTTTTTTAAATTTAATCTCACATAATTTAAAATAGTTTCATTTGGATCGGGATTTCTAATTTTTATAATTTTATTTTCAAAAACAAATTCAACGGCATTTGAGGACATTAACTTCCCCTATAAGTTGAGTAACTCCATGGTGATACAAGTAATGGTACGTGATAGTGCTCTTTAGGATTAGAGATGCCAAATCTAATTACAACATCATCTAAAAAGGGAATTTTAGATTTTTCTTTTATAGCTTTGAAATAATCGCCAATGAAAAATACAAGTTCATACTTTCCTTCTTTAAAATTTGATCCTTCAATTAAAGGTTGGCTTGCTCTTCCATCTTCATTTAATGATAAACTATTTATCTTGTTCCTTTTATTATTTTCTAAATAGTATAGTTCGACTTTTATACCTTTGCCAGGCTTGCCTGAGTAGATATCCAATACATGAGTTGTTAATTTTGTCATATAGTTAAGTCTATATATTATACAATAATTGAATAATTAATATATTAAAACTAATATAAGAAAATTTAATTATGGATACACTAGATAAAGTAAATAAGCTAAGCAAGTCTGATTTTATATCCATTTTTGGAAATGTTTTTGAAAAAACAACATGGATTGCTGAAAAAGTATTTAATTTAAGACCATTTAAAACTTATGATGAACTTTCTAATAAATTTATAACTGTTTTTGAAAATGAAAAAAAAGAAAATCATTTAAAAATATTAATTTCCCACCCTGATTTAGCAGTTGAAAAAATAATGACTTTAGAGTCAACTCTAGAACAAAAAAAAGCAAAATTAGATGAGTGTACTGAAGATGAGCTTAAAGAGTTTAAAAAATTAAATTCAGAATATAAGATAAAATTTAAGTTCCCTTTTATAATTGCTGTTTCCAATAAAAATAAAAATGAAATATTACAGTCATTCAGAAAAAGAATCAAAAATGAAATAAATCAAGAATTCTCAGAAGCAATAAATCAAGTTAAAGAAATCGCATCAATAAGGATCGAACAAATTAAAAAAAAATTAAATGAAAATTAAATAAATATATTCACTAAGCTTAGAATATTTAATATTCAACATCAACAGGATCAATACTTCTCCACATATACCATGTAAAGACAGTTCTAAAACCTAAGTGTCTTTTCGATATTTTGTTTAAATATCTATCACTTGGTGGATAAGATGTTTTGTAATTTTTAGATATAGCTCTTAATAAACCAATATCCTTTGTTGGAAATATATCTGGTCTGTTTAAATTAAACATCAAAAACATTTGCGCACTCCAAACACCAAGTCCTTTTAACTTTGTTATATAAGTTATCGCAGTGTTATCATCCATTTTTTTTAAATCTTTAATATTAAAAGATTTATTTTTGAAACTTTTTGCAATATTTTTTAAATAACTTATTTTTTGACGAGATAGTCCTGCGTTTCTTAAAGAAGTAGAAGACAATTTTAATACATTTTGAGGAATAATTTTATTTTTACATTTTTTTTCAAATTTTAACCAAATTGAATCTGCTGCTTTTGTTGATATTTGTTGTCCTACTATTGTCCTACAAATTGAGAAAAAAGGATCTCCTCTTGAAGTTAAAAAACCTTTGTTAAATTTCTTAAAAATTTTTTTTAACACTGGGTCTCTTTTAGAAAGTATTTTCTTCGCCTTTTTCCAATAAACAGGTTTTTTTTTCATTGTTGTCTAGGCAAAGTAATAGGTTTTTTTAACTCGTTTTCCCTGAAAAAGATAATTGCTGAAGATACTGTAATTAGACCTGCCCCTGACATAGTATAAATGGTAGGAATTTCATCAAAAAAATAAAATCCAAATATTATTGCAAAAACTAAAGAAAGATATTTTAGAGGAGTAGTTAATGTAACTTCAGCGAGTTTATATGATTGTGTTAAAAGCAAATTAGCAATACTTCCAAGTAATCCAATTAAAACAAAAAAAATTAAGTCATAGTTGCTTGGCATTATCCATTTTCCAAGTGGAAGAGTAATTAGACCTCCTAAACCACTAACTAAGCTGAAATAAAAAGCTATTAACCAAACTGGTTCACCTACTAATGTTAATTTTCTTATTATTATAGAAACCCCAGCAAAACCAATACAAAATATAATTGGGTAGATATAGTAAAAATTCAGATTTTCAAAACCTGGTTTAGAAATTACAATAACTCCTATGAAACCAAGTCCAACCGCTATCCAACGTTTTAATCTTATTTTCTCGCTTAAAAAAAACATACTAAATACTACTACCCACAAAGGTCCACTAAAAGCCATGGCAGTAACTTCTGCTAATTGTAAGTTTCTAAGTCCAATAAAAATGGCAGCCATGGCAATAGCTCCAAAAAACGATCGATAAAAATGTAATTTTAAATAACTCGTTTTGTAAAAATCTTTAATTCTTTCATTAGGAATTAAAAAATATATTGGAATTAGCCCAAAAAGAGCTCTAAAAAACATTGTTTGTCCTACATCGTACTGATCAGTTATTTTAATTAAAATATCCATGAGTGAAAAAAATAAAACACTCACAATCATATATACTGCGCCTAAATGATTTTTGCTCATTTGTATTATTTAAATTATAATTAATTACTTTTAATAGAAAATTATGAAAAAAGCTATTTTTGCATTAGGATGTTTTTGGAAACCTGAAGAAAATTTTTCTAAATTAAATGGAATTATAAATACAGAAGTTGGTTATTGTGGTGGCAATGTGGATAAAACCACCTATGAAGATGTATGTAGTGGAGAAACAAACCATGCAGAAGTTGTAAAAATAGAATTTGATGAAAAAAAAATATCCTATGAAAATTTAGTAGAAAAATTTTTTGAAATGCATGACCCAACTACTCTTAATATGCAAGGTCCAGATGTCGGAACTCAATATAGAAGTGAAATTTTTTTTCTTGATGATGAGCAAAAAATAATCGCCGAAAAAGTTAAAATAAACCTGAACGACAAATATAAAAAAAAAATAGTTACAAATATTTCTAAAGAAAAAAATTATTGCAAAGCAGAAGATTATCATCAAAAATATATTCAAAAAAATAGTTTGTAATGAGTCTTGTTTCTACAGAATGGTTAGAAAACAATCATTCAAAAGTTAAAATTATCGATTCTTCTTGGCACATGCCCAACACAAATAGAAATGCTTACGAAGAATATAAAAAAGATCATATAAAAAATGCTATTTTTTTTGATATTGATAAATTTTCCAATAAAAAAACTGATCTTCCACATATGCTTCCAGATAAAAATCAATGGAGAAAAATTATTTCTAATTTAGGAATAAAAAATAAAGATAGAATTATTGTTTATGATAGTTCAGATGTAATAAGTTCTTGTAGATGTTGGTACACATTTATTTTTTTTGGACATGATCCAAAGTTAATTTCTGTATTAGATGGTGGTTTTATAAAATGGAAAAAAGAAAATAGAAAAACTACAAAATTAAATTCGAAAATTATTAAAAAAAATTACAAAGCAAAAACAATAAAAAAATTAGTTAAAAACAAAAAAGAAATAAAAGAAAATATTAAAAAAAAAAATTTTGTAGTCGTTGATGCAAGAAGTAAAAATAGATTTTTAGGACTAGAAGATGAACCAAGACCCAATCTAAGAAGTGGTTCAATTGAAAATTCGCAATGCTTACCCTTTAATGAGCTTATTGACTCAAAAAATAAAACTTTTATTAAAAAAAAACTGATTAAAGAAAAATTTAAAAAAATGGGAATTGATAAAGAAATCAATGTTGTATTTTCTTGTGGATCAGGTATTACTGCTGCAGTTTTAGCTCTAGCATATTCTTTGATTAATGATAAATATTTGCCTACAGTTTATGATGGGTCTTGGGCTGAATATGGTAAAATAGAATAATAAAAATGAAAAGTTCAAAAAAAATTACTTCAATAATTATTACTTTCTTTCTAATAATAGCAATCATCATTATTGGAAGAACTATGGTTGGCAATCATTTTAAAAAAAAATTTAGCAAAAGGCCACCTCCTGGTTTGATAATTACAAATGTTAAAAATCTAAATTTCACTCAAAGATTAGAGTCATTTGGAACTGCTATTCCAAAAAAAACAAAATCTTTTAGACTTAAAAAAGCAAATTTGTTAACCCCTATAAATTTCGATACTAAAGTGAAAAAAGGTGAAATAATTGCAAAATTACAAACAGAAAATATAGTTGCCCCATTCGATGGAATATTAGGTAAAAGGGGTTTGTCAGATGATGTTCTCGTTTCAGAAAGCTCAATTATTTTAACACTAGATGATTCTTCCATAATTTATTCAGATATAAAAGTTCCTGAAACTTACGCAGCTGTAATGAAAAAAGGACTTTCCATTGAAGCTAATCTTTCGGGATTTGAGGATAAAATATACGAAGGCAAAATAGATTCTGTTGCGAGCAGAATTAATCCTGAAACGAGAAGTTTACTTGTAAGAATTAAAATAATTAATGAAAAGTCAGAACTTATACCGGGAGCACTCTTAGAGGTTGCCATATTATATAATGAAAAAAATTCTTTAGGGATTCCAGATACTAGTATTATTTTGGAGGGTAATAAAGCCTATGCATATAAAGTAGTACAAGACAACATCATTAAAAAAGTAGAAATAAAAACTGGAATGAGAACTTCTGGCAACGTGGAGATAATTTCCGGATTACAAGAAAATGATAAAATTGTAGCAGAAGGTTTGGCCAAAACTAGACCTGGAGCAAAAATAAAACCAATTATAAGTAAAAATTAGTTTATTATGTTTATTACTGATCTAAGTATAAAAAGGCCAGTTGTGTCAACTGTCTTCTCTTTAATTTTAATGATTTTTGGTTTATTTGTTTTTTGGAAACTGCCAGTTAGAGAACTTCCAAATGGGCTTCAGCCGCCAGTAGTACAAATTCAAGTAGATTATCAATCAGCTTCAGCGCCAATAGTTGATCAAGAAATTACCCAGATAATTGAAGATGTTGTTGGAGGAGCTGAGGGAATAAAAAATATTGATTCGATTTCGGAAAATGGCAGAAGTACAATAAAGATTGAATTTTATACTTCGATTGATTTAGATTCTGCTGCGAACGATATCAGAGAAAGGGTAGCAAGAGTCGTGGATAACCTTCCTGAAGATTCAAAAGCTCCACAAATATTAAAACAGGCTGCAGGTTTTACGACTACAATGTGGCTTTCTTTATCATCATCAACTTGGAGTGATTTAGAACTTGGTGATTATGCAAGAAGGTATCTGGTTGATAATTTTTCAAGTGTAAAAAATGTTGGGAGAATTTTAGTTGGAGGTTTAAGAGAACTAAGTGTTAGAGTTTGGGTGGATCCAATAAAATTAGCAGCAAATGATCTTACTATTCAAGAAGTTGAACAGTCTTTAAGAAACGAAAATGTAAGTTTGCCCGCTGGAACACTTGAAGCAGAAAATATTGATTTAACAATTAATTTAGATAAATCTTATAAGGACATTAAATCGATAAAAAGTTTACCAATTAAAAAAAATAAAGATAGTGTCATCAGGCTTGAGGATGTTGCGGAAATAGAGTTTGGGCCAGTATCAGAAAAAACATTATTTAAAGCACAAAGTAAAAAAGCGTTGGATTTAAAAACAGTTGGAATAGGTATATACGCCAGAACCGGCGCTTCGACGGTTGAATTATCAAAAGATATTAAAAAAAGAATTAAAGAAGTAAGAAAAACACTACCAGAGGGATTGGACTTAGAGGTCTCATTTAACAGAGCAACATATATTAATGCTGCAATTTTTGAAGTTTATAAAACACTTATATTAGCTTTTATTTTAGTTGTGGGAATTATTTATTTATTTTTGGGAAACATAAAGGCCGTTATCGTACCCGCAGTTGCATTGCCTGTAAGCTTAATTGCTTCTTTTTTAGGAATATATTTATTTGATTTATCTATAAATATATTTGTTTTGCTCAGTTTTATTTTAGCAATCGGAATTATAACTGATGACTCAGTGATAATGACTGATGCTATTTATAGAAGAATAGAAAATGGGGAAACACCTTTGGTTGCAGCTTACAAAGGATCAAGACAAATAACTTTTGCTATAATTGCTACCACTTTAATTCTAATAGCAGTTTTTTTACCATTAATTTTTATAGAAGGAATAGCGGGTACATTATTTAGAGAAACAGCAATAACTTTATCATTTGCTATAATTGTCTCTTCATTTGTAGCATTAACTCTGTCTCCAATGTTAGGAAGTAAATTTTTAAATAAAAAAAATAAAAAAAATAAAATAGTAATAAAATTTGAAAATATATTTAAATCTTTTTCGAATTTTTACTTTGAAACTTTAGACTACTGGGTACATAAAAAAAAAATTATTATTTACTTTATTTTATTTATTATTGGAGCATCAAGTCTTCTCTACAATTTTGCAAATAAAGAATTGCTGCCAATGGAGGATAGAGGGGTCTATTTAGTTATGGGCTTTACTGACGAAGGAAGCTCATTTGGTTATACTAAAAAAAGAGCTGAAGATGTTGAAAAAAGATTAATCCCTTTATTACAAGACGAGAAAGAATCTTACCAAAAAATTATAATGAGAGTTCCTGGTTTTGGTCGTTCAAGTAAATCTTATAATAGTTTTATCATTATTGCTCTTTTAGATGATTGGAAAAACAGAAAAAAAGACTCAAAAACTATTATGAGAAACGCAATTGGAAAAATTGTTACTGTTCCACAAACAGTGGCTTTTCCAATTTCGCCGCAATCAATTAGAATTTCGAATTACAATAAGCCAGTTCAAATGGTTATTTTGGGAAAAAGTTATGAAGAATTAGAAAAAATCCAGAATGAAATAATTTCAAAAATGAGGGAAAATAAAAATTTATCTCAAATAAAATCTGACTATTCTAAAGATAAGCCTGAAATTAAAATTATAATTAATAAAAAAAGAGCAAGTGATTTAGGGGTTTCTAGTGAAACAATTGGTAGAACAATTGAAACTCTATTTGGAGGAAAAACAGTTACTAAATTTAATAAATTAGGAAAAGAATATCCAATAATTTTACAACAATACATATCTGATAGGAAAAATAGTGAAAGTTTAAGTAAAATTTTTGTTAGATCAGAAACTACAGGAAAATTAATTTCTCTAGCAAACCTTGTAGAATTTAAAGAAGAAGGCTCAGCGAAAATTTTATCAAGATATAATAGACAAAAAGCTGTAACGATCTCAGCCACTATTGGTGAAAACTATACTTTAAGCGAAGCAATCAATTTCCTTGAAAAAGTGGTTCAAGAAGATGCTCCTCAAGTTCAACTAGCCTGGAAAGGAAAATCTGAAGAACTTAAAGAAACAAGTAATGAACTTTTTATAATTTTTGCTTTAGCATTGTTAACCGCTTATCTTGTAATGGCTGCAACTTTTAATTCATTTGTACACCCTTTTATAATTATATTAACAGTGCCGCTTGCTGTATTTGGAGGAATAATATTTATTTTATTATTCAACACTTCTATAAATATTTTTTCTCAAATCGCATTAATCATACTAATTGGAATATCAACGAAAAATAGTATTCTAATTGTTGACTGGGCAAATCAATTAAGGACGGAAGGAAAAAGTTTAATTGATTCAATAAAAGAGGCTTGTAAATTAAGATTTAGAGCTATTATCATGACTTCATTAAGTACTATGATAGCCATGTTACCTTTGGTCGTAGGCAATATTGGGCCTGGTGCTGGTGAAGGATCTAGACTTGCTGTAGGTGCAACAATATTAGGAGGAATGATAATTTCAACTTTCTTTACATTATACGTCACTCCTAGCATGTATCTCGCTTTAGCAAAAAATACAAAAAGGATTGATGCTATTGATATAGAGTTAAAAAAACAATTAGATTAAAAAATTATATATTTTTTTCTATTTAAAGACTTACTACATTTATTAAGTTGACTTTTATATTTTTTAGATTGTCTTTCTACTTTCTTGGCCAACAAAATCACTTTTTGATTTTTTTTATAATTTTTATAATTTCCCCAGCCTTCATGATATGCAATATATTGTTTGAAAGCATCTTTTTGTGAAATTTTTAAAATTTTTTGAGTTTTGTTTGTATACCAACCAATAAAATCAACGCTGTCTTTAAACCGAACTCTTGTTGCTAAAGGGTTGTTTGTTTCTTTTTTATATTGTTTCCAAGTCCCCTTGACTGCTTGAGAATAACCAAAAGAACTAGAAGGTCTTTTATATGGTATAACCTTAAATATTTTTTTTCTATCTGGTTTTGCCAACCAATCAAAATCTGATTCCATTTTTATGATTGCCAGTTGTACATAAATTGGTGTTCCCCATTTTTGCTCTGTTTTTTTTGCATATTTGTACCACAAATACCTCTCTGAAAAAATTGAACATCCATCTGAAGTATTTTTTGGAATTGAAGAGCAAGAAGATAATGAAAAAAATAATATAAAAAAATATTTATCTAAACGAATCACTAATAACTTTATAAATCATTTATTTTTTTTTCTCTATTCCAAAGAAATATTAAAAATAAAAAAATATTAACTAAAATCAGAAAAAGCTTTTTCATTAAGCTCATTCATTTTTTTTCTTATTTCATCATCTGAAATATTATGATCTTTTAAATCTACCTTAATTTTTCTAAAAACGTCCTCATCTCCAGCTTCTTGAAAATCAGCTTTAATTACAGATTGAATATAAAATTTTTCTTTTTCTTCATCATAACCAAGAATTTTTGAAACCCATTGTGCAATATATTTATTCTTTCTTGCATCAACTTTAAATTTTAATTCTTCATCATGAGCAAATTTCTTTTCAAAACTTTTTTTTCTATCGTCAAATGTGCTCATTTTTTCTCCAATAATTTAATAACTTTACAATTAAAAATGCTAGCAAAACTCCAAGTATGTTACCAAACAAGTCTGAAAATTGAAATGATCTATTTGGTATAGCAAGATGTAATAATTCAAGAAAAATTGAGATTGAAAACAAATAACTAACTATTAGTAGTTTATTTGTTTTATAATAGTTTAGAAAGCCAAAGATAGACAATATAATAAAAGCATAAACATGATTAGAAGAGACTACAAAATCTGAGGTAATTTGCGGTTGTTTATTAGAATTGCCATAAACTAAAAAACCAAAAATGCTCCCAGGATAAACATACAAACATATAAAGATTACGTTTAAAATATGAAATATTAGTTTTTTCATTTATACATTAAAGTTATAAATAAAATTTAATTATGAGTCATTTAATTTTAGTAAGACATGGTCAAAGTGAATGGAATTTACAGAATAGATTTACTGGATGGGTCGATGTTGATTTGACACCAGATGGTAAACTAGAAGCATGTAAAGCTGGTGAGTTAATTAAAGAGTTAAAATTGGATATAAATTATTTTTTCACCTCATACCAGAAAAGAGCTATAGAAACTTTAAACTTAATATTAAATACATTAAGAATCAAGAATGACGACATTGTTAAGGCGTGGGAACTTAATGAAAGACATTATGGATCACTAACCGGCTTAAATAAAAATGAGATGAAAAAAATTTATGGAGAAAAAAAAATTCATGAATTTAGGAGATCTTGGGATAATCAACCAGAGGCTCTAAATAAAAATAGCCCATATCATCCATTAAATATAGAAACTTATAAAGATATTCCTAAAAACAAGATTCCAGATAGTGAATCTCTCAAAGATACATACGAAAGAGTAATACCATTCTTTGAAAAAAATATAAAAAATAAAATGAATAAAAATATTTTAGTTGTTGCTCATGGCAATTCAATAAGGGCACTTTGCAAACATTTATTTGAAATAGATAATAATAAAATATCTAAACTTGAAATACCTACTGGAAATCCTCTTATTCTAAAATTTTCTGAAAATAAGAAATTAATAAGCGGAAATTATTTAGACAAAAATAGAGCTAAAGATTTACTAATTTTTAGCTAATTTTTTATATATTTCTATATCAGTAATATGCTCAAATTTAGTAAAACTTTCAAAACCATAAAGTTTATTTTGATCTATTAAATCTTCCCAAACTCTTATAATTGAAAAGGATTTATCACCAAATTTTATTAATAAGTTTTTGTTAATTATTTGGCACCCAGTGAATATATGACTGTTAAATTTTTGATTTTTGGTTAAAAGATTAATCTTAAGTTCAAAATCTCCTTTAAGCCTTTTATCAAAACTTTTACTTTTATTAACTACCATGAGTAAATTATCAATTTTATTTTTGAAATAATAACTTTCCATTTCTTGAATGACATCAAAGTAATCTAAATTCCAAATTGTATCAGGATTAAAAACTAAAAAATTATTATCTTTTGATTTTTTTGTTAGATTTAATATTCCACCTCCAGTATTTAAAATTTTATCTCCATCATCAATAATTTCAATATCAATATTAAATTTTTTTTTAGAAACAAAATTTTTTATTTGATCTTTTAAATAATAAGAATTTATTTTTATTTTAGAAATATTTAGTTTTTTAATTAGATTAATTGTATTTTCTAGTAAAGTAATTCCATTAATTTCTAATAATGGTTTTGGTTTTTTTAAAGTTAAAGGATTAAGTCTTTTTCCAAAACCAGCGCATAGTATTAATGCAGTTTCTATTCTCATTTCAATCTTCTAATTTTTTTAGAAAAAAAATTATTTAATACCAATTTTAGTTCTTTAAAATTATCATTATCTTTTATTCTTAACTCAATTAAATTCCAAGCATAGGGGATTAGTTTTAAATACTTATCTTTCTTATCTCTTACTGACAATCTTGTAAAAATTCCAATTATTTTTAAATTTCTTAGTACAGATAAAATTTCAAAATCATTTTTAAAATTTTTTTTATTAACTACTTTTAATTTGATGAACTCACTATAAATTTTTTCTTTTACGTTTTTTGAACTTTTATATCTTACATCGTCTACTAAAGATGCTAAATCATAGGCGATATTACCATAAATTGCATCTTGGGTATCTATAACTGCAATTTTATTTTTGTAAAACATCAGGTTAGAGACATGAAAATCTCTATGAACAAAAGTATTGTTAGGATTTTTTAAATTCGATAAAAGTTCAATAAAAATTTTCCTAAGTTTATTAATCAATTTTTTTCTGTTGTTTTGTTTTATGACTTTTGGAATATAGTATTTTAAAAATAAATTAGCTTCTTTTAAAAGTTTACTTTTTGAATAATTCTCAATTTTATAATTTTTGTTTAAAAAATTTTTTATTTTTTTCTTTTTTATTTTTTGAATTTTTAATAATAAGTAGATTATTTTTTTAAAAAATTTAATTTCTTTTTCTTGTTTTTTAATTTTTTTTAATTTATCAAAAACTGAAAGAGAACCAAAATCCTGTATTTCTATATAATTTTTTTTATAATTTTGATGATAGAGTTTTGGAGCAATAATATTGTTTTTTATTAAAAGTTTATTTACAGCATCATAAATAAGCAAATTTTTTTTCTTTTCTGTATCTGAATAAACCACTATCGACGATTTATTATAACTTTTTTTTCTAAAAAATTTTCTAAATGATGCATCACCTTTGATAGATTTTAATTTTTTATGGTAAAAATGCATAATTTTTTAATCTTCCCGATGGTTTAATATTTATTATTCTCTTATTTAAATCATCTGTATATTTAAAAAATATATCAATTCTATTTTTTGGTTTTTTTTTTATTAATTCTGGCCATTCTATTAGAATAATGCTTTTTTCAATATCTTCAAATAAACCTATATTTTTTATATCACTTTCTTGTTTTAAGCGAAAAAGATCATAATGTTTTATTAAAAAATCATTAACATCATATTCAAAACTAATATTAAAAGTAGGACTCAATACTTCACTTTCTTTAACATTTTTATTTTTTTCACATATATTAATTAATGATCTTGCAAAAGTTGTTTTTCCTGTACCCATTTCTCCATATAATAAAATAAAATCCCCGGGTAATATTTTTTTTATTATATTTATAGATAATTTTTCTAAATCAGTAATAGATGAAATTTTCATCTTTATGCCAGTTTAGTAGCGATATGTATCTGGCTTATAAGGTCCTTCAGGTGTAACACTAATATACTCTGCTTGGTCTTTAGACATTTTGGTAAGTTTTGCTCCTACTTTTTCTAAGTGTAATCTAGCTACTTTTTCATCAAGATGTTTAGGTAAAACATATACTTTTTTTTCGTATTTGTCAGAATTATTCCATAGTTCTATTTGGGCGGTAACTTGATTGGTAAAAGAAGCACTCATGACAAAACTTGGGTGTCCAGTAGCACATCCTAAATTTACCAACCTACCTTCAGCTAATAAGATAATTCTTTTTTTACTTGGTAAAGTAATTTCATGAACTTGTGGTTTCACTTCATCCCATTTGTAATTTTTTAAAGCTTCGACTTGTATTTCATTATCAAAATGTCCAATATTACATAGTATTGCTCTATCCTTCATATCTCTCATATGATCAGCTGTAACAATATCTTTGTTTCCTGTGGCGGTCACAACTATATCTGCCTCTTTAATCATCTCGTCCATAAGAACAACTTCATAACCTTCCATAGCCGCTTGTAGAGCGCAAATTGGGTCAGTTTCTGTTACCATGACTCTCGCTCCACTTTGTCTCAATGATGCAGCGCTGCCTTTGCCAACATCGCCGAATCCTGCAACAATTGCTACTTTTCCAGACATCATCACATCTGTTGCTCTTTTAATTCCATCAACTAAACTTTCTCTGCATCCATACAAATTATCAAACTTAGATTTTGTAACCGAGTCATTTACATTTATTGCTGGAACTAATAATGTTCCTTGAGCTTCCATTTTTTTTAGCGCTAATACACCGGTCGTTGTTTCTTCTGAAAGTCCCTTAATATCTTTTAATAAATCTTTATATTCTTTGTGCATTAGTGCAGTTAAATCTCCACCATCATCAAGTATCATATTTGGTTTCCAGTCTTTTTTTCCTTCAATGGTTTGCTTAACACACCACCAATACTCCTCTTCAGTTTCGCCTTTCCAAGCAAATACAGGTATACCTACTTTAGCAATTGCAGCTGCAGCATGATCTTGAGTTGAAAAAATATTACATGAAGACCATCTTACCTCAGCGCCTAAATCTACGAGAGTCTCGATAAGAACCGCTGTTTGAATTGTCATATGAAGACATCCTAAAATTCTTGCACCTTTAAGTGGACTCTTCCCTTTATATTCTTTTCTCAATGCCATTAATCCTGGCATTTCAGTTTCAGCAAGTGAAATTTCTTTTCTACCAAAATCTGCTAGTGAAATATCTTTGACTTTAAAATCGCTCATGCAGGGCTTTTAACACTTTAAGAAAATATATCAACTTTAAGTTTGAACTTTTGGAAATACAATTTCTACTCGTGCGCCCTTTTGTCCTTTGTTGTTTGATGCAGTAATGGAACCATTATGCAGATCAACAAGATTTTTTACTATATTTAGACCTAAGCCTGAATGTTCACCAAATTTTTCAGGTCTATTACTGTAAAATCTTTTAAAAATTTTATTAGTATCATTTTCTTTAAATCCTTCTCCCTGATCAATAATTTTTAATAAAATTTGACCATCTTTATTTTTTATCAATTCAACATCAATCTTTTGGTTATTTTTGCTAAAGGATATAGCGTTATCTAATAAGTTGGCCATAATCTGCTCAATTCTATTTTCAATTCCTAATACAAAGTAATGTTTTGATCCGTTGGCTTTTAGATTAATATTTATTCCTCTTTTAGAATTGTAAATATTGTTAAAGTCATCAACAACAGAATTAACAATTTCTTTTAAATCAATTTTTTTCATTTTTTCTTTGGTAATTGCAACTTCATCTTTTAACATTTGCGAATAATCAGTTATTAATCTTTCAATTCTTTCGACGTCATGGGAGACAATTCTTACCAATTTATCTCTTTGCTGTTTGTCATCAGTATCTAAAATAATTTCTGATGCGCTTTTTAGAGAAGCCAATGGATTTCTTATTTCATGAACTAAATCAGTTGAAAAATTTTCTGCAGTGTTAATTCTTTTATGGAGGTCATTAGTCATTTCTTCTAAAGATTTAGATAAAATTCCTAGTTCATCATTTCTATTTTTAATTAATTCGATATTTGATTTGTCTTTACTCTTTTCTTTTACTAATTTTGTATAACTTACAAGGTTTTTTATTGGTTTTAAAAAATAACGATTTAAAACATAAGAAAAAATTAATATCACAATGACTACTGCAATTGCAGTTCTAATTATAAAAGTTTTTCTTTCGTTTATTGCAGCTCTTATTTCTGTGGCATTTTCTGAAATTGCTAAATAACCTATATTTTCTCCATTTGAAGTTACATTTTTAATAGTTGTTAATAAAAACTGATTATAAGTTTCTTCGGTATAACTATAAGGTATACCTAAATTTTTTGATTGCGAATATTCAATCAAAATATTTTTTATTGAAATTTTATTTTTTTTTTTTTGCTCCGTAATATTTTTTTCTATAATTTGTTCTTTGTCAGCTTGAATTTCTTCTTCTATAACATCTAATTTACTAGAAAATGCTCTAGGATCTAAATCTAAAGTATCAGTATCGCCAATTAAATTAAAATTGTTATCAAACAATAATACCCTATCTAAATTTTGAAATAAAAATCTAGTAGAAAATAGAAAACTACGTATCTCATTTATTTCAAATTTAACATTTAATCTTTTAATATGATCTATAGTATTATTTATGATTTTAATATGATTAACAGATTTTTTTTTTATTAAATTAGGTTGAACTGTTTTAAGGTAAATTACAGTTCCACTGCCTATTAAAATAAAAGCAATTAAATTAATAAGTAAAAATTTTTTAAGTATTGATAATTTTTTAAGTATAAAATCAAACATTAGCTGACATTCCAGCGATATCCACTTCCATATCTTGTTTCAATTGCAGAAAAACTATTATCAACTTTTTTAAATTTTTTTCTTATTCTTTTTACGTGACTATCTATGGTCCTATCCTCTATATCTGTATCTTCTCTATAGGCTATATCCATCAACTGTGATCTCTCTTTGATAATACCAGGTCTTTTTGCTAATTCTTTAACAATTAAAAATTCTGTTGTTGTAAGTTTGTCAGGTAACTGTTTGCCGTTCCATTCACATTCTAGTTGAGAAGGATCTAGTTTAAGTTTTCCATGCGAAATTATATTTTTTGCATCTTCAATATTGTTATTAATATTTTTTTTTCTTAATTGAACCCTAATTCTTTCAACAAGAACTTTTATTGAAAAACCTCCAGATTTTTTTACAAAATCATCAGCACCTAATTTTAATCCAAGTAATTCGTCAATTTCATCATCTTTTGAAGTTAAAAAAATAACTGGCATTGAAGTTTTTTTTCTGAGTTTTTTTAAAAGTTCTTCTCCATCCATTTTAGGCATTTTAATATCTATTACTGCTAAATCTGGTGGAGTTCTAGTCAACCCAATTAAAGCACTTTCGCCATCTAAATATGTTTGAACTTTAAACCCTTCTTTTTCTAAAGCTATACTTATGCTTGTTAAAATATTTCTGTCGTCATCAATTAATGCAATTGTTTCTTTCATATTACACTTTAAAAGTACTAAATTGTTTTAATTTGGGCAATAGCCAGGATTAGTGAAGAAGGCCCCAATTATTTCCAATATTCAAGTCCACCAAAAGAGGAATGGAAAAAGTATGCAAATCACTGTTAATAACGCTGATCATTTCATCTTTAATGACTTTAGAAATTTTATCTATATTTTTATTTGGAACTTCAAAAATTAATTCATCATGAATTTGAAGTAACAATCTAATATCATTATTATTAATATCCTTTAATTTATTACTAACTCTAATCATTGCCAGTCTCATTATCTCTGAAGCAGAACCTTGAATAGGTGCATTGATAGCAGCTCTTTCTTGAAAATTTCGAACATTAAAATTCTTATCATTGATTCCAGTAATATGGGTTCTTCTTCCAAATATATTGTTTACATACCCACTGTTCCTACAAAATTTTATAGTAGAATTCATATACTCTTTTATTTCAGGAAATTTTAAAAAATAAGAGTTCAAAAATTCCTCTGCTTCTGTATTTGTGACATTTATTTGTTTTGCCAATCCGTATTGAGAAATTCCATAAATAATTCCAAAATTAATTGCTTTTGCTTTTCTTCTTTTATCCGTATCTATTTTACTTACATCAATATTAAATACTTGGCTTGCTGTTAATGAATGTACATCTTCATTATTTTTAAAAGCTTTTTTAAGCTCTTTTACATCGGCAAGATCAGCTAAAATTCTCATTTCAATTTGATTATAATCTGCTGAAATTAAGCTAAAATTTTTTTCAGATATAAATGCTTTTCTAATATCTTTACCGTCTTCAGATTTTATAGGTATATTTTGTAAATTTGGTTCACTCGAAGCTAATCGTCCTGTAGTTGTTGCAGCTAGTAAAAATGAGGTATGAACTCTTTGTGTCTTAGGATTAATATGTTCTTGAAGTGAGTCAGAATAAGTATTTTTAAGTTTTGTAACCTGTCTCCAATCAAGAACTAATTTAGGAAGTTTGTGTCCTTTAAAAGCTAAATCCTCTAAAACATTTGCATTAGTGGCAAAACTACCTTTTTTAGTTTTTTTTAATGATGCAATTTTAAGCTCATTATACATTATTTCACCTAATTGTTTTGTAGATCCAATTTTGAATTCTTTTTTTGAAATCTTAAATATTTCTTTTTCTAAAATATTAATTTTTTTGTCAAATTTAATTGAAAGTGTTTTTAAAAAATTTTCATCTAATTTAATCCCATTTATTTCCATTAAAGCTAGTATTTTAATCAAAGGTTTTTCAAAAGTTTCATAAATATTTAAAAGTTTTTCTGATTTTAAATTTTTTAAAAAAATTTTGTACAATCTATAAGTTATATCTGCATCTTCAGAAGCATAGTTTTTTGCATTTTTAATATCAACTTCAGAAAAATTAATTTGTTTTTTGCCAGTACCTACTAGTTCTTTATATGTAATTGGTTTATGGTTTAAATGTATTTCTGATAAAGTATCCATATTATGCTTGTTCTTCCCGGCGTCTAACACATATGACATTAACATGGTATCTTCCAAAGGTTTCATATCTATGCCTCTATGATATAAAATTATATAATCAAATTTTATATTTTGACCTATCTTTTTAACGCTTTTATCCTCAAGAATTGGTTTTAAAATTTCAATAATTTTTTTTTCATTTAAATTTTTTCCTTTAGTATGATTAAGAGGAATGTAACAAGCATTACCTGGTTTGGTAGAAAGTGAAATACCTACCAATTTTGCTTGATGAGGATCCAAAGAACTAGTTTCGGTATCTATGGATATTTCTCCATTTTCCTCTGCTTCAGTTAACCAATCACTAATATCACTTTCGTTTTCTATCAATTTATAATTTTTTGAAGAAATTTCATGATTATTATTTTTATCAGTTTTTTGATTATTATTTGAAAAGTTAACTTCCCCATAAGTTGAAATAACCGAGCTTAAAAGTCTATTAAATTCCATCTCTCGCAAGAAGTTATAAAGTTTTTCTTTGTCTATCTCTTTCAAAGAAAATTCATTAATTTTATTTTTTACTGGTACGTCTTTTTTTAATGTGACTAATTTTTTACTAATTATAGCTTTATCTTTATTTTCAATAAGAGTTTCTCTTCTTTTATTTTGTTTAATTTCCTTTGCATGCTTTAATAAATTATCTAAATTTCCATACTGATTAATAAGCTCTGCGGCTGTCTTAATACCAATTCCTGGAACACCTGGAACATTATCGCTACTGTCTCCAGCTAAAGCTTGTACATCAACAATTTTTTCAGGGCTTACACCAAATTTTTTATCTATATCTTCTTCATTAATAAATTTACTTTTTAAAGGATCATAAATACGAACATTTTTATTATAGAGTTGCATTAAATCTTTGTCAGACGAAACAATAGTAACTTTTGCTCCTTCTTTAATAACTTGGTCTGAATATGTTGCAATTAAATCATCTGCTTCGTAATTAATTAATTCAATAGATGGTAAATTGAATGCAACTACTGATTTCCTTATATAGTCAAATTGAGGTATTAAATCTTCAGGTGCTTCAGATCTATTTCCTTTGTAGTCAGGATAAATTTCATTTCTAAAATTTTTTCTTGCAGAGTCAAAAATTACAGCAAAATGTGTTGGCTTATCTTTATTCTCAGGGGATTTAGAATCCTCTAATAATTTAAATAACATACTGCAAAATCCACTTACCGCTCCAGTTGGCATTCCATCACTTTTACGAGAAAGCGGTGGTAGAGCATAATAAGCTCTAAAAATATAACCAGAACCATCAATTAAATAAAAATGATCTGTTTTTTTTATTTTATTCATTTAAATAATATTACCTTAATTCCTTTTAATGTTGTAAATGTATAATTTCTCATTATGAAAAAAAATGTACTTTCCTTTAAAAATCTAAACAAAATTTATAATCGTAAAAATTCTAACGCAATTAAAGCTTTAAATAATTTAAACTTAGACGTGAATGAAGGTGAAATTTTCGGTTTACTCGGTCCAAATGGTGCAGGAAAAACTACTTTTATAAATATATTGGGAGGAACTGTAATAAAAACTTCAGGAAAAGTAAATGTTCATGGATTTGATTTAGATGAAAATCCTCGTCAAGTTAGAGCATCTATTGGGATAGTTCCTCAAGAAGTTAACCTTGATCCATTTTTTAGTCCAAGAAAAATACTTGAATTACAAGCTGGTTTGTACGGTATTAAAAAAAAAGATAGAATTACAGAAACTGTTTTAAAACTTGTTTCTTTAAGTCATCAAGCAGACAGTTATGCAAGAAGTTTATCCGGTGGAATGAAAAGAAGACTTTTAATGGCAAAAGCTTTGGTTCATCAACCACCTATAATTATTTTGGATGAACCTACGGCTGGTGTAGATGTAGATTTAAGGAAAAATCTTTGGAAAAATGTAAGATTATTAAATGACTTAGGTGTAACTATAATTTTAACTACTCACTATCTTGAAGAAGCTGAAAAAATATGTGACAGGATAGGAATTTTAAATAAAGGTGAATTAGTTGCTTTAGATACTACTAGCAATCTTTTAAACAGAATACAAACAAAAAGAGTAATATTTAAAATAAATAAAAAAATTGAAATTAAAGATGAAATTTTAAAATCTTTAAAAATTATAAATAATAAAGATAATGAACTTTGTGTATCTTATGAAAAAAATAAAATTAAAATAGAAGAAATAATTAATTTCATTAAAACTAAAAATATAGAAATAAATGATGTGGTAACTTATGATGCAGATTTAGAAGATGTATTTCTTCATTTAACAAAAAGCTAGATTATTATAAAAAATAATAGTAAAATAATCACATGGAAATAGTAAAAAAAAAAACTAATATAAAAATACTTAAAAAAGTTTTTGTTGTTATTTTTGGTACAATTTTACTAACTTTATCAGCTAAAATAAAAATACCTTTTTATCCAGTTCCAATGACTATGCAAACTTTTGTAGTTCTTTTTATGGGCTTAGCCTTTGGTTGGAGAATAGGCCTTCTTACTATTTCTCTGTATTTGATTGAAGGCATAATGGGATTGCCTGTTTTTGCTGGAACGCCGGAAAAAGGGATTGGATTCATTTATTTTACTGGTCCAACAATGGGATACTTGATAGGTTTTTTAACTGCAACATTTCTTGCTGGTTATATGAATTTTCAAAATAATATTTTTATAAATTTTGCAAAACTTACTTTGTGTGTTTCAACAATTTATATATTTGGAATTATATGGTTAGGAATTTTAATTGGTTGGGACAAACCTCTATTACAATTAGGCGTTATACCATTCTTATTAGCTGAATTATTTAAAATTTTATTATTAACATTTTTAGCCAATAAAATTATTAAACTTAAAAAAATTATCTAGGTGATCTTTTAGAGAGAATTCTTTGTAAAGTTCTCCTATGCATTTTAAGACGTCTTGCAGTTTCAGAAACATTTCTATTGCATAACTCAAATACTCTATGAATATGTTCCCATTTAACTCTATCAGCTGACATAGGGTCTTCTGGTGGTTGTGCTCTTTTATTTGGATCAGCTAAAAGTGCTTTTTCTATATCGTCTGCGTCAGCTGGTTTCGCCAAATAATCTATCGCACCTTCTTTAACTGCCGCTACCGCAGTTGGAATATTTCCATAACCAGTAAGAACTATGATTTTACTATTCTTACTTGTATCATCTGAACCTTTTATTTCTTTTACAACTTCTAGTCCATTTCCATCTCCAAGCCTTAAATCAACAACTGCATATGATGGTTTTTTCTTTTTAACATTTTCTATTCCTGATTTTACACTCTCAGCTTGAGTTACAGTAAAACCTTTTTTTTCCATAGCTCTAGCTAGTCTTTCCCTAAAAGGATTATCATCATCGACTATAAGCAACGATTTATCTTGAAATTCAACGTTTTTATTAGTGTTTGCTTTCTCAACCATAGCTCTCATATAGGAACTTTTGTTAACATTTCAATCCTATTATTTTCTTTACATTAATTAATTATTGTCTTAATTCCTCAATTATATAAAGTTTTTCATTGATATTGATTAACTTTTTTTATTAAATTTTTTTTTTGGGGGCATTAAGAATGCAAAAATTTAAAACAGTTGACGAGATGATAAGTCAACTAAAACCGGAAAGACCAGTTTATTGTATTAGAAAAAAATCTATACAATTAGCATCGGCTGTTTTTCAAAAGAAGTTTCCTGGAAAAATTCTATACGCCGTTAAAACAAACCCTCATCCTGAAGTACTAAAAACAATTATTGAAAGTGGAATTGAAGATTTTGATGTTGCTTCGATAAAAGAAATCCAAGAAGTTAAAAAAATAAACTCGAAAGTGAAATGCTCATATATGCATACGGTAAAAAGTAGAGAAAGTATAAAGGAAGCTTACTTTAAATATGGTATTAAAACTTTTTCTTTAGATACAAAGGATGAACTAATAAAAATTATTGAAACTACTAATGAAGCAAAAGATTTAGAACTATTTGTAAGAGTATTAGTTTCAAATGAACATGCCGAAATAGATTTATCAAAAAAATTTGGAGCTTTGAGTTCTGAAGCTGCTGGTTTATTAAGGCTAACTAAACAATATTCAAAAAAAGTTGGTTTAAGCTTTCATGTTGGATCACAGTGTATGCATCCTATTTCATATGAAAAAGGTATTAAAGAAATAGGAAATATAATTAAAAAAACAAAAATTGTTCCAGATTATATAAATGTTGGTGGTGGCTTTCCTACAATTTATCCTGATTTAGTTCCCCAATCCTTAGAAAATTATTTTAAAGTAATTAAAGAAAGTTTAAAGAATTTGAAATTGACTAAAATGCCAAAAATTATTTGTGAACCTGGTAGAGCAATAGTTGCTGAAAGTGGCTCAACAATAGTAAAAGTAAATTTAAGAAAAAAACAAAAACTTTATATAAATGATGGTACGTACGGAACACTTTTTGACGCTGGCGTTCCAAATATTGTTTATCCTTCTCGTTTAATCACCGATGGAAGAGCAGTTTCAAAAAAATTAACTTCATTTGATTTTTTTGGACCAACATGTGATAGCATGGATTACATGAAAGGCCCTTTTGTTTTGCCTAACAATATTAAAGAAAATGATTATATAGAATTAGGTCAGCTTGGAGCTTATGGACTAACTTTTAGAACTCATTTTAATGGCTTCTTTTCTAATGAAGTTTATGAAGTAGAAGATAAGCCAATTATGACAATGTATGGCAAAGAAAATAATCGAGAGTTTCTTGTTGCTTAAATGTCAAACAAAAAAAATCTAGGTCATAATTCAAAAAAAGATTTTCTAAGCAATCCCGTAGAACATATTGATATAACATCCTTTGATTCAAGAAAAATAATTTCGTCGATGAAAAAAATGTCTTTTGTTTCAAGAGAAACTGCAAATGCAGCTGATATAATAAATGAAATGATTAATGACAAAAATTGTACTATTTTTTTAACTTTAGCAGGCTCAACTTCTGCAGCTGGATGTATGCATATATATAGAGATATGGTTAAATATAATATGGTTGATGCCATTGTTGCAACTGGTGCTTCAATAATAGATATGGATTTTTTTGAAGCTCTTGGTTTTAAACATTATCAAGGATCTCAATTCCAAGATGATACTGAATTAAGAAAAAATTATATAGATAGAATTTATGACACTTATATTGATGAAGACGAATTACAAATGTGTGACAAAATAATTTGTGAAATTGCAGATAGTTTAGAACCAAAAAGCTACACCTCTAGGGAGTTTATTAAAGAAATAGGAAAATATCTTAAAAAAAATGCAAAGAAAAAAAACTCATTAATAGAAACTGCATATGACTCTGATGTACCGATATTTTGTCCAGCTTTTACAGACTCAAGTGCAGGATTTGGGCTTGTTATGCATCAAGAAAAAAATCCAAAAAAACATATTACAATTGATTCAGTAAGAGAATTTAGAGAATTAACTGAAATAAAGATTAAATCAAAAGGATCAGGATTAATAATGATTGGTGGTGGTGTTCCTAAAAATTTTATACAAGATACTGTAATATGTGCAGAGCTATTAGGCAAAGAAGTTGATATGCACAAATATGCCGTACAAATAACTGTTGCGGACTCTAGGGATGGTGCATGTAGTAGTTCTACATTAAAAGAAGCTAGCTCTTGGGGAAAAGTAGATACAACTAAAGAGCAAATGGTATTTGCGGAAGCAACCACTGTTCTTCCTCTTATCGCGAGTAATGCCTACCACACTGGTAATTGGAAAAATAGAAATTCAAAAAAATTTTCTAAAATATTTGAGTAAAAATTGAATTATTTAAAAAACAAATTAGGTTTTCTTGGGGTCGATAATAAATTTAATATTAAACATAAAGTTGTGATAGTGCCATTTGGCTTAGAAAAAACTGTGAGCTATGGAGGAGGTACAAAAAACGGTCCTAAAGAAATAATTAAAGCTTCTCATCAAGTAGAACTGTACGATGAAGAACTTAATTGTGAACCATATAAAAAAATTGGAATTAAAACTCTAAAACCATTCAAAATAAATAAAAATATTAATAAAGCTTTGAGTCAAATATCTTTAATTAACAAAAAAATATTAGACAAAAAACTTTTTTCCATGACTTTAGGAGGTGAACATTCAATCACACCTGGCTGTATAAAACCATTCGTAGAAAAATATAAAAATTTATGTTTGTTACATTTTGATGCTCATGCAGATTTGAGACAAAGCTATAATGGAGAAAAATTTTCTCATGCCTCAGCAATTAGAAGATGTATGGATTATAAAAATGTATCTTTAATTTCTTTTGGTATAAGAAACATCTCTGCTTCAGAAATTCCTTTTTTAAAAAAAAACTCTAAAAGAATTAAAATTTTTTGGTCAAAAGATAAAAATAAATGGAATTTAAATAGTTTTAAAAAATTAATTAAAAATAAAAATGTTTATTTAACTTTTGATGTTGATGGTTTAGATTCAAGTATTATGCCTGCAACAGGTACACCTGAGCCAGGCGGATTATTTTGGGATGAGACATTAAATATTTTAAAAATAGCTTCTAAAAATTCTAATATCGTTGGGGCAGATATTAATGAATTAGCTCCAATTAAAGGATTTAATTCTTATAATTTTATAGTGGCTAAATTAGCTTATAAAATTTTATCATATAAATTTTTACCTAAGCTGCTCTAGTAACACCCAATAATAATCTAAATGGTATTAACATCAGTAATGTGACCAAAATTTTGACCGCTAAATCTCCTAAAGATAATGTTATCCATGGCATCTCAGTCCCATAAAATGAAATAGAAAAAAATAAAAAAGTATCAATTGTTGAACCAATAATAGAAGATGTGAGTGGGGCTATATACCATTTTTTTTTTCTTAGTTTATCAAAAATTTTTACATCAATTAATTGAGCAACCAAAAATGCAATTCCTGATCCAATTGCAATTCTTATTGAAATTAAATCAGAAAAATTAGTAGAAAAGAAAAGTGTAAAAGATATACCTATTATAAAACCGATATATACAACTTTTTTAGCCAAAAATTTTCCATAAAATCTATTAGCTAAATCCGTTATTAAAAAAGCTATTGGATAAGTAAAAGCTCCATAAGTTAGTATTTCTCTAAGCCCATAATATTTGACTGGGAATTGTACTAAATAATTTGATATTAAAACTATTACTCCCATCAAAACCGATAGAAGTAAAAAAATTTTATTCATTTATTTATGTTGATTTTATTAATAAACTTTTTTTAATTTTTTTTAATCTTGGTGAAAGATTTTTACTTTTTGCAGATTTTAAGAATAAATCAAAACTACCTTTTTTATCAACAGACTTAACTGCTGCGTTAGTTACGTTAAGTCTTATATTTCTCTTTAAAATTTCACTTGTAAATTTTACTTTTTTTAAGTTTGGATAAAATTTCCTTTTAGTTTTATTGTTAGCGTGACTTACCTTATGACCTTTAAGAGGTATTTTTCCAGTTAATTCACATTTTTTAGACATAATATTTAGTGACTATATAAGATGCGATATAGATGACGTCAAGTTTATTAATTTTTTTTTCCTATTATATCTTTGAAAGTTTTTACACCTTTTTTTATTAATATATCTTTTAGTTCTTTTTTTATTTTGTTGACTATATTTGGTCCCTGGTAAACCATTCCAGTATACAATTGAATATAGCTAGCTCCTGCAGAAAATTTATCGTATGCACTTTTTCCGGAGTCAACCCCACCTACGCCAATTATTTTAACATTATTTTTTAATAAACTATAAAATTTATTTATTAACTGATTAGATCTATATTCAAGAGGTTTCCCTGACAAACCTCCTTTTTCATGCTTTGAAATATTTATTAATTTTTCTCTATTAGAGTCTGTTGTATTCGAAATAATAATAGCTTTAATATCGTAATTTAACAATATTTTACATATTTCATTTATTTGATTATCCAAAATATCTGGAGAAATTTTTAATGCTATTGGAATTTTCGATTTTAAAATTTTTTTTTCTTTTTCAATTGATTTTATTAATTCTTCAAATTTCAATGCATCATGAAACTCCCTTAACTTTTCAGTATTGGGCGAAGAAATATTTATAGTTATATAATCACAAATATTATGAAAAACTCTTAAGTTAATTAAATAATCTTTTAATTGGTCTTTGCTGTTATAATTTGGTCCTATATTTACGCCTAATAATCCATCTGGAGTATTTGATCTAATTCTAGAACTTATATTTTTTGATCCTAAATTATTAAATCCCAATCTATTTATAAGAGCTTCATCTTCTGCTAGTCTAAATATTCTTGGTTTTGGATTACCGTATTGTTCTAGAGGAGTCACTGTTCCAACTTCAACAAATCCAAATCCTAATTTAAATAAAGGATTGTAAACTTCTGCATTTTTATCAAATCCTGCAGCAATTCCTATTGGATTTTTTATTTTTTTACCAAACAAAGTAGTATGAAACATGGTGGTATCTTTATTGCTATCAAAAATATTTTTAACCAAATTAAATTTTAAAGATTTAATTGCTAAATTGTGTGCTGTCTCAGGATTAATTTTAAAAATTAGAGATCTAAATTTCGAAAACATTATTTTATTTTATCTTTTATAAGTTTTTTTGTTTCATGTACTCCAAAGAAACTTATGAAAAAGCCCATTCTCGGTCCATTTTCATCACCAAAAACCACTTCGTATATTAATTTAAACCAATCTCTTAAATTTGTTTCATAACCATTATCTTTTCCTGCTGAATATATTAAAGTTTGTATTTCTTCTGGAGACATTTTATCATTACATAAATCAAGTTTTTTAATTAAAGCCTCAAGAGCTTTTTTTTCAGTTGGATTAGTCTTTTTATATTTCTTCTTAAGTTTTATAACATCGTTAAAATACTTAATTGCATAACTTATTAGATTATCAAAAATAGGATAATTTTTTTCAGAAATATTTTGTTTATATTTTTTAACAAACTTCCAAAGAAGTGTTTTAGTTTCAGCATTACTTGCTTCAACTAAGTTTAATAACATTGAAAAAGACATAATCATTTCTTCCCTAGGTATTTTTCCATTATGAACATGCCAAGCTGGATTCATTAATAATTGTAGTTCATTTTGTTTTTTTGCCTTTTCAATAGAATCTAAATACTCATCAACAGCTTTTGGAACTATTTCTTTGTAAAGTTTTTTAGCTCTTTTAGGATTTTGATACATAAAAAGTGATAAACTTTCTGGTGAAGCATATTCTAACCATTGATCAATGGTGATCCCATTTCCTTTTGATTTTGAAATTTTTTCACCTTTCTCATCTAAAAAAAGTTCATATGCAAATCCTAGTGGATTTTTTTTACCCAGCAGATTAATTATTTTTGATGATAGAATTGCACTTTCAATTAAATCTTTGCCATACATCTCAAAATCAACATCAAGTGCATACCATCTCATAGCCCAGTCCACTTTCCATTGTAGTTTACAATTTCCATCAAAAATACTAGACTCAAGTTTTTTTCCATTGTTATCAAATATTATTTTAGATTTTTCTTTTACAATTTCTAAAACAGGAATTTCTAGAACAATACCTGTGTCTGGACAAATTGGTAGAAACGGACTGTAAGTTTTTTGTCGTTCCTTACCTAAAGTTGGAATAATAATGTCCATGATAGACTGATACTTTTCTAAAATAATTTGCAATGTTGAATTAAAAAAACCTGATTTATAAAGAAAAGTTGAACTTTTAAAATTATAATTGAATTTAAATTTGTTTAAAAAAATTTTAAGCATTTCATTATTGTGCTCTCCAAAACTATTAAATTTTTTAAATGGATCAGGAATAGCAGTTAATGGTTTATGAAGATTTTTTTTTAAAATTTCTTGATTGGGAACATTATCTGGAATTTTTCTTAACCCATCCATATCATCTGAAAATGTAATAATTTCTTTTGGTAAATCTGTTAATTGATTTAAAGCGTTTACTAACATTGAAGTTCTAGCAACTTCACCAAAAGTTCCTATATGAGGAAGTCCACTTGGACCATATCCTGTTTGTAAAATGATTTTTCCCTTTTTTTCAATAGAGGTTTTTTTATCCTTCAAAATTTTTTTTGCCTCAATAAAAGGCCAAGCATTCGTTTTATCTAAATTTATTTTTTCAATCACAATTTATAATAACAAAATATACTATATTTGACGTATTTATTAATTCTTATAGAGTTGAAATTTATTTACCATAAAATAATGTTCATTCAAAATGTCCAATTATAAAACTGTTTTTTTAGCTTTAGGAATCCTTCAAATTATTCTTGGAGTTTCTATGATTATCCCGATTGTGGTGCAAATTATATACAACCAATTAGATTCGTCCTTCATTGGGGCTGGAATAATAACCATAATTTTTGGCGTATTGTTTTTTTTATCAAATTTAAGTCATGAAAAAAAATTAAACTTACAACAAGCTTTTTTACTAACTGCACTATCTTGGATGAGCGTTGCTATATTTGGCTCACTACCTTTTATCTTTTCAAATCTCGATTTAAGTATTACTGATGCTTTTTTCGAAAGTATGTCAGGAATAACTACTACAGGTTCAACGATTATTACAAATTTAAATGATGCACCTAAAGCTATTCTCCTTTGGAGAGCAATACTGCAATGGTTAGGAGGTATAGGTATAATTGTAATGGCAATTACACTAATGCCAATAATGAATGTTGGGGGAATGCAATTATTTAAAATTTCAAGTAACGATACTTCTGAAAAAATATTACCTAAATCAAAAGAAATTGCATTAAGTTTAATTTTAATTTATTTCGGACTAACTATTCTTTGTTCATTTTTTTATAAAATCTTTGGCATGAATTATTTTGATTCCTTAACACATTCGATGACAACAATAGCTACAGGTGGTTTTTCAAATTATAATGAATCTATAGGATATTTTGACAATGCTAATATTGAAATAACTGCAATAATATTTATCATTTTAGGAAGTTTACCTTTTATAGCTTATATAAAGTTTTTAAATGGAGACAAAAAAATATTTATTTCAGATGTTCAAATAAAATTATTTATTAAAATTATTTTATTTTCTATTTTGATACTCTTTATTTATTTGACAATAATAAATAAAAGTTTTTTTGAAGTTAGCTTAAGATCAATATCATTTAATGTAATATCAATTTTAACCGGTACCGGCTATGTAACTAAAGGGTTTGATAATTGGGGAAGTTTCCCTTTAATTTTTTTTGTTATAC
Organism: uncultured Pelagibacteraceae bacterium; assembly: GCA_902522325.1. Lineage (GTDB taxonomy): Bacteria > Pseudomonadota > Alphaproteobacteria > Pelagibacterales > Pelagibacteraceae > Pelagibacter. Next base: position 76,038 of record CABYVA010000001.1, read on the forward strand.
TTATGTTTATAGGAGGATGTGCTGGGTCAACAGCTTGTGGAATAAAGATTTTTAGAATTAAAATATTATATGAATTTTTGATCAATCAATTAAAAAAAATTATTTATCCAAGAGGAATATTTATAATTAAATATGAAGAAAATACTATTGATAATAAATTCATAGCTTCAATTATTTCATTTATTTATCTTTATATAATTATATTTTTTACGATCACTGCATTATTATCATTAAGTGGTCTAGATTTTATTACTTCAATTTCAGGCGCCGCAACTTCAATTTCTAACGTTGGACCTGGGCTAGGAACAACTATAGGTCCGAGTGGTAACTTTTCTTCTTTACCTGATTTTTCTAAATGGATACTAAGTCTTGGAATGATTTTAGGAAGACTCGAATTATTTGCTATATTAGTTTTATTTCTTCCGTCTTTTTGGATAAAGTAGTTATGATAAAAAAAAAACAAAACCTGCTAATTTTTTTAGACAAGAAATCTTTAAAAATGTTATTTTTTGGATTTTCTGCAGGGCTACCAATTTTGCTAGTATTTTCTACATTGTCTGTTTGGTTGGTTAAGGCAGGAGTTAGCAGAAGTACAGTAACTTTATTTAGTTGGGCAGGTTTTGCATATGCTTTTAAATATTTATGGTCTCCTTTAGTTGATAATTTAAAATTACCTTTTTCAAGTAAATTTGGTCACCGTAAAAGTTGGTTGCTTCTTTCACAAATAATGGTTGTAATTTCTTTATTGCTCACTGCCTCAAGTGACCCTTCACAAACTTTAGTTTTTACAGCAATAGGTATAACCTTTGTTGCATTCTCGAGTGCTACTCAAGATATATTAATTGATGCATTTAGAATAGAGTCTGCGCCACAAAAATATCAAGGTGTTCTATCTTCCATGTACATAGCAGGATATAGAATAGCTATGTTAACTTCTGGGGCAGGAAGCCTTTGGTTGGCCTCATATTTAGGAACTGAAACCTATAGAGTTGAAGTATGGCAAATAGTTTATTTTACAATGTCATCTTTAATGTTAGTTGGAATTTTGACTACAATTTTTTCCTTAGAACCGAATATTAAAAGAATAAAATCTGTAGATGATAAACATCATATAAAGTTTTTTATTGTTTTTATTATAGCAATAATTGGGTTTATTTTTTTATATCAGAATATTAATAATCCATTTCCTAAAGAGCAAATTTTAATAAAATTTTTATTTGCTAGTTTAAGAATTTTATTATGTTTTATTTTTGCAGGTATCATAGTTGCGCTATTCATATTTTCTGGGTTCATTTCTAAAAAGGATACGGGTAACCTTTATGTAAAACCTATTACAAATTTTATCGAAAAATATGGAAAATTCGCAATAGCGATTTTACTCTTAATTGGATTGTACAGAATAGCTGACATTGTAATGGGAGTAGTTGCTAATATTTTTTATTTAGAAAAAGGTTTTGATATAAAGGAAATAGCAACATATTCAAAATTTTTTGGAGTTTTTGCTACAATACTAGGAGGTTTTTTTGGTGGATTTTTTGCATTAAGATTTGGTACAATGAAAGCATTATTCACAGGTGCTTTAATTGCAGCAGCAAGCAATTTATTATTTGCATGGTTAGCCATTGCGCCTCTTAGTATTAAATTTTTAATTGCTGTAATAACTGCAGATAATATTTCAAGTGGATTTGCAGGTGCAGCCTTTGTTGTATATTTGTCGGCTTTAACTTCGGTCAAGTTTACAGCAACTCAATATGCGCTTTTTAGTTCAATAATGCTTTTTCTACCCAAATTAATTGCTGGTTACTCTGGAAGCTGGGTAGATATAATGGGTTACGCAAATTTTTTTACATTAACAGCAGTTTTAGGAATCCCTGTGCTGTTGATGATTATTTGGATTTCAAAGGTTGCTCCAATAAAAGATTAATTTATGATAAATTCTAAATTTATTCTTAATGTTTATGAAAAAAAAAAGTCATCTTCAAAGTTAGTAACTCAATTATTATACGGGGAAAAATTTAAAATAATAAAAAAATATAATAATTGGCTGAAAATCAAAAACTCATATGATGGTTATATTGGTTATATAAAAAAAAAACTAATTTTAAAAAACTTTCAACCATCGCATAAAGTAATTGCTTTAAAATCTTTCATATACAAAAAAAATAAAAATTTTAAATATTTCAAAACTAAAAAATTAATACCATTTGCTAGTAAAATTAAAATTTTTAATTCATATAAAAAATTTTCCCAATTCGATAATAATCAGTGGTTGAAGAATACAGACATAGTAAAAATTAATTATACCGAAAAAAACTTAGTAAAAATCCTAAAATTATTTATAAATACAAAATATAAATGGGGAGGAAAAACTTTTGATGGTATTGATTGTTCTGGTTTGCTGCAGGTTTTTTTTCAATTTAATAATATATTCATTCCAAGAGATACAAAAGATCAAATAAAATTTTTTAAATTTAATGAAAGGAAAAATAACCTCAAAAAAAGTACCTTGATTTTCTGGAAAGGGCACATAGCTATATGTTTAAATAAAAAATTATTGATACATGCTTTTGGACCTAGAAAAAAAGTAGTAATAATGAATATAAAAAAAACAATTAATGAGATAAAAAATAATTCAAATCTTACTGTAACTGGATTTAAACAATTCTATGCTTTCAGAAAAAAAAGATAATAATTTTGAAAATGAAATTTTTATTTTACAGAATAAATTAAAAAGTAATTTATTCGATGAAGTTATTATAAAAGCTAAATCTTTATTAAAAAAACATAGACATGAAAGAAAAATATTACATGGAATACCTGTACTTTATAATATTATTTCTTTGGCTTATCAAAGTAAGCTAGATTACAACAATTCAATCAAGATAATGGAAGAAGCTCTCAAACTTGACCCAAAAAATATTTTTTTTTTAAATAATATGGGAATCAGCCAACATAAAAGTAAAGATTTTATTGAAGCAGAAAAATATTTTGAAAGAGCGCTTAAAATTAATCCAAATTATATAAACGTATTAAATAATTTTGCTAATCTTAAAAAAGATTTAGATAAAGTAGACGATGCAATTAAATATTATGAAAGATCAGTAAAAATTAAAAGTAATATTTTAATTACTAACTATAATTTGTCATCTATGTACATACAAAAAGGTGATTATGAAAAGGCAATAAAATATTTAAAAAAATCTCTAGAAATTAATCCAAAATTTACAACAGCTGATAGAGTTTTATCTTTAATTACTAAATATGAAAAAAATAATAAACATTTTTTAGACATGATAGAAAAAAAAAAAAATTTTAATTTAAATGATGATGAAATGATTGAATTAAATTTTGCCTTAGGAAAAGCATATGAAAATTTAAAAGATTACAAAAATGCATTTATTCATATAAATGAAGCAAATGGAAAAAAGAAAGAAAAAATAAAATATAATATTCAAAATGATAATAACTTATTCAAAAATATTAAAAAGGATTTTGATAACGATTTTAAAATTCAAAATGATTACAATACAAAAAAAATAATATTTATTGTTGGAATGCCAAGGTCTGGAACAACTCTTACAGAACAGATAATTTCATCACACAAAAATGTATACGGAGCAGGCGAACTCATGTTCCTATCTGATATGATAAAGGAAGAGTTTTTTATAAGAAATAAAAAAAATTATAATTTAAAAAGATTTAAAGATTTGCAGAATGAATATTTAGAAAAAATTTCTTTAATAGATAATTCTGATAAGTGCTTAACTGACAAAGCTCCCTTAAATTTTAGATGGATTGGTTTTATAAATATAATGTTTCCTAATTCAAAAATAATTAATTGTAAAAGAAACAGCTTAGATAATTGTTGGTCAATTTATAAAAATAATTTTGATGCTGGATTAAATTTTTCTTTTAATTTAAATGATCTAGGAAAATTTTATAATTTATACGAAGATTTAATCAATTTTTGGAAATTAAAATATCCCAAAACAATTTATGATCTTGAATATGAAAAATTGATTAATAATCAAGAAAGTGAAACAAAAAAAGTCTTAGAATTTTGTGAACTTGAATGGGATCCAAATTGTTTAAAGCACTATGATAATGATAGACTTATTAAAACTGTCAGTACAGTACAGGCTAGAAAACCGATTTATAAAACCTCTATAAAATTATCTGATAGTTATTCTAAATATTTAGAAGAATTAAAAAGTGTTTTAAAAAAATAACTATTCTCTTCCAAAATCAGGTTTGGCTATATCTTGTTTTAATTGAACAATTTTTCTTCTTGCTTTTTTGGAATTAGATAATCGAGATAAAAGTTTTTTATTGTTTTTATTCTGAATGATTTTTTTAAATGTGTTTAAATTTTTTGTAAATAAATTGATACCTTTAATAATATTATCATTACTAAAAAATATATCTCTCCACATAACCTCGTTAGAAGCAGCTATCCTTGAAAAATCTCTTAAACCTCCTGCGCTATATTGAATTAGATTTTTTCTTTGAACTTTTTCTGAATCTTGAGCAGTTTTAATCAAGTTGTAAGCAATTAAGTGGGGTAAATGACTTGTAATAGAAAAAATATTATCATGGTCATTAGCATTCATTAAAACCACTTTTGAGCCAATTTTTTTCCAAAATTTTTTTAATAAATTAAGTTTTTTTAAATTTTGTTTTTTTTCTTTAATTATTACACACCATTTATTTAAAAACAGATTTTTATTTCCGTATTCTGGCCCACTAACCTCTGATCCTGCTATAGGATGACTTAGTATCCAGTGTATTTTTTTGCTGAGACTTTTATTTTTTAATTTAATTGTATTTTGCTTTGTGGAACCAACATCCGTAATAAGAGCATTGGGTTTTAAGGTGTTATTTAGTTTTTGAATAATTTTTTCATATTCACTCATAGGTGTAGATATTATTACTAGATCAACATCATATATTTCTTTATTTATAGTTTTTATAAATTTACAGTTTGATTTAATTTTTTTAATTTTAGAAATATTCTTTTTTGACTTTTCTAAAACAAAAATTTTTTTTGATAGTTTTTTATTTTTTATAGCTCTCAGTATTGATGACCCTATTAAGCCACATCCAATAATTAATATTTTTTTAAACATTTTTAAATATATTTTTTATACTTTTTAAAAAAAAATTGTTTTCATGGTTATTTCCAATTGTTAGTCGTAAACAATTTTTAATTCTATAGGTTTTAGTCTCTCGCAATATTAAACCTTTTTTCTGTAATTTTTTTTCTAAATTATTTGCTGTTAATTTACATTTATCAAAATTAAGTAGAAGAAAATTTGCACTAACTTTATTACTAAATATATTAAACTGTTCCAAGTTTTTTTTAATTTTTTTGCTCCAAAACATATTATGTTTAACTGATTTTTTAATAAATTTGTTATCTTTTAAAGATTCAATTGCACATAATTGAGCAATTTTATTAACATTAAAAGGAGGTTTAATAGCATATAAAGCATCTACTATTTTTTGATCTCCATATCCCCAGCCCACTCTTAAAGACGCAAGGCCATATATTTTAGAAAAAGTTCTTAAAATAAATACATTTTTTTTATTTTTAAAAATTTTTAATCCCGAAGAATATTGATTATCTTTCATATATTCATCATAAGCATCATCTACAACTAACAAAATCCTTTTATTTAATTTTTTTCTTAGTTTAATTAATTCTTTTTTTTTCAAATATGTGCCAGTAGGATTATTTGGATTTGCTATAAATACAATCTTAGTTTTTTTATTAACTTTTTTAATAATCTCTTCAGGAGAAACTCTAAATTCTTTTTCTTTGGAAAAAACTACCTTTGCTCCAACAATTGAAGCATATATTCTGTACATCAAAAAACTGTATTGTGGAACAATTACCTCGTCTCTAGGTCTAAGAAAAAGTTGACACAACATTTGAATTAATTCATCTGATCCTGATCCACAAATTATCTTATTAAATTTACATTTAAATTTTGAAGAAATTATTTTTCTTAATTCATTGGCTTTGCTATCTGGATATTTAGAAATTTTTAATTTTTTATTTCGCAATATTTTCAATGCTTTTGGACTCATACCTAATGCCGATTCATTTGCTGATAGTTTTATTACTTTTGCCTTTTTTTTTAGTATAGATTTACCTGGCTTATAGGGTCGAATATTAATTTTTCTAAAGTTAACTGAAGTCATAATTTTCAATATTTTGTATCTTTATAGATAAAAAATTACTTAATTACATAAAATAGTTAAAATTTAAATAAAATTGACATATTTAATTGTATCATGTAAATAATTTATGCGCTGATTTAACTGAATTGCGAGCGCTTTAAAAAAACCGCTAAATAAGTTTTTTTACCTCCAATTCAAAAGAAAGAAAAATGAATAAAACTGAAAAGGTAAAGAAATTAATTATCGATAAACCATTAAAGCTCGATTGTGGAAAAACTATATCTAATTTTCCATTAGCGTACGAAACTTATGGAAAATTAAATGAAGAAAAAAATAATGCAATTTTAGCATTTCATGCTTTAACTGGTGATCAGTATGCGTCAGGGATAAATCCTATAACAAATAAGGAAGGTTGGTGGAATTATTTATTAGGCCCAGGAAAGGCTATTGATACAGAAAAATATTTTGTAATATGTGCAAATGTTATCGGTGGATGTATGGGGTCTTATGGTCCAAGTAGCATTGACTCAGGGACAAATAAACCATTTGGTACTAACTTTCCAGTTATAACAATTAATGATATGGTTAATGCTCAATATCATCTGCTAGAATTTTTTAAAATCAAAAAATTATTCTCAGTTATTGGTGGTTCAATGGGTGGGATGCAAGTGTTACAATTTGTTTCAAATTTTCCAAATAAAACTCATACTGCTGTTCCGATCGCATGTACTGCAAGTCACTCAGCACAAAATATTGCATTAAATGAACTTGGAAGACAATCAATAATGGCTGATAATAATTGGTCAAATGGTTTTTATGAAGAAAACAAAAAATCACCTGATAAAGGTTTAGCTGTTGCAAGGATGGCTGCTCATATCACATATTTATCAAAGAAAGGTTTACAGGAAAAGTTTGGAAGAAAATTGCAAGAAAGAGATGATTTAAAATTTGGATTTGATGCAGACTTTCAAATAGAAAGCTATTTAAGATATCAGGGTTCAGTTTTTGTTGATCGTTTCGATGCAAATAGTTATTTATTTATAACAAGAGCTATGGATTATTTTGATCTAACAAAACAATTTAATGGAAATCTTTCTAAAGCATTTGAGAAAAGTGAAACAAAATTTTTTGTTATTTCTTTTACATCTGACTGGCTATACCCTACATCCGAAAATCGGGAAATAGTAATAGCACTTAACGCAATCGGAAAAGACGTCGGATTTGCAGAAATAACATCGGATAAGGGACATGATTCATTTTTATTAGATGTTCCAGATTTTCTTAGTGCTGTTAAAAATTTTTTAAAAGCTTCTTATAAAAAAATCAATGAAAAAAGAATTTAATAAAATAGCTAAATTAATTTCTCAGAATTCCAAAGTTTTAGATGTTGGTTGTGGTGATGGTGAATTAATGAAATACATTTATGAAAATATTACCAACGATATAAGAGGTCTAGAATTATCAAAGCATAATGTTCAGAAATGTATAGAAAAAGGACTTACAGTAATAGAAGGTGACGCTGAAAAAGATTTAAAACAATTTCCAGAGTCATCTTTTGATTATGTTATTTTGAGTCAAACACTTCAAGCATTCTTAGATCCAGAAAATGTAATTAATGAGTTATTAAGAATTGGAAAAAAAGCTATTGTCACAATACCAAATTTTGGATATTGGAAAGTTAGAATACATTTGCTTTTTCAAGGAACAATGCCAATAACAGAAAATTTACCTAATGAATGGTACGATACGCCAAATCTTCATATGTGCACAATTAAAGATTTCGTTAATTATTGTAAAAAAAAAAATATAAAAATTAATAGTTCAAATCTAAATTTTCAAAATTTGTTTTCAGATTTGGGTATTTTTATAATAGAAAAATAATATGAAAGTTGAAATAATTAAATGCCTAGAGGATAATTATTCATATTTGATTATAGATGAAAAAACTAATAATGCATGTGTGGTAGATCCCAGTGAACATGAGCCAATTACTAATTTTATTAAATATCACAACATTAAATTAAAGTTTATTCTTAATACTCATCACCATTACGATCATGTTGGTGGAAATAAAGAACTAAAAAAAATGTATGGGGCAAAAGTTGTTGGTTTTAAAAACGATAAACAAAGAATACCTGATATAGATATACTACTGGAAGATAATCAAACTTGGAAATATGAAAATTTTGAATCAAAAATAATGCATATACCTGGTCATACAACAGGGCATATCTGTTTTTATTTTCCCAAAAACAAAATAGTATTCACTGGAGATACTCTTTTTTCACTGGGATGTGGTAGAATATTTGAAGGAACTTATGAACAAATGTATGACTCTTTAAATAAATTAAAAAAACTTCCTAAAGATACTAAAATTTATTGTGGACACGAATACACTCTTAAAAACTCATTATTTTGTTCAGAACATGACCCTTACAACAAAAATCTTGAAAAAAAAATTTCTAAAATAAAACTCCAACTGAAAAAAGAATTACCTACCATTCCATCAACAATTGATGAAGAATTGGCCTGTAATATTTTTTTGAGAGCAAAAAATTTAAAAGACTTTTCAAAATTAAGAGATTTAAAGGATAATTCTTAGTTTAATCAGCTTGACTAAAATAAGTGTAGAACTATATTGCAGTCTATAAAAATTAAGGATGTATTATGTCATTTGCGATAATTCAGACGGGTGGAAAACAATATAAAGTAAAGGCTGGAGAAATATTAAAAGTCGAAAAGATTGATAATACAAAGCCTAACTCAAAAATAGAATTTAAAGAAATCTTAGCATATGGAGATGATAAAACAGCAGAATTAGGTTCTCCAAAAATAACTGGCGCAAAAGTTGAGGCGGATTTAGTTAAAAATGGAAAAAATAGAACAGTTTTAATTTTTAAAAAAAGAAGAAGAAAAAATTCAAGAAGAAAAAATGGACATAGACAAGAATTTTCAATGGTAAGAATAAGTAAAATATTTTCTAAAGATGGAAAAATTTTATCTGAAGCTCCGAAACTATCCAAACCAGAAAAAAAATTAGAAAAAAAAATAAAGGAAAAATAATTTAGGTAATTTATGGCAACAAAAAAAGCAGGTGGATCATCTCGAAACGGTCGTGATAGCGCAGGTCGAAGACTCGGAGTAAAAAGATATGGTGGCCAATTTGTTATTCCTGGAAATATTCTTGTAAGGCAACGAGGAACAAAAATATTTCCTGGTCAAAATGTGGGAATTGGTAAAGATCACTCAATTTTTTCATTAGTCAAAGGTAAAGTTGAATATAAAAAAACTAAGTCAGATAGAACTTACGTTTCAGTAAAACCCAATTAATCAGTACAACTAAAAAACAAAGGTTGTATTATGAAGTTTTTAGATCAAGTTAAAATTTACATCAAAGCAGGTAATGGTGGGAGTGGATCACCTAGTTTTAGAAGAGAAAAGTTTATTGAATTTGGAGGACCAGACGGTGGAGATGGGGGCAAAGGAGGTTCAATAATTTTAAAATCCGAGAGAAATCTTAACACGCTTATTGATTATAGATATCAGCAACATCACAAAGCTGAAAGAGGTGGTGATGGCTCAGGAAAAAATAGAACAGGCAAAGGTGGAAAAAATTTAACTTTAAAAGTTCCAATTGGAACTCAAGTTTTCGAAGAAGATAACAAAACTTTAATATATGATTTTAAAAAAGAAAATGAAGAATTTGTAGCTGCAAGCGGCGGAAGAGGAGGTCTTGGAAATACAAGATTTAAAAGCTCTACAAATAGAGCACCAAAAAAATTTACTAAAGGAACCAGTGGGGAAGAATATACAATTTGGTTACAATTAAAAACTATAGCTGACATTGGAATAATTGGATTACCCAATGCTGGTAAGTCAAGTTTATTAGCTGCTATGACTAAAGCAACACCTAAAATTGCAAATTATCAATTTACAACTATAAATCCAAATCTTGGAGTAGCAATGTACGATGACAAAGAAATAACATTAGCTGATATACCAGGTTTAATAGAAGGTGCTCATTCAGGAGTTGGTCTTGGAATAAAATTTTTAAAACATATCGAGAGATGTAAAACTCTTATTCATTTAATTGACTCAAGTGAAGAGAATCTAATAAATTCCTATAAACAAGTTCGAAATGAGCTAGGAAAATATAGTAAAGATTTGCTGAAAAAAAAGGAGTTAATTGTTTTTAATAAAATAGACTTGATTGATGAAAAAAAATTAAAAGAAAAAAAAACTGAATTCAAAAAAAAGATAAAAAAACAAATTTTATCACTTTCAACAATCAATAAATCTTTAATATCTAAAATGAAAGCAAAATTAATCAATTATGTATCTTAAAAACTCAAAAACAATTGTAATAAAGATAGGATCATCTTTATTAATAGATGAAAAAAAAATAATAAGGAAAAAATGGTTATCTGAGTTTGCAAAGGATATTAAAGAATTATTAAATGATAAAAAAAATGTAATTATCGTAAGTTCAGGAGCAATAGCTTTAGGATGTAAAAAATTAAACCTAAATAAAAAAAACCTAAAGTTAGACAAAAGTCAAGCAATCGCTTCAATAGGTCAGATAGAATTAATGAATTTATTTAAAAAAACTTTTAGTGTAAAAAAAATTAATCTTTCTCAAATACTTTTAACATTGGAAGATACAGAACAGAGAAGACGTGCAATAAATGCTAAAAGGACTTTCGAAAATTTATTTAAACTAAATTTTGTTCCAATAGTAAATGAAAACGATAGTACAGCTACTTCAGAAATTAAATATGGTGATAATGATCGTTTGGCATCAAGAGTTGCACAAATTTCAAATGCTGATTGTTTAATTTTGTTATCTGATGTTGAAGGTCTTTATACAAAAAACCCTAAAATCCATAAAGATGCAAAATTAATTAAAGAAATTAAAAATATAGATACTAACATAGAAGAAATAGCCACTAAAAGTATTGGAGAACACGGAACAGGAGGAATGAAAACTAAAATAGATGCTGCAAAAGTTTGTCAATTGTCTGGCTGTGTGATGTCCATTGCAAATGGTTTATCAATGCGACCTATAAAAAAAATATTTAAAAAAAATACATGCACATGGTTCTTGCCCAAAATTTCAAAATTAGATGCTAGAAAAAAGTGGATTATAAGCTCAATATCTCCAAAAGGAGAATTAATAATTGATGATGGTGCAATAAATGCTTTAAAAAAAGGTAAAAGCTTGTTAGCAGCGGGTATAAAAAGTGTGAACGGAAAATTTAATAAAGGCGATCATATTAAAATATTAGATAAAAATATGAGAGAATACGCAAGAGGACTTAGCTCTTTCACATCTGATGAAATTTCAAAAATTAAAGGACATCATTCTAATAAAATAAACGAACTATTAGGCTACATAACAAAATCTGAAGTTGTGCATAAAGATGATATGGTAGAAATGTAAATGAAAAAATATTTAAAATTGATTGGAATAAAAGCAAATAAAGCTTTAAATAAAAAAATTGATACAAAAGTAAAAAATAAAGTTTTAAATAGGTTTGCAAATTTAATTAGAAAAAATAAGTCAAAAATTATTTCCCAAAATAAAAAAGACGTATATTTTGCAAAAAAAAGAAAGTTAAGATCAAATTTGATTAATAGACTTTTGCTTAATGATTACAAAATAAATGAAATAATTAAATCAATAAATGTCATCGCTAAACTAAAAGACCCTGTAGATGTAACTTTAAACAAATGGAAACGTCCAAACGGCTTACTAATTAAAAGAGTTAGTATTCCACTTGGGATTATAGCTGTAATCTATGAAAGCAGACCAAATGTAACATCCGATGTTTCAAGTTTATGTTTTAAATCTGGAAATTGTGTAATTCTAAGAGGTGGTTCAGAGGCTTATTTTACAAATAAAACTCTTGCCAATTTTTTTAGAAAAGCGCTTAGAGATAATAAAATTGATCAAAACCGGGTACAGTTTATTCAAAATAAAAATAGGAAAATAGTAGATTTAATTCTTTCAAAAATGAAAAACTATATTGATGTAATTATACCAAGAGGAGGAAAAAATTTAGTAAGAAAAGTTCAAAAATTATCTTCTGTTCCAATTATTGGACATCTTGAAGGTATTTGTCATACATATATAGATAAAGATGCAGATATAAATTCAGCAAAAAAAATTGTGAACAATGCAAAATTAAGAAATACTAGTATTTGTGGTGCAACTGAAACAATTTTAATTCACGAAAAATCATTAAAAAAATATGTAAATCCAGTATTAAAAAAATTAGAGAAAAATAATTGCACTATCTATGTAGATAAAAAAATCAAAAAAATTTTTAATGGAAAATCAAAAGATGCTAAAGAAAAAGATTGGTCTACAGAATATTTATCATCAAAAGTTTCTGTAAAATCAGTGAAAAATTTAAACGATGCTATAAATCATATAAATAAATATGGAACTATGCATACAGATGCCATTATTACAAAAAATAAAAAAAGTGCTAAAATTTTTTTAAAAAACGTGAAAAGTGCAATTGCAATACATAATGCTTCAACACAATTTGCAGATGGTGGAGAATTTGGCTTTGGTGGTGAAGTAGGAATCTCTACAAATAAAATCCCACCTAGAGGACCTGTTGGATTGAACCAGCTAATTTCTTACAAGTACGAAGTTTTAGGAAAAGGGCAAATCAGGAAATAAATTGTCAAAAAAAAATAAAAAAGAAATAAAAATTGGAATTTTAGGTGGAACTTTTGATCCTGCTCATAAAGGACATCTTGAAATTTCGAAACAAGCGAAAAAAAAATATAAACTTAAATATATTATATGGGCAATTACAAAAAAAAATCCCTTGAAAAACAAAAGTAATACAAGTTTGGATGGTCGAATTAAATTTGCAAAAAAAATTATTGGAGTAAATAAATTTATTAAAATTAAATTTTATGAAAAGAAAATTAAATCTAATAAAACTATTAATTTAATAAACTATATAAAAAAGAAAAATAAATTGTTAAACATATATTTTATAATGGGTGCAGATAATATCATCAATTTTAATAAATGGTATAAATGGAAACAAATTTCAAAAAACTGTAATATTTTGGTTTTTGATAGACATGGCTATAAAAAAAAAGCTTTAAAAACAAATACTCTTAAAAAGCTTATTAAAAATAATTTAGAATTCATAAATTTTAAAAAAGTCAATATTTCTTCTTCTAAATTGAGGAAAATTTGATAATCTTTTCTTAATTAATGAATAAAGTTTCAGACCTGAAAAAAATTATTATAAAAACCTTAGATTCAAATAAAGCATTAGATATTGTTACTATTGATCTTGAAAATAAAAGTTCTATTGCTGATTTCATGATAATTGCAAGTGGAACTTCCTCAAGGCATATTCAGGCACTATCTGAACAAGTTTTAGAAAAATTTAAAATTAATGGAATTAAAAATTGTCAAATTGAAGGAAAAGAAAGTGGAGACTGGAAACTAATAGATGGAATTGATGTAATCGTTCATATTTTTAATCCAGAAAAAAGAAAATTTTATGAGCTAGAAAAAATGTGGTCTGAACTTATTCCAAAAGAAAGAATTTTAATATGATAAAATTTAAAAAAATATTATATTTTCTTTTCATTGCTATTTTAATTATTAATAAAAATCTTTACGCAAGCGACAGTAACATTTATGAAAAAATTGATACATTTAGTGAAGTCTTAGATAAAATTAATAAAGAATATGTGGATGAGATTAATCAAGATGAAATAATGGACTCTGCAATAAATGGTGTTTTACAATCATTAGATCCTTATTCCGCCTATATGACTCCAGAAATGTATGAAAATATGACCACAGAAACCAGTGGTGAGTTTGGCGGACTAGGTATTGAAGTGGGCATGGAAGCAGGTGTGGTTAAAGTTATTTCACCAATCGATAATACTCCTGCATCAAAAGCTGGAGTAAAAGCAGGAGATTACATAGTAAAAATTAATGGCTCACAAGTTCAGGGTAAATCTTTAACTGAAGCTGTAGAGCTCATGAGAGGACCTATTGGATCTGAAATTGAAATTACAGTTAGAAGAAAAGGTGTAAAAAAAGCTATAATTTTTAATATCACTAGAGAAATTATCAAAGTAGAGTCAGTAAAATCGAAAGTTTTAGATGAAAAAACTGGATATATAAGACTAACTGCATTTAATGAAAATAGTAGTAAGCAAATAAAAAATAAAGTTAAAGAATTTAAAAAAAATAAAAAAATACAAAATTACATATTAGATCTAAGAAATAATCCTGGTGGATTATTAACTCAAGCTATAAAAATTTCAGATTTTTTTTTAGATTATGGAGAAATAGTATCAACTAAAAGCAGAAAGAGTTCGGAAAATAGAAAATGGTTTGCTAAAAAAGGAGATATCATTGATGGAAAGACATTGGTTGTCTTGATTAACTATGGATCAGCATCAGCATCTGAAATAGTTGCTGGAGCCTTAAAGGATCATAAAAGAGCAATTTTGCTAGGTGAAAATAGTTATGGCAAAGGTTCAGTCCAATCAATAGTTCCATTGAAAAATAAAGGTGCTATTAGATTAACTATTTCGAAATATTATTTGCCCTCAGGTAAATCAATTTCGGAAGTTGGAGTAACTCCAGATATAGAGATTGCTGAAAACTCTGAAAAATTTGAAATAAATACTTTAAGTGATAATCAATTAAATTTTGCATTAAAACTTCTCAACGGTTAAAAATGATCAAAAATAAACAAAACTTGCCACTCAGGAGTGGAGTTGGAATAGTAGTTCTTAATAAAGAAAACAAAATTTTTGTAGCTAAACGAATAGATAATCCAAAAAATTTTTGGCAGATGCCTCAAGGTGGTATTGATAAAAATGAAAATTATTATGAGGCTGCGTTAAGAGAATTAAGAGAAGAGACTAGTATAACAAGTGTTGAGCTTATTAAAGAAATTGATAAAAAATATACGTATATATTACCTAACAACTTAATTGGGATCATCTGGAAAGGTAAATTTAAGGGTCAAGTACAAAAATGGTTTGTTATGAGATTTGTTGGAAATGAATCTGAAATAAATATAAATACTAAAAATCCTGAATTTTTAGATTGGAAGTGGATTGACGTTGATGAATTGCCAAAAATAGCTGTAAACTTTAAGCTTCATATATATAAAAAAATTAAGGAAGAAGTAATAAAAATATTAAACTAATTTAAAGTTAAAGATTTTAAAACATCAATTTTTTGATCAATTAAGTATTTTTTTTGATCAGAAATTTCTGGATCTTTTGAATCTTTTTCTGCTTTAGTCAAATCATCCTTCAAAATATTTTGATCTATTTTTTTTATATTAAAGATATTGCTGGTTAATATTGATAAACAATTATTTTTAAACTCTATTATTCCATCTTCTACATAATATGTTTCTTCGTTAGAGCCGGACATAAAAACTTTAACTAACCCTGGTTTTAAAAAAGATATTATTGATATATGGTCTTTTAATATACCCATGTCACCTTCAAATGCTGGGACCACCACTTCTGAAACTCCATCTTTTAATAAAAATGATTTTTCTGGATTTATAATTTCTAGTTTAAAACCCTCGCTCATTATGCTGCTGCTTCTTTGGCCATTTTTTCAGCTTTTTCTACAGCTTCCTCTATTGTGCCAACCATATAGAAAGCTGCTTCGGGTAAATGATCATATTCACCTTTGCATATTGCGTCAAAACCCTTAATTGTGGATTCTAGATCAACAAGTTTTCCTGGTGAACCAGTAAATACTTCTGCAACAAAGAAGGGTTGAGATAAAAATCTTTGAATTTTTCTCGCTCTAGCAACAGTCAATTTATCCTCTTCTGATAATTCATCCATACCTAAAATTGCTATAATATCTTGTAAAGATTTATAAGTTTGCAATACTTTTTGAACTTCTCTAGCAACTCTGTAGTGTTCATCACCAACAATTCTGGGGTCCAAAATTCTAGAAGTTGAATCTAGTGGATCCACAGCTGGATAAATTCCAATTTCTGCTATCTGTCTAGATAATACTGTTGTTGCATCTAAGTGCGAAAAAGATGTGGCCGGAGCTGGGTCTGTTAAATCGTCGGCAGGCACATAAATTGCTTGAACAGATGTGATTGAACCTTTGTTTGTAGTTGTAATTCTTTCTTGAAGATTTCCCATATCAGTTGCTAATGTAGGTTGATATCCTACTGCAGAAGGAATTCTTCCTAATAATGCAGATACCTCAGAGCCTGCTTGGGTAAACCTAAATATATTATCAACAAAAAAAAGTACGTCTTGACCTTCCTGGTCTCTAAAATATTCGGCTACTGTCAGTCCTGATAAAGCAACTCTAGCTCTTGCACCAGGTGGTTCGTTCATTTGACCATAAACTAATGCAGCTTTTGATCCTGTTCCTTCAGGTTTGATTACTCCTGACTCTATCATTTCGTGATAAAGATCATTTCCTTCTCTAGTTCTCTCACCAACTCCTGCAAAAACTGAAAAGCCCCCATGTGCTTTTGCCACGTTATTTATTAATTCCATAATAAGAACTGTTTTACCAACCCCGGCACCTCCAAATAATCCAATTTTACCACCCTTTGCATATGGTGCTAATAAATCAACTACCTTAATTCCTGTTACTAAAATTTCTGTTTCTGTAGATTGGTCATTAAATTCTGGAGCAGATCTATGAATAGGCCAATTCTCTTTAGTTTTAACTTCTCCCTTTTCATCAATAGGTTCACCAATTACATTTATAATTCTTCCTAAGGTTTCAGGACCAACAGGTACTTTAATTGGAGCCCCAGTATCTATTACTTCATCTCCTCTTTTTAGTCCTTCTGTTGCATCCATAGCAATTGTTCTTACGCTTGATTCTCCTAAATGCTGTGCGACTTCTAAAACAAGTCTATTACCGCTATTATCACATTCTAATGCTGTTAATATTTCTGGCAATTCTCCATCAAACTTAACATCAACTACCGCCCCTATAATTTGTGTAATTTTTCCTTTTCTCATAATTATAAACTCTCCGCTCCTGATATAATTTCAATTAGTTCTTTCGTAATTGCTGCCTGACGACTTCTATTATACTGAATAGTAAGCTTGTCAACCATTTCACCTGCATTTCTTGTTGCATTGTCCATTGCGCTCATTCTTGAACCTTGTTCGCTAGCTGAATTTTCTAGCATGGCTTTAAAAATCTGAGTAGATATATTTTTAGGTAATAAATTACTTAAAATTTCATCTTCTTCAGGTTCAAAATCATAATTGTCTTCGGATGAATTTTTCTCTGAAGCTTCAGTTTTTAATGGAATAATTTGCTGTTCTTGTGGAATTTGAGTTATTACATTTTTAAATTGATTATAAAAAATAGCACATACATCAAATTCTTTTTTTTCAAATCTATTAATAATTATTTTTCCTACTTTTTCAGCATCAAAATAATTGACATATTTTGATTCTTTAAAGGAAATTTTTTCTATTATATTATCTTTATATGTTCTCTTTAATTGATCGTAACCTTTTGATCCAACAGTGATAATTTTTAATGTTTTTCCCTCATTTAATATTTTTTGAAAGTATGATTTTGCTTTTTTAATTATATTAGTATTAAATCCTCCACAAAGTCCTCGGTCGGAAGTCATAACAATACATAAATGAGTTTTGTCTTCACCAGATCCTACAAGCAACTTTGGAGAATTTTCCTTATCTGAAATGCTATTTGAAAGATTAAGGATAATGTTGTTCATCTTTTCTGAATACGGTCTTCCTTTTTCTGCACTTTCTTGAGCTCTTCTTAATTTAGACGCAGCAACCATTTTCATAGCCTTTGTAATCTTTTGAGTAGACTTAACACTTGATATTCTTTTTTTTAAATCATCTAAACTAGCCATTTATCTAGGAATTAAAGTTTTTTTTAAGTTCAGTAATAATCTCGGTTAAAGATTTTTCTGTATCTTCTTCAAGTTTACCAGAGTTTGAAATTGAGTCTAAAATTTCTTTTTTTTCAGATTTACATTTTTCTACAATTTTATTTTCAAAATCTGAAATATTTTTTTGTTCAATATCATCTAAATAACCTTTAACACCACAAAATATTGAAATTACTTGTTCAGCTACTGTCATGGGTGAATATTGTTTTTGTTTTAGTAATTCGGTTAATTTAGAACCTCTATTTAATAGTTTTTGGGTAGAAGCATCTAAATCTGATCCAAACTGAGCAAATGCAGCCATTTCTCTATATTGAGCAAGTTCAAGTTTCATGGATCCAGAAACCTTTTTCATTGCTTTTGTTTGAGCAGAAGATCCAACTCGTGAAACCGACAATCCCACATTAATTGCTGGTCTTATACCTTGATTAAATAGTTCTGTTTCCAAAAAGATTTGACCGTCAGTAATTGAAATTACATTGGTTGGTATAAATGCAGAAACATCACCTCCTTGTGTTTCAATTATTGGAAGAGCTGTTAAAGATCCACCACCATGCTCATCACTTAATTTAGCTGCTCTCTCAAGTAATCTACTATGTAAATAGAACACATCTCCAGGATAAGCTTCTCTTCCTGGAGGTCTTCTAAGTAAAAGAGACATTTGTCTATAAGCAACTGCTTGTTTTGAAAGGTCATCATATATAATTAATGCATGCATTCCGTTATCTCTAAAATATTCTCCCATTGCACATCCTGTATAAGGAGCTAAGAATTGTAGAGGAGCTGCATCTGAAGCTGTGGCTGCAACAATAGTTGTATATTCCATTGCACCAGCTTCTTCTAAAGTTTTTTCAATTTGTCTGACTGTAGATCTTTTTTGACCTATTGCTACATAAACACAATATAACTTTTGTTTCTCATCATTAGACTCATTTATTTTTTTCTGATTTATAATTGCATCGATAGCAACTGCAGTTTTACCTGTTTGCCTGTCCCCAATAATTAATTCTCTTTGACCTCTTCCGATTGGAACTAAACTATCAATAGATTTAAGACCAGTTTGCATGGGTTCGCTTACTGATTTTCGTGGAATAATACCTGGCGCTTTTACTTCAACTCTACTTTTTTTTATTCCCTTATCTAAAGCTCCTTTACCATCAATAGGATTGCCTAAACCATCAACAACTCTGCCTAATAATTCTTTTCCAACTGGAGTATCAACAATTGCACCAGTTCTTTTAACTGTATCACCTTCTTTAATTGCTTTGTCATCACCAAAAATTACTACTCCAACATTTTCACTTTCTAAATTTAATGCCATACCTTTAGATCCATCTGCAAATTCTACCATTTCTCCCGCTTGAACATTATCAAGTCCATAAATTCTGGCTATACCATCACCCACTGACAGAACTTGACCAACTTCAGTTATTTCAGCTTTATCTCCAAAATTTTTAATTTGATCTTTTAATATTTTTGTTACTTCTGAAGGATTTATTTCCATTTAAGCCTCTATCATTCTATTTTCTATTTTTTTTAATTTATTTTTAATTGAAGTATCAACCATTGTACTTCCCACCTGAACAATTAATCCTCCAATTAAACTTGGGTCAAATTTATAATTTAATTTTATTTTAGAACTAAAATTTTTTGATAATTCGTCTTTAATATTGTTTATTTCACTTTCCGAAAGTTCCTTTGCTGAAGTTAATTTAGCTTTTACCTCTCCTCTTTTTTTTGAGCAAGTTTCAATAAAATCTTTTAATATCTTTTCAACATAAAAAAATCTTCTTTTTGAAACTAAAAATTTTAAAAATTTTGTTAATAAGCCATTTAATTTATATTGTTCTGAAATTTTTAAAATAGCAGTAAGTATATCTTCTTGTTTTATTGTTGGATTTTTTATCAATGACTTAAATTCTTTACTACTAAATATTAATTTAATTAATGAGGAAGAATGTTTTTCTATTTCATCTAATTCTTTAGCTTCATATGCCAACTCATAAAGTGCTAAAGAATAACTATTTGCTCTTGTCCCTGAAAAACTCTTAATTTTACTCAATTTGTACCCTTTATAATTTATTGATGATTAATAAAATTTGAATTTAATTAGCATATGGCATTAAGGTCTTCAAGTATCACATTGTCATAAAAGCCCTATTTTTATCAGTTAATTAAAGTTTATTGGATCAACATCAACCGTCAGTTTTATTCCATTTGGAAATTTGAACTTTGATATAATTTTCGCTAAGGAGCTCTGAACCTTCGTGGATTTTCTTCCCCTTATTAATAATCTAAATCTAAATTTTTTTTTTAATCTAAATATTGGGGCATTTACGGGACCAAGTACTTTATCTTCTAATGATTTTTCGATAAAATTTTTAAATTCATAAGAAATTTTTTCAAGGGTTTTTTCGTCAGTACCGGTAATTATTAATGCTATGAATCTTTGAAAGGGAGGTAGATTATGCGCTTTTCTAGACTCAAGCTCTTTGTCTAAAAATATATCTGGACTTTTATTTGTTATATCTAAAATCATATTTGTATTTAAATTATATGTTTGAAAATAAACTGTTGCTGGCTTTCCAGCTCTACCTGCTCTACCCGAAAGTTGATGATATAGTTGTAAATTCTTTTCGGCACCTCTTAAATCATATCCTGATGAAGATAAATCAATATCTACAACTACAATGCAGTTTAAATTTGGAAAATGAAAACCCTTCGAAATAAGTTGTGTTCCAATTAAAATTTGAACTTCATTTCTAATAATTTTTTCCAATATTTCAGATGAATTTTTTTTATTCATTGTATCACTTGAAAAAATAATTGTTTTTTTTGAAGGAAATTTTTTCTGCACCTCTTCTGAAATTCTTTCAACACCAGGTCCAGTAAAAATAAAATCACATACTCCTTTTTTTAGACAATTTCTATTAAGATGAGTTTTATAACCACAATAATGGCAAAGTAAATTTTGCTTAAACTTATGATAAACTAAATTTATTGAACAGTTTGGACATGAATAATTTTTTAAACATTTTTTGCACAATACATAAGGAGAAAAACCTCTGCGATTTAAAAAAAATAAAACTTGATCTTTTTTTTCAAGGTGAGAATTAACTTTGTCAATTACTTCATTTGAAAGCCACGATTGAGTACCTAGCTTAGTTTTATTCAAATTAATAATTTCAAAATTTGGAAGCGATGCATTTAAATATCTTTGGTTTAGTTTTGAAAAAGTATATTTACCTTTTTTGATATTATCAAATGTTTCCACAGAAGGTACAGCTGTTATTAAATTGATAGGTATGTTTTCAAAAAATCCTCTGGAAATTGCCATATCTCTAGCGTTGTATATTACCCCTTCGTCTTGTTTGTATGATTGATCATGTTCTTCATCTACAATAATTAAGCCTAATTTTTTAAATGGTAAAAATAATGAAGACCTTGCTCCGATGACAGCTTTTATTTTTCCGTTTGCAACACCACTCCAAATTATATTTTTATTTTTTTTTGTGATTGCTGAATGCCAAATTGCAGGCTTAAAGCCAAAAAATTCTATGAATTTTTTTTCAAATTGACTTGTTAATCCAATTTCAGGTAATAGAATTAAACATTGAAAATCTTTTCTAATCAATGTTTTCAATGCTTCAAAATAAACGATCGTCTTACCTGATCCAGTAGTGCCTTGTAATACATGAACTCTAAATTTTTTATTTAATTTATTCATTTTGATTAGACTTGCTTTTTGCTCTTCTGAAAGCTCAATTTTACTATTTTTTAGTTTCTCTCCAAATTTTTCGTAATTATTATCGGATAATTTTTCAATTGCGTTTCCACTTAGTAATAGCAACTTTAAAGCCATTCCTTTTGGAATCATATTGTACATAGAGAACCAATTTAGGAATTTAATTGTATTTTTTTTCAAAGCAGGGACATCAAGTTTATGTAAAACTTTTTTTATCTTGAAATTTTTTTTTTGTTTTTCAAATTCATCCCAAACAACCCCTGTAATTTTTGATTTTCCAAATGGCACTACTACATAGTCTCCAACTTTTAAATTCAAATTAGATTCATAGGTAAATGGATAATTAAAAATATTTGGTAAAAGAATCGGTACTTTCATATTTTTATAATATGAAAATATTCTAAGAGTGTATTGCTCTTTTATCTACTGATAAAGCTGCTTCTTTCAAAGCTTCTGAAAATGTTGGATGTGCATGACAAGTTCTAGCAATATCTTCAGAACTAGCTCCAAACTCCATTGCGATAGCTATTTCTGCAATCATTTCTCCTGCATGATTACCTATTATATGTGCTCCTAAAACCTTATCAGTTGTTTGATCGGAAAGAATTTTAACAAAACCTTCAGACTCATCTATTGCTTTGGCGCGTGAATTGGCCATAAATGGAAATTTTCCTATCTTGTATTTTATATTTAATTCATTTAACTGCTCTTCCGTTTTTCCAATTGCGGCTACTTCAGGTGAAGTATAAATCACACCTGGAATTACGTCATAATTTACATGCCCAGATTGTCCTGCAATATTTTCAGCAACTGCAATTCCTTCTTCTTCTGCTTTATGAGCAAGCATTGGTCCTTGTATAACGTCACCAATCGCATAAATATTTTTTATATTTGTAAGAAAGTTTTTATCTGTTTTAATTCTTTTTTTATTATCCAATGAGACTCCCGCTGCGTCTAAATTTAAATTTTTTGTATATGATTTTCTTCCAACTGATATTAATACTACGTTACATTCAAAATTGACTTTTTTTCCTTCCTTATTAACTGTTAAAATACTAGCTCCTTCCTTATTTTTTTTAATAGACTCTACTTTAGTTTGCATATGAAATTTTATTCCTTGCTTTTGTAAAATTTTCATGAATTCTTTTGAAATTTCCTTATCCATACCAGGAGTAATATGATCAAGAAATTCAATTACATGAACTTCTGAACCTAATCTCGACCAAACTGATCCCATTTCTAAACCTATATATCCTCCACCAACAACTACCATTTTTTTTGGAACTTTTTTTAATGATAAAGCTCCCGTAGAAGAAACTATTGTTTCTTCATCAAATTTAGTACCTGGTAACGAAACTGGTTCCGAACCAGTGCTAATAATAACATTATCAGTTTCAATAATTGTTTCTTTTTTTTCTTTATTAACTATAGAAATTTCATTTTTTGATCTAAAAGATGCAACGCCTTTTAAGTGAGTAACTTTATTTTTTTTAAATAAAAATTCTACTCCTTTTGTTAATGTGGATACTGCTTTTTCCTTATTTTTCATCATTTTTTCTAAATTAAATTTAACCTCACCAACTTCAATTCCTAAATTTGTTAATTTTTTTGCTTTATGAAAATTTTCTGAAAAATATAATAAGTTTTTTGATGGAATACATCCAATATTCAAGCAAGTCCCCCCTAATGATTCTCTGGACTCAACACAAGCTGTTTTAATTCCTAATTGAGATAATCTTATTGCGCAAACATAGCCTCCAGGACCACCTCCTATTACTACAGCTTGAAATTTTTCTGACATCTAAATATCTAAAAATAATCTTCTTGGATCTTCTAAGTGTTCTTTTACAAGTTTTAGAAAGGATACTGAATCCTTTCCATCAATTATTCTATGATCATAAGATAAAGCAAGATACATTATAGGTCTAATCTTAATGTCACCATCAACTATTGTTGGTCTCTCAACAATATTGTGCATCCCAAGAACTCCTGATTGGGGTGGATTTAATATCGGTGTTGATAACATAGATCCATAAACTCCACCATTGCTAATTGTAAAAGTTCCTCCTTGAAGATCTTCAATTGTTAATTTACCGTTTTGAGCTTTATCAGATATAATTTTTATATTTTTTTCTATATCTGCAAAAGATAATTCATCTACATCTCTAAGAACAGGAACAACTAAACCTTTTTCGGTGCCAACGGCTATACTAATATTATAATAATTTTTATAAATAATTTCATCACCTTCAACTTCGGCATTGATGGCAGGAAAATTTTTTAATCCAACCACACACGCTTTAGCAAAAAAAGACATGAAACCTAATTTAATCCCATATTTTTCCTTAAAATCCTCTTGATTATTTTTTCTCATTTCCATGATGTTTGTCATATCTACTTCATTAAAAGTTGTGAGCATTGCTGCATTTTCTTGTGCAAGTTTTAACCTTTTTGCTATTGTTTGTCTTAGCCTGGTCATTTTTATTCTTTCCTCCTGACCATATTTAATTTTTCTTGATGAAGGTTTTGGACTTACACCCATAATTTCTATTAAATCACCTTTAAGTATTCTTCCATCTTTTCCTGATCCTTTAACATCATTAATATTGATATCATTTTCAGCAACCATCTTTCTAACTGAAGGAGAAAGCTTTTCTTTTAACTCTTGTTTTATTGATACTGTTTCTTTTTTAACCTCTTCAGTTAAAATTAATGGTTCTTCTTCGTCTTTTTTATCTTCTTTTTTTTCATCAAAAATTTTTGGTTCTATAATTTTTTCAATTTTTAAATTTACTACTTTGTTTTCTTCCTCTTTTGGATTTATTTCTTTTTGAACTGTTTCATTTTGAGATGACTCATTCATACCTGCATTAACTGATCCAAGCACTGATCCTACTTCAACTACTTGACCATTTTTTGCATTTATTGATCCCAAAAAACCTTTTACAGGGGAAGGAACTTCTAGATTTACTTTATCTGTTTCTAATTCAACTATTGGCTCATCGGCTTCGATATTATCTCCAACACTTTTCAACCATTTTGCTACAGTTGCCTCTGTTATACTTTCTCCTAGGGCTGGAACTAAAATTTTTTCACTCATATTTTATTCAAAAACTTTTTTAATAATTTCTTTTTGTTGTGCCAAATGTCTTCCTGCATATCCAGTAGCTGGCGATGCTGATGTATCTCTACCTATATACATGATTTCTTTATTTTTAGCCTCTATATAATTTAATGTCCATTGTACATAATCTCTCACCGAAAACCATGCTCCCATATTCTTTGGTTCTTCTTGGCACCAATAAAATTTGGCATTATTTCTGTATGGTTTAATTTCTTTTACCAGAGATTTTATAGGAAATGGGTAAAGTTGTTCAATTCTAAGTAAAAGAATATCATTTCTTTTTATTTTTTCCCGAGCATCTAATAAATCAAAGTACACTTTTCCCGAGCATAGAATTACTTTTTTAATTTCACTACTTTTCTTAAGTTTAATAAAACCACTTTTACTTTCTGATGCATGATCCCAAAGAATTCTATGAAAAGAGTTTTTATTACTGAAATCTTCTAAATTTGATACACAAAGCTTATTTCTTAACAAAGATTTAGGAGTCATAATTACTAATGGTTTTCTAAAATCACGATGAATTTGACGTCTTAAAGCATGAAAATAATTTGCAGGTGTAGTGCAATTCATTACTTGTAAATTTTCTTTTGCACATAATTGTAAAAACCTTTCTAATCTAGCTGATGAATGCTCTGGTCCTTGACCTTCGTAACCATGAGGCAAAAGCATAACTAAACCAGATGCCCTAGACCATTTACGTTCACCAGAAGAAATAAATTGATCTATTATAATTTGCCCTCCATTAGCAAAGTCTCCAAATTGTGCTTCCCAAATTGTTAATGTGTTTGGTTCTACTAAACTATAACCATATTCAAATCCTAAAACTGCCATTTCTGAAAGTAAACTATCAACTATTTCAAATCGCTTTTGTTTTTTTGAAATGTTATTTAGCGGTATATATCGTGAATTATCTAATTGATTCCTTAATACTGAATGCCTTTGACTAAATGTACCTCTGCCCGAATCTTGACCCACTAATCTAACTGGAAAACCTTCTTCTAAAAGAGAGCCAAATGCTAAGGACTCGGCTGTCGACCAATCAATATTTTTTTTCTTTTTAGTTGTTTGATATCTATTATCAAAGATTCTTTTTATAGTTTTATGTATTTTTGCGCTTTCGGGTATCAAATTAATTTTTTCAGAAATCTGCAATAATTTTTCTTCACTTACTGCACTTTTTCCTCTTTTATCTTTTCCTCTTTCTGGTTTATATCTGCTCCAAGTTCCTTCGAACCATTCTAATTTTGGTTTATAATTTTTTGATGTTTTGTATTGTTCATCAAGCAAAATTTTAAACTTATTGTTCTGACTATTAAAATCATCCCTCGTTAAAATTCCTTCTTTAATAAGTTTTTCTCCATATATTTTTAAAGTTGTTGGATGAGATCTTATTTTTTTATACATTAGTGGCTGTGTAAAAGATGGCTCATCTCCTTCATTATGGCCAAATCTTCGATAACAAAACATATCAATTACAACGTCCCTATTAAATTTTAATCTAAACTCGGTTGCTATTCTGGCTGCATAAACTGTTGCTTCAGGATCATCTCCATTTACATGTAATATTGGTGCTTCGACCATTTTTGCTATATCTGAAGGATATGGAGATGATCTTGCAAATCTCGGACTCGTAGTAAATCCAATTTGATTATTAATGATAATATGAATTGTTCCACCAGTATTATGTCCTGGGAGTCCTGACATTGCAAAACACTCAGCAACTACACCTTGAGCAGAAAAAGCGGCATCTCCATGAATTAAAATCGGTATTACTTTATTTCTTTCTTTATCATTATGAAAATATTGTTTTGCTCTTGTTTGTCCTAAAACAACAGGACTAACTGCTTCTAAATGCGAAGGATTGTCAGTTAAACTAATATGAACTGAGTTTCCATCAAATTCTCTGTCTGAAGATGCTCCTAAATGATATTTAACATCTCCAGCACTTTCCTCGCCAGTAGAATGAATTTCCCCAGAAAATTCATTAAATATTCTTTTGAATGATTTTTTTAATAAGTTAGCTAAAACATTTAATCTTCCTCTGTGAGACATTCCAATTTTAAGTTCTTTAATTTTACTTTGTCCACCAATTTTTATAATTTGTTCTAAAGCTGGAATTAAACTTTCACCTCCGTCTAATCCAAATCTTTTTGTTCCTATATATTTAGTTTGCAAATATTTCTCAAAACCTTCTGCATGTATTAATCTATCTAAAATGAAGAGCTTTCCTAATTTTGTAAATTGAAGAAAATTTTTGTCTTTTTCAATTCTATCTCTAAACCATTTTCTTTCTTTTGGATTCGAGATATGCATAAATTCGTAACCTATTGGACCACAATAAGTTTTGCGTAAAAAATTTAATATTTCTCTTACACTCGCGTACTGTTTGTTAATAATTCCATCTAAAAATATTTTGTGATCGTAATCTTCTTTTTTAAAACCATGATATTCTGGATGTAGTTCGTCTATATATTCTGAAGTTTTTAAACCCAGTGGATCAAGTTTTGCTAATAGATTCCCCTGCGTTCTATAAGCTCTTATTAATGTAACTGCTCTTACAGAATCTTTGTTAGATTTCTCAATATCTTTATCAGTAGAAATACTTTTATTTAAATTTAGTTCCTTATCTAATTTTTTTTTTATCTTTTTTCTTTTATTTCTAATCCAAATAGGACCTTCAATTTCTTTTGTAATTAAATTTAAATCTTCCCCAAGTGAATTAAAATAATTTTCCCAACTAACAGGTAAAGTAGGATCTTTATCAATATACTTTATGTACATCTCTTCAATAAATGAGCTATTTGATTGACTCAAAAATGAAGTTTTTTTGTATTCTAGGTTTTTAGAAGAAGCCATTAATTTAATTAAAACATTATAATATTTGCCATCTTAATTTTAAAGGGACAATTTATCTAAAAGTGTTTTTCCTATTTCTGCTGGTGATTTTGCGATTGTAATTCCACATTCTTCCATTTTATTTATCTTATCTTGGGCAGTTCCTTTACCCCCTGAAATAATAGCTCCAGCATGGCCCATCCTTCTTCCTGGTGGAGCTGTAATTCCAGCTATAAAACCGACTACAGGTTTTTTAATTTTGTGATTCTTTATAAATTCTGAAGCTTCTTCCTCTGCTGTTCCGCCTATTTCTCCTATCATTAATATAGATTTTGTTTCCTCGTCATTTAAAAACAAATCTAAACAATCAATAAAGTTAGTTCCATTTATTGGGTCACCTCCAATGCCGATACATGTTGATTGACCCATCCCGTTTTCAGTAGTTTGTGCGACAGCTTCATAAGTTAAAGTTCCAGATCTTGATATAATTCCAACAGTTCCTTTTTTGTGGATCACACCAGGCATAATTCCAATTTTACACTCTTCTGGTGTGATTATTCCAGGACAGTTAGGTCCAATCAATCTACTCTTTGAGGAATTTAATTTCTGTTTAACTTTCAACATATCTTGCACTGGTATTCCTTCTGTAATGCAAACTATAATTTCAATAGAAGACTCAATTGCTTCAATTATAGCTGAAGCAGCAAATTTTGCTGGGACATAAATCATACTAGCATTTGCTTCAGTTTCTTTTTTTGCTTCTTCAACAGTATCAAAAACAGGTCGATCAAGATGTTTTTGTCCTCCTTTTTTAGGAGTAACTCCTCCAACTAGATTTGTTCCATATTTTATTGCTTGCTCAGAATGAAAAGTTCCATGAGATCCTGTAAAACCCTGACAGATAACTTTTGTATTTTTATTAATTAAGATAGACATTTTTATTTTATAGCCTTCACAATTTTTTTTGCTGCATCGTCTAAATTTTCAGCAGAAATTAGTTTTAGTCCCGAATTATCTAATATATTTTTTCCTTCTTTAAAATTAGTTCCAGCTAATCTAACTACTAGAGGAATATTTATATCCATTTCTTTTGCTGCATCGACTACTCCTTGAGCGAGTACATCACATCTCATTATTCCACCAAAAATATTTATTAATATTCCTTTAACACTTTTGTCTGAAAGAATTAATTTTAGTGCAGCAGAAACTTTTTCTTTAGAAGCTCCACCCCCAACATCAAGAAAATTAGCAGGCTCTTCTCCGTATAGTTTAATAATATCCATTGTTGCCATAGCTAAACCTGCTCCATTAACCATACAACCTATACTGCCGTCTAACTTTATATAAGACAAATTGTATTTGCTTGCTTCTATTTCTATTGGATCTTCTTCACTTAAATCTCTTAGCGCAACAATTTCTGGATGCTTAAATAAAGCATTATCATCAAAATTAACTTTTGCATCTAAACAAATAATATTTTGTTCTTTAGTTAAAATTAAAGGATTTATTTCAACCATACTAGCATCAGTGCTTATAAACATTTTGTAAATTGCTTTTATTAAGTTTTTTCCTTGTTCTTTAGTTTTTTTGTTTAGAGAGAATATTTTTATTATATTTTCACAGTCTTCGTTTGAAATTTCTTTAGAGTAATTAATTTTTGTTTTTACAATTTTTTCTGGATTCTTTTTAGCTACCTCTTCTATATCCATTCCTCCTTGATCGCTTGATATAAATACAATTTTTGAACTGGCTCTATCAACTAAACATGATAAATAAAACTCTTTTTCTATATTAGAAGATTCTTCAACATATAATCTTTTCACGACTTTGCCTTCAGGGCCTGTCTGATGTGTAACAAGTTTTTTGCCCAACATTTCATTAGATGATTTTGTTAATTCATCAATATTATCAAGTATTTTTACTCCACCAGCTTTACCTCTGCCACCGGCATGAATTTGAGCTTTTAGAATATACTTTTCGGTTTTTAATAATTTTGCCTTTTCAACTAGCTCTTCAACCGTTAACCCAAAAACTCCATTTGGTACGGGTACTCCATATTTTTTCAAGATTTGCTTTGCCTGGTGTTCGTGGATGTTCATTATTTTGAAAGATCAGTATCTATTTTTGATGCAGCTTCCCACAATTTTTTTACAGCTTCAATTGAATTAACAAATTCCTTTTTTTCCTTATCATCTAATTTAATTTCTTCAATTTTTTCAACACCTGATTTTCCAATTATGACTGGAATTCCTGCATAAATATTATCTATACCATACTCACCGCTAAGATAAGCAGCACATGGTAATAATTTTTTTTCATTTTTTAAATACGCTTCTGCCATTTGAATTCCTGATGCTGCCGGTGCATAA
Source organism: uncultured Pelagibacteraceae bacterium (assembly GCA_902522325.1). Lineage (GTDB taxonomy): Bacteria > Pseudomonadota > Alphaproteobacteria > Pelagibacterales > Pelagibacteraceae > Pelagibacter. The sequence continues at coordinate 106,239 of CABYVA010000001.1, forward strand.
TATGCAGAACCTTTTTCTAAATATTTAACAATTTCAGCACCTCCATCTCTGGTTCTTTGATTAATTTCTTCTAATCTTTCTGGTGATAATTTTCCTTCTTTTACTAAATCTAATAAAGGTTTTCCTGAAACTTTTGTAAATCTTGGTAGAGGAACCATTGTGTCTCCATGGCCGCCCATTACCATTGCTTCAATTTCTTTTACTGGAACTTTAAGTTCTTGCGATAAAAATAATTTGAATCTTGAGCTATCCAAAATTCCTGCCATTCCAACTACTTTTTTTGTAGGTAGATTTGAATATTTTTGAAAAGCCATTACCATTACATCTAATGGATTTGTAATACATATTACAAAAGCATTTGGCGCATATTCTTTAATTCCTTGGGCAACTTGTTTAATAATTTTTAAATTTATACCTAGTAGATCATCTCTACTCATGCCTGGTTTTCTAGGAACGCCAGCAGTAATAATTATTACATCTGAATTTTTTATATCTTCATATTTATCAGTTCCTGAAAATCTAACATTAAATCCATCCACAGAAGATGATTGTGCAATATCTAAAGCTTTGCCTTTAGCAATTCCACCAGCTATATCGAAAAGAACAACTTCCGAAACCAATTCTTTTAAACCAATCAAGTGTGCTAATGTTCCACCGATTTGACCTGCTCCAATTAAAGATATTTTTTTCATATTTCTACTTCATAGTTGGCATAACAAATTCTGCATTTGATCTTATTCCAGAAGGCCATCTTGATGTTATTGTTTTAAGTTTAGTATAAAATCTTACTCCTTCAATTCCATGCATTGCACTATCTCCAAATAATGATCTTTTCCAGCCGCCAAAACTATGGAATGCCATTGGAACAGGTATAGGTACATTAATACCAACCATACCTACTTGAATTTTGCTGGCAAATGTTCTTCCTGCATCTCCGTCCCTAGTATAAATACTTACTCCATTGCCATACTCATGTTCATTAATTAAATTTGTAGCCTCTTCGAAAGTTTTAACTCTTACAACTGATAATACTGGTCCAAATATTTCTTCCTTATAAATTCTCATTTCTTTTTTAACATTATCAAATAAGCAGCCACCTATAAAAAAACCATTTTCATAGCCCTGAAGTTTTAAATTTCTTCCATCAACAACTAAATTGGCTCCTTCTTTAACTCCTAAATCTACATATCCTTTTACTTTTTCTAGATGTTCTTTAGTCACCAACGGCCCCATCTCAGAATTTTTATCCATACCAGGGCCTACTTTTAATGCCTCTGCTTTTTTTGATAAACGAGAAACAAGCTCATCACCTATACTGCCCACAGCAACAGCAACTGATTGTGCCATACATCTTTCTCCAGCCGAGCCATAAGCTGCTCCCATTAATCCATTAACAGCCCCGTCGATATCACAGTCAGGCATAACAACTAAATGATTCTTTGCTCCACCCAATGCTTGGACTCTTTTCTCATTCTTTGCTGAATTTTCATAAATATATTTTGCAATAGGCGTTGAACCAACAAAACTTACCGCTTTAATTTCTTTATTTTCTAAAATTGCATCTACAGCTTCTTTATCTCCATTAACAACATTGAATACTCCATCTGGTAGTCCTGCTTCTTTCAACAATTGAGCTAATTTTATTGAGCAAGAAGGATCTTTTTCTGATGGTTTTAAAATAAAGGTATTTCCACATGCAATTGCGATTGGGAACATCCACATAGGTACCATTGCTGGAAAATTAAATGGAGTTATTCCTGCTACAACTCCTAATGGTTGACGCATTGACCAGCTATCAACATTTGTTCCAACATTTTCTGAAAACTCCCCTTTAAGAACTTGTGGAATACCACATGCAAATTCGACAACTTCTAATCCTCTTGTTAAAGATCCTTTTGCATCCTCATAAACTTTTCCATGTTCTGAAACTATTAGTTCAGTAAGCTCTACAGAGTTTTTTTCTATTAATTCTTTAAATTTAAACATAACTCTAGCTCTTTGCAGTGCTGGTTTTAATGACCAGGTCTCAAATGCTTTTCTTGCAATATCGACTGCTTTATTAAGGTCAGATTTATTTGCTAATAAAACTTCTGATTTTTGTTCTCCTGTAGCAGGATTAAAAACTTTTCCTTTTTTCTTAGATGAACCTGAAGTAAGTTCTCCACCAACAAAATGCTGTATTAAATTCATGGCTAAAATTATTTAAATAAGTAATCAGCTTGTTGCAAGCATTTTCTTTATGGATGCAATTGCTTTTGCTGGATTTAATCCTTTTGGGCAAGCATTCGTACAATTCATAATAGTATGGCACCTATAAAGTTTAAGTTCGTCAGCAACTTTTTTTAACCTTTCTTTTCTTTCTTCATCTCTACTATCCATTATCCATCTATATGCTTGAAGCAAAACTGCAGGTCCAAGATATTTATCTCCATTCCACCAATAGCTCGGGCACGCAGTCGAACAACAAGCACACATTATACATTCATAAAGTCCATCTAATTTTGATCTATCTTCTATAGATTGCAAATTTTCTTTGGTTTCATCTTTTTTAGAAGTTTTCAACCAAGGTTCTACGGACTCGTATTGCTTATATAATGTGCTCAAATCTCCAATTAAATCTTTTTGAACTCTCAAGTGTGGTAAAGGATAAATATTTATGTCTCCTTTTATTTCTTTATGTGATTTAGTACAGGCTAATCCATTTTTTCCATCCATATTCATTGCGCATGATCCACAAACCCCATGGGCACACGATCTTCTATAAGCAATAGAAGGATCAATTTCATTTTTAATTTTATTTAATAAATCTAATACTTTTGAAGGACAGTTATCCATGTCAACTTCATAAGTATCTATTCTTGGGTTTTCTCCATTTGAAGGGTCCCATCTATAAATATTAACCTTTCTAATATTTTTTGATCCAGTTTTATCTTCATAATATTTACCTTTTTGAATTTTGGAGTTTTTTGGTAAATTTATTTGAACCATTAATATACTCTTTCTTGAGGTGGAAAGTACTGTACATCGTTTGATAAAGTTGATCTATGTACATCTCTATAAGTAATTTTAGTTTTACTTCCTTTGCACCATGATAGAGTGTGCTTCATAAAATTATTATCGTCTCTTTTTGGATGATCTTCTCTTGCATGAGCGCCTCTACTTTCTTTACGTTCATATGCTGAATCTATTGTAACTATAGCTTGTCTAATTAAGTTATCAAATTCAAGAGTTTCTACTAAGTCAGTGTTGAAAATTAAAGATTTATCTTTAACAGATATAGAATTCATTCCCTCGTAAGGCTTTCTTATTTCTTCTACACCTTCTTTTAAAGTTTTTTCAGTTCTGAATACCGCACATTTGGACTGCATAGTTTTCTGCATTGCTAATCTTAAATCGGCTGTTCTATTATTTCCATTGCCATTTCTTAATTTTTCGAATCTATCCAAGCATTTATCTGTTTCACTTTTCGAAATTTCTTCATGAGGAGTTCCGGGCTTTACTATTTCGGCAGCTCTTTTTGCTGCTGCTCTTCCAAATACGACAAGATCAATTAATGAATTTGATCCTAATCTATTGGCACCATGAACGGATACGCATGCTGCTTCTCCTATTGCCATAAGCCCTGGCACAGTTTTTTCAGATCCATTTACCGTTAAAACTTCAGCTTTATAATTAGTTGGTATTCCGCCCATATTATAATGCACTGTAGGTACAACTGGTATTGGTTCTTTCGTTACATCAACATCTGCAAATAATTTTGAGGATTCCGAAATTCCTGGAAGTCTTTTTTCAATTACCTTTGGATCTAGGTGGTTTAGATGAAGATGTACATGATCTTTTTCTTTTCCAACACCTCTTCCTTCATTAATTTCAATTGCAATCGATCTGCTTACTACATCTCTAGATGCAAGATCTTTAGCTTTTGGAGCATACCTCTCCATGAATCTTTCTCCTTTAGAATTTAATAAATAGCCTCCTTCACCTCTTACACCTTCAGATATTAAAGTACCATGTCCATAAATACCTGTGGGATGAAATTGGACAAACTCCATATCTTGTAAAGGAAGTCCTGCTCTTAAAACCATAGCATTACCATCTCCAGTGCAAGTATGTGCAGATGTTGAAGAATAGTATGTCTTTCCATATCCCCCAGTTGCTATAATCGTTATATGAGATCTAAATCTATGAATAGTTCCGTCATTTAAATTCCAGGCAATAAGTCCTTTGCACTCACCATCTTTCATTAATAAGTCTAGAGCAAAATATTCAATAAAAAATTCTGTGTTATGTTTTAGCGCTTGCCCATACATAGTATGCAATATTGCATGACCTGTTCTATCTGCTGCTGCACAAGTTCTTTGAACAGTTTCATTGCCATAATTTTTAGTCATTCCACCAAAAGGTCTTTGATAAATTTTCCCGTCATCAGTACGACTAAATGGAACTCCATATCTTTCTAATTCTAAAACAGCCCTTGGGGCTTCCTTGCATAAATATTCTATACAATCTTGATCACCTAACCAGTCTGCTCCTTTGACTGTATCGTACATATGCCATCTCCAATCATCCTCTCCCATGTTGCCTAATGCTGCTGATATACCACCTTGTGCAGCAGATGTATGACTTCTTGTTGGAAATACTTTAGAAATACAAGCTGTTTTTAGTCCAGCCTCACTTAAGCCAACAGCGGCTCTTAAACCTGCGCCTCCAGCTCCTAGGACCACAACATCATACTCATGCTCTATAATTTTATATGAACTCATAAACTTAATTTAAATAATAAAAGTAATATTAATATGGGTATTATTATAGCAAAAAAATAGAGTGATTTGTTTGCGACATTTTTTATTTTTTCATCCTCAATATAGTCTTCAAAAACCTCACTAATACTAAGTGAAGAGAAAAAATAAGCAAAAATAATAAAAAAAGAAAATAAAAGTTTTGATGGCTGACTAGTAAAAAACAAAAGCACTTCTTCATAAGTTTTGTCGTAAATAGATACCAGATTAAATAAAAACCAGAGCATCAATGGAACTAAAATCGCTGAACTTATTTTTAAAAATATCCATTTCTTAGTCGCATTAATCATTAAAATATTCCTTGTCTAAAAATAAAAATTGTTAAAATAAAAGATCCAAAAATAACTATAAGACCAGTTATATTTGAAGTTTTTAACTCTAATCCAAATCCTAAATCAAAAAATAGATGTCTAATTTCACTTAAAATTTGAAAAGAAAAAGACCACGTTGTACCAATAATTATAAATTTACCAAAAAAAGTTTCAAAAAAATTCTGTATTAATTCATAATTGGCATTTCCTAAAAGTAGAAGTGATACCCAAAAACAAATTAAAGTTATGATAACTATATTAATAACTCCAGTTATTCTGTGAGAAATTGAAACTAAAGATGATATATGCCAATCATAAATCTGAATATGAGGTGATAAAGGATTATTATCTTTCATTATTTATTTTTTAAATAAGCTTCAGCTATTTCTACAGCATTTAAAGCTGCGCCTCTTAATAAATTATCAGAAACGCACCAAAGATTAACTGTATTTTTGCTACTATTATCTTTTCTAATTCTAGAAATAAAAGTTTCATTTTTTCCTTCAGCTTCTACAGGTGTTATATATCCACCATCCTTTCTCTCATCAATTACTTTACATCCTTCTGCGTTATCTAAAGCTTGAGTAATTTTTTCTAATGTAAAAGATTTTTCGAATTCTATGTTTAGCGACTCAGCATGAGAAATCATTACGGGAATTCTTACACAAGTTGCGGTTAGTTTAATACTATCATCTAATATTTTTTTTGTTTCTTTGATCATTTTTAATTCTTCTTTGGTATACCCATCATTATCAAATGCATCAATATGAGGAATCGCGTTGAATGCAATTTGTTTAGTAAAATTTTTTGAACTTATTTTTTTGTTTTCTAATGAAAGTTTAGTTTGTTCTACCAATTCATCCATTGGTGCCTTTCCAGCTCCAGATGTAGATTGATAAGTGGAAATGACTACTCTTTTAATATTAAATAGATCATGTAATGGTTTTAAAATTATTACAAGTTGAGCTGTTGAACAATTTGGATTTGCAATGATATTTTTGTTCATATTTTTCAGATCATCTGAATTAACCTGTGGAACAATTAAAGGAACATCAGGATCCATTCTAAAATAACTTGAATTATCAATAACTACTGAGTGTTTTGCTGCAAGTGGAACATATTTTTCAGAAATTTTTCCTCCTGCTGAAAAAAAAGTAATTTTAGCCTTTGAAAAATCAAAGCTTTCTAAAGCTTCAATTTCAATTTCTTGACTTTTAAATTTTAATTTTGATCCAGCACTTTTTGAAGACGCAACTAGATATAAATTATCTATAGAAAAATTTTTTTTTTCCAAAACTTCAATAATTTTTCTTCCAACATTTCCTGTTGCTCCTACTATTGCTATATTCATGATGATTTAGTTATACTAAATGAAAGGTAAATCGCAAACTTTTCCCTCAAAAATACTGTCGTTTATTGATATTTTAAATGTTTGAGAAACTTTAAAGTAAGGTTTATCTAACATTGCAATCCCTATTACTTTTTTAAAATGTGGTGAGTAAGCTCCAGATCTTAATTCTCCAATTTTTGAACTTTTGTCATTAATAAGATCAATAGATTTTGATACATTTATTTCTTTTGCTTCAATCATTACCCCCATCAATTTCTTTGAAATGCCATTTTTTTTAATATCTTTTAGTTTTTGTTTTCCAAGAAAATTAACATCGGTTTCTAAATTTACATATTTATCTAAACCGCATTCTAGTGGATTATCGCCGTTATCCATGTCATTTCCATAAGATAGTAAAGCACTTTCAATCCTTTCAATTAAATTTGGACATCCAGGCTTAACATTAAATTCTTTTCCTATTTCAAATAATTTATCGTACAAAGTAAGTCCAGAATTTGTGTTTTCAACATAAATTTCGTAACCTCCTTGTTTTGACCATCCTGATTTTGCAATCAAATGTTTTACTCCCGAGAACTCAAAATAATCAAAACCAAAAAATTTCATTTCAGTTATTTTCTTTCCAAATATTTTTTCCATAAGTTTGTAAGATTTTGGTCCTTGTACAGCTAAGATATCAACATTTGGTTCAAATATTTTAACATCAAATTTGTTTCCAATAGCTAAGCCTTTTGCAAATAAAATTACATCTGAGTCAGCTATTGAAATCCACCAGCGCTGCTCATCTAATTTTAATATTACAGGATCATTTATTAAGCCTGCTTTATCATCTATAATTGGACAATAATAACATCTGCCAACTTTTGATTTTGAAAGATCTCTACATGTCATTAGTTGAACTAATTTTGCAGAGTCTTTTCCTGAAATTTCAACTTGTCTTTCACCAGCAACATCCCAAACTTGAACGTTTTCCTTAAGATGGTGATAAGATTCTTCTAATGAACCAAATGCTGCGGGCAAAAGCATATGATTATAAGATGTATAAGCGGTAACGCCTTGCTTTTCAATTCTTGAGGTATAAGGAGTACTTCTAAGTCTTCTAGATCTAGCTATAGAATAATTTTTCATTTTTATAATTTAGTTAAAAATTCTTTTACAAATTTTCTCATTTCAAATGCTTTTTCAAAAATTATCATATGTCCACAATTGTTAATTATTTTTTTTTCTGAGTTTTTTATCAACGCTGCCATTTTATTTCCTACCTCTAATGGTACCATTTTGTCTACGTCTCCAAATATACATAATGTTGGACAATTTATTTTTTTTAAAGATTCTTTACCGTTCTTGTAGTTGTTACATGCGTTTAAGTCTACTGCCAAAATTTCTCTGATTTCTCTTGAAGAATTAATTATTTTTTTTACAGGATTTCCACCAATAAAAGCCTTTGAACCTTCATAGCCCCATTTCATCATTAGTAATACGGATTTTTCATCTCCGGCTTCTGCTAAATCTATTAAATCTTGATTAACTGGCAATTTATAAGATCCTGCTACTAAGACTAGCTTATCTATTAGATTGGGATATCTGGAAGCAAAATCAATACCAACTAAACAGCCTTGTGAGTGTCCAATAAAATTAATCTTGTTTATATTTAACTTCTTCATAAGCTGCATGACCCAATCAGAAATCTCTTCAATGGACTTTAAGGATGGTCCTTCAGAATTTCCATGTCCAGGAATATCGATGGATAAAACATTAAATCCCTGTGAAGCATAAAATTGCTCATGTAGAGACCACACTATATGCGTCAAACCACTGCCGTGCATTAACAATACGTATGGTTTAGATTTATCAAAATCCAATCCACCCGTAGAGACGAATACGTCTTTCTCGTTTACGTCTAAATTCAGTTTAACTCCTTGGCCTTTTTTCTTAGTTCAAACTTTTGAATTTTTCCTGTTGATGTTTTTGGAAGTACGCAAAATTCAACTTTTTTAGGAACTTTAAAACTTGCAAGAGTTTCTTTACAAAAAGAAATTAATTCTTTTTCTGTAACTGGTTTATCTTTAATCATTTCTATAAATGCACAAGGCACCTCACCCCATTTTTCATCAGGTTTTGCAACTACTGCAGCAATAGATACGGAAGGATGTTTTGCTAATGTATTTTCTATCTCTATAGAGGATATATTTTCACCACCTGAAATAATTATATCTTTAGATCTATCTTGTATTTTAACATATCCATCTGGATGCATTACGGCCAAATCTCCTGTATGAAACCACCCGCCTTTCATTGCTTTATCAGTTGCATTTTTATCTTTAAAGTAACCCTTCATTACTACGTTTCCTCTTATCATTATCTCTCCAATTGTTTTACCATCTCTTGGGACTTCCTTCATAGTTTCTGGGTCCATAATTGTTACCCCTTCTGTGTTAGGATATCTTACTCCTTGTCTTGCTTTAATTTCGTTTTGCTTCTCTTCTTCTAGTTCATCCCAGGAATCATTCCATGCACATTGGGTCACGTGTCCATAGGTTTCTGTCAAACCATATACGTGCATTACTTCAAATCCAAGGCTTTTCATTTTTTTAAAAATTATACTTGGAGGAGGAGCTCCTGCAGTTAAGACGTAAACTTTATGTTTTAATTTTTTCCTATCACTTTCAGGTGCTCCAGTGATCATGTTTAAAACAATGGGCGCTCCACCAAAGTGAGTAACATCGTATTTTTCAATTAGTTCAAAAATTTTTTTAATATCAATATTTCTAAGACATATTGTTCGTCCATTTAACATTGGAACAGTCCACGGATAACACCAGCCATTACAATGAAACATTGGCACGATAGTTAAAAAATTTAATCTATTTGGCATATTCCAAGCAGTCGCACTACCTGTAGACATTAAATAAGATCCTCTATGATGATAAACAACCCCTTTTGGATTTCCTGTTGTTCCGGAAGTATAACTTAATGAAATAGCTTGCCATTCATCTTCCGGCATTTTCCAAACATAATTTTCATCACCTGTACTTAAAAATTGTTCATATTCTAAATCACCAATTTTCTCTAACTTAGATTGATCAGCAAACTTATCGTTTATATCGATTACAGTTATTTTTTTTTTAATATTGCTTAATGCTTTTTTAACTTCTATATGAAGCTGCCTATCAACAACTAGCACTTTTGCGTCGCTATGTTCTAAAATGTATGTAATAGTTTTGGCATCTAATCTAATGTTAATTGTATTTAAAATTGCTCCTGTCATTGGAACAGAATAATGAGCTTCAAAAATTTCTGGAGTGTTAAAAGCTAGAAATGAGACTGTGTCACCCTTATTAATACCAATCTTTTCTAAAGCACTCGCAAATTTAATACACCTTTTATAAATTTCACTCCATGTATACTTTCTATCTTCATAAATTATTGCCTCATAATTCGGATAAATGTCCTTTGCTCTTTGCAAAAAAGAAAGTGGGGTTAATGGAACAAAATTGGCATTGTTTTTGTCTAAATTTTTATCGTAATGACTCATAATTAATTAAATTTAAAATCCATTATATAATTACTTCCAGTAGTTGCTGATAAATAATGACTTTCTACTCTAGGCAAAACTCTATTAAAGTAAAAATTAGCAGTTTGTATTTTGTCTTCATAAAAAACTTTATTATTTTCATATTCTTTATAACTAACCTCCAACACTTTAATCCAAGAATATCCAACAGCAATATAGCCAAGTACTCTTAAATAATCATTTGAAGCTGCGTTAGCATCATCTTTAGAACTTTTGATCTTTTCTTTCATCCATACTGAAAAATGATTTAATTTATCAATATACTTTTTTAATTTTTCTATAAATGGCTTCAAATTTTTATCACTTTCATTTAAACCATTTGTCATCATGTTAATATATCTGTCTATAATATCTCCATTCTTGTTCACTAATTTTCGAAAAACTAAATCAATTGCCTGAATAGAGTTTGTACCCTCATAGATAGGGGTTATTCTGTTATCTCTATACAATTGTTCGATACCTTGATCTTTTGTATAGCCATATCCACCATAAATCTGCATAGCATCGCTTGTTATTTCCATTCCCATATCTGAAAATAAAGATTTAACAACTGGTGTCATTAACGAAACCATATCTGTAGCGTCTTGCTTAATTTTAGGATCATTGTGATATAAACTTACTTCCGTTTGTTGTGATAACCAAAAACATAAAGCTCTTTCACCTTCAATAATCGACTTCATGTTTAACAAAGATTTTCTAATATCAGCGTGTTCAATAATAAAATCTGCACTTCCATTCTGAGTAGTGTTTTTCGTACTTTTTCCTTGTTTTCTCTCCTTCGCATAACTCAATGAATTTTGGTAAGCAATTTCTGATAATCCTAGACCTTGAATTCCTACTACAATTCTTTCTAAGTTCATCATTGTAAACATTTGACTTAGTCCTTTATTTTTTGGTCCAATCATATAACCAACTGCTTCATCAAAATTTAGTACACAAGTTGCGGAACCTTTTATTCCCATTTTAGTCTCAATAGATCCAGTTGATATTCCATTTCTTGGTCCAATCGTTCCATCTTCCTTAACAATAAATTTTGGAACTAAAAATAAACTTATCCCTTTTGTACCTGCTGGCGAATCTGAAGCTCGAGCTATAACTAAATGTATAATATTTTCTGTTAAATCATGATCTCCTGATGTTATAAACATTTTTTGTCCAGTTATTTTATATGTACCATCTGTTTGTTCTACAGCCTTTGTTTTAAGTAATCCCAAATCTGTTCCACAAACTGGTTCTGTTAAACACATCGTTCCACTCCATTTTCCTTCCACCATTTTTGGAAGATATTTATCTTTTATTTCGTCAGTTGCATGATGATGTATGCAATTATATGCACCTAGAGTAAGTTCACTATATAATTTAAAAGCTAGACTTGAAGATGATAACATTTCATCAAAAAATGCACTAACAGTTCTCGGCATTCCTTGCCCTCCATACTTTGGATCGCAAGACAAAGATGTCCAACCATCATTAATAAATTTTTTATATGCTTCTTTATATCCTGGAGGTGTTCTAACAACTCCGTTTTCTAAAACAGTAGGATTTTCATCACCAGATTTTGCAAGTGGAAGAATTAAATTTTGATTTATTTTAGCTGCTTCCTCTAATATATTTTTTACAAGATCAGGTGTTACCTCCTTATATCTTTCAATCTCTTTATAATTTTTATTATCTCTAAGCTTGTCATATAAAAAGAGCATGTCCTCTACTGGTGCATTATATGTTGGCATAATTTTATTTTATTTGAATTATACAATTATTTCAATTTTGAAATAATCGCATCTCCCATTTCTTTGGTAGATACTTCTTTTTTACCTTTTTCGGCTATGTCTTTTGTTCTTAAACCGTCATTTAATACGTCTTCTACAGCTTTTTCTAAATCGCCCGCATCCTTATCTAAATCTAATGAATATCTTAATGCCATAGCAAAACTTAAAATTGTTGCAATTGGGTTTGCCAATCCTTTTCCAGCAATATCTGGTGCAGATCCATGTATAGGCTCGTACATGGCTCTCATTTTGCCATCTTTATTTTTTGCTCCCAACGATGCAGAAGGCAAAAGTCCTAATGATCCAGTTAACATTGATGCTTGATCTGACAACATATCTCCAAATAAATTATCTGTTACAATTACATCAAATTGCTTCGGGTTTCTTAGTAACTGCATCGAACAATTATCTGCAAGCATGTGATTTAATTCTACTTCTTTATATTCTTCATCATGTAGTGTCTGAACCTCCTCTTTCCAAAGTTGTCCCGCTTCCATTACATTTGATTTTTCACAAGATGTAACTTTATTTGCTCTTTTTTTTGCTAGTTCAAAAGCTACTTTGGCGACTCTAATAATCTCACTGCTTGTATAGGTGTGAGTATTAATACCTTTTCTCTCACCATTATCTATAGGTTTAATACCTCTTGGTTCTCCAAAATATATTCCTCCTGTAAGTTCTCTCACAATCATAATATCTAGGCCTGAAACAATTTCTGGTTTAAGAGTTGATGCATCAACAAGTTGTTTAAAACATATTGCTGGCCTTAAATTTGCAAATAATTTTAATTCCTTTCTTAATTTTAATAATGCTCTTTCAGGTTTTTTTGAAAATTCAATATTGTCCCATTTTGGCCCGCCAACAGCACCTAACATTACTACTTCACTCTCTAAAGCTTTATAAAAAACTTCATCTGTTATTGGAGTTCCATATTTATCATAAGATACTCCCCCAACTAAATCTTCATCAATTTGAAAATCCAAAGATCTTTTTGTATTAAGCCACTTAATAACTTTTTTTACTTCATTTATAACTTCTGGTCCAATACCATCACCTGGCAAAAGTAAAATTTTTCTTTTTTTAACTTTAATCATTAAATATCCATGGTTTATTATTTTTTAAATTCTTTTCAAAAGAAGTTATTTTGTCTGACTTTTCTAAAGAAAGCGCAATATCGTCAAGTCCTTCTAATAAACACTTTTTTTTAAATGGATCAATATCAAATTTAGCTTCATTGTTCCCATAAACAATCTTTTGTTCATTTAAATCAACTGATATTTCTTCTTTCCTATGAGAATACTCAGATAGTTCCTTTATTTTTTCTTCTTCTAAAATAATTGGTAAAATTCCATTTTTAAAACAATTATTATAAAAAATATCCGCATAGCTGGAACTAATAACACAAGTTATTCCAAAATCTAATAATGCCCATGGAGCATGTTCTCTAGAAGACCCACAACCAAAATTTTTTCCAGTAATTAATATTTTTGAATTATCATATGGTTTCTGATTAAGAATAAAATCCTCAATTTTATTTCCTTTATCATCATATCTCAATTCAAAAAATAAATTTTTTCCTAATCCGGTCCTTTTTATAGTTTTCAAAAATTGTTTAGGGATAATCATATCTGTATCTATATTTACAATAGGCAAATAAGCAGGGATACTTTTTATAGAAATAAATTTTTTCATTTAATTTTGATACTTTCGTACATCATCAAGATTTCCTGAAATAGCTGCAGCTGCTGCCATTCCCGGACTAACCAAATGTGTTCTTCCGCCTCTTCCTTGTCTTCCTTCAAAGTTTCTGTTTGACGTGGATGCACATCTTTCTTCGGGCTTTAATTTGTCAGCATTCATAGCAAGACACATAGAACAACCAGGTTCTCTCCATTCAAATCCCGAACTGATAAAAATTTTATCTAATCCTTCTTGTTCTGCTTGTTGTTTAACCAATCCAGACCCTGGCACTACCATTGCTTCAACGTGAGAAGCTTTAGTTTTATTTTTTAATATTTTGGCTGCTTCTCTTAAATCTTCAATTCTCCCATTAGTACAACTACCAATAAAAACTTTATCTATCTTTATATCTTTTGCTGCAGTATCCGGCTTTAATCCCATATATTTTAGAGATCTTTCTATTGAATTTTTTCTATCAGTATCTTTTTCATTATTCGGATTTGGCACTTTACCTTCAATAGTAATTACATCTTGAGGAGAGGTGCCCCAAGTAACCATTGGTAAAATTTCTTTTCCTTCTAGACTTATTTCTTTATCAAATTTAGCATCACGATCAGATTTTAAATTTTTCCAATTATTCAATGCCTTCTCCCAATTTTCTTTCTTTGGCGACATTGGTTTATCTTTTAAATAATCAAAAATTTTCTTATCAGGTTCAATAAGTCCTGCTCTAGCTCCACCTTCAATTGTCATATTGCAAATTGTCATTCTTTGTTCGACGCTTAAAGAAGATATTAAGCTTCCAGAATATTCAATTACACATCCTGTACCCCCAGCAGTACCAATTTTTCCTATAATTTGTAAAATTACATCTTTTGAGGTTACTCCTAAAGGAAGTTTTCCATTTACGTTAATTCTAAAATTTTTTGCTTTTTTTTGCACCAATGTTTGAGTTGCTAATACATGTTCAACTTCAGATGTACCTATCCCAAAAGCTAATGACCCAAAAGCTCCATGTGTTGCTGTATGACTATCACCACAAACAATAACTGTCCCAGGTTGTGTAAAACCTTGCTCGGGACCAATTATATGAACAATACCTTGTCGTTTATCGTTCATTCCAAAAAGTTTTATTCCAAATTGTTTGCAGTTAGCTTCCAAAGTATCTACTTGTATTTTGGATTCTTTATCATCTATTCCTTTACTTCTGTCTGTTGTTGGAACATTATGATCTGCAACAGCTAAAGTTAAACTAGGTTGTCTTACATTTCTATTTGAATTTCTTAAACCTTCAAATGCCTGAGGACTTGTAACCTCATGAATTAAATGTCTATCAACAAATAACAAAGATGTTCCATCTTCTTGTTGATAAACAAGATGTTCATTCCAAATTTTATCGTAAAGTGTATAGGGCATTTAGAAAAAAATTATTTTTTCTTTTCAAGATTTTCTTTTTTTACTTTTTTAGCTTCTGCTTTTGGTTCCTCTTTTTTAGCTTTTTCTTTTGGTTCTTCTTTTTGAACCTCCTCAGTTTTTGTTGGAGCTAAATTTTCTTCAATTACTTCTTCTTGTTTAACTTCAACATCAATCCCAATTTTTTTCTTAATCTTTTCTACAATTCTTGCTGATTTTCCAGTTCTATCTCTTAAATAATATAATTTAGCTCGTCTAACTTTTCCAGATCTAATAACTTTAATTGAACTAATAATAGAACTATACAAAGCAAAAGTTCGCTCTACACCTTCTCCAAATGAAATTTTTCTTACAGTAAAAGATGTATTAATATCTCTATTTTTTTTTGCAATACACACACCTTCAAAGTACTGAATTCTATCTCTTTTTCCCTCAGTTATTCTAACTCCAACTTTAATTATATCGCCTGGAAAAAATTCAGGTAATTTTTTTTCAACTAAAATTTTTTTAACGTTAGCCTGATTAATTTCTTCAATTGTTTTCATGTTTATGTTTATCAAGTTAGTTCTTTTTATATTTTTGCCATAAATCTGGTCTTCGGTCGCGTGTTATAGCCTCTGATTGAGATAAACGCCAGTCTTTAATTTTGGCATGATCTCCTGATAATAGTACTTCTGGAACTGTTTTTTCTTCCCAGATCTGAGGTTTTGTAAATTGCGGATATTCTAATAAACCATTTTCAAAACTTTCTTCATTTTTTGACATGTCATTTCCAATAACTCCAGGTAATAGTCTTAGTACACTATCTATTATTACAAAGGCTGCAGTTTCACCTCCAGAAAGAACATAGTCCCCAATACTAATTTCCTCTATATTTCTAGTATTTAAAATTCTTTCATCAACTCCTTCAAAGTGTCCACAAATTAAATTAATACCATTTTCTTTAGAAATTTGTTTTGCAGTTTTTTGATCAAAAATTTTTCCTCTTGGCGATAAATAAAAAATTTTTTCATTTTCATTTATATTTTTATCAATGGATTTTGCTAAAACATCTGGTTTTAAAAGCATACCAGATCCACCTCCGAATGGTTTATCATCCACAGTTTTATGCTTATCTTCTGCAGAATCTCTTATATTGATAACATTTAAACTCCAAATTTTTTCTTCTAAAGCCTTTCCATACAAGCCCTTGCTTAAAGCGCCCGGAAAAATTTC
>CABYVA010000002.1 GCA_902522325.1 uncultured Pelagibacteraceae bacterium
AATAGACAGATTTAGTAAAATTTAAAATTTGGTTACCATGGTCATTAACGTAATACTCTTTTGAAACTTTATGCTCATTAAATTTTAAAATATTAGAAATAACATCTCCTAAAATAGCGCCACGACAATGTCCAACGTGAAGAGGTCCAGTTGGGTTAGCTGAAACAAATTCTACAAGGTATTTTTTTTTATCTTCATTTTTATTTATCCCAAAGTTTTTATGATTAGATAGAATATCTTTGAGGAAACCATTCCAAAAGTTTAATTTGAATTTGATATTGATAAATCCAGGTTTTGCTATATCGATCTTTTCTATGTTTATGTCATTTTTTTTAAGCTCATTTGCAATTGTTTTTGCTAATTCTAATGGGTTTGTTTGATTTATTTTTGCCAAAACCATAGCTACGTTTGTTGATATATCGCAATCAAATTTTTCTGGGGGCACATCTACATTAATTGAACTTAAATTGCTTGGAATTTGAATTGAATTATCTTTGTTTAAAGACAAAACTAATTCTTTAATTTTATTTAAGTAAATATCAAAAATATTCATTTTATTTTTTTGTATAAATTAATTGCATATCTATCTGTCATTCCTGAAATATAATCGGCTATAGCTCTATGTTTATCAAATTTTAATTGTTCTTTATTTAAAAATTTTCTTGGATTATTGTCCATTATATTGAACAATTTTTTAATAATTTTTTTTCCATTGTTGTTTTTTGCCTGGACATTCTTGTTGCTATACATTTTGATTCTTAAAAATGACCTCACTTCATGTATAATTTCTTCAAATTTATTCGAAAAATTAACTAAATTGTAATTAGCATTAAAAACTTGGTCTAATTTTTTAACTTTGCTTTTTTTAATATTTGTCAAAGTATTACTTATTAAGTCTTTGACCATTAGGTTGATTGAGTCTCTTATAACTTGATATATCAATATATCTTTATTTGTTTGTTTCAATTTTTTTGAATATGATCTTTGAATATTTTTAAAAAAAATAATTTCTAGTAAATCATTAAAATTAAACAACTTAGATCTTATGCCATCTTGTATGTCATGATTATTGTAAGCGATATCATCTGAAATTGCAGCTATTTGCGCTTCTAGAGATGGAAATTTTAGAAAATCAATATTCCCTTTTAAATTTTTTATTCCTATTAATTTATCAATTTTATTTTTTTGAAGAATGGGACCGTTGTGTTTTAATAATCCATCAAGTGTTTCTATTGTTAGATTTAACCCTTTAAATCTTAGATATTTATTTTCAAGAAACATAACGATTCTTAAAGTTTGAAGATTATGATCAAAACCTCCGTATAGACTCATACAATTATTTAAAGAATCTTCGCCAGCATGGCCAAATGGTGTATGACCAAGATCATGAGCTAAACTTAAAGTCTCAGATAGTTCTTCATTTAATTTAAGATATCGGGCAATAGTTCGGGCTATTTGAGCTACTTCAATAGAGTGAGTAATTCTAGTTCTGTAATGGTCACCTTCTGTATTAACAAATACCTGGGTTTTGTGTTTAAGTCTTCTAAAAGCATCGCTGTGAATTATTCTATCTCTATCTCTTTGAAAGGGCGTACGAAATTTATTATTCGATTCCTTGTATAATCGCCCCTTACTTTTAAATAATCCTAGTTTGTTGAAGTTTTTCATGCTTTAAAATTTTAAAAAAAATATTATATTAGTAATATCAGTGTTGTTATATGATTAAAGAAATTAAATTTACAGACAAAGCAATAAAAGAGATTAATAATTTATTGTTAAATAAGGACAAAGGTTCTTTTTTTAGAATCGCTATCAAAGGTGGCGGTTGCTCTGGCTTTCAATATGATTTTTCTATTGATAATAAACAAAATAAAGATGACTTAAAGTTCAACAATATAATTATAGATAATGAATCGGCACAATTATTGAAAGGTTCTGAAGTTGATTTTGTGTCTGAACTTATAGGTAAATCATTTAAAATTTCAAACCCACAATCTAAATCATCTTGTGGGTGTGGTGTTTCATTCTCACTTTAATGTTGATTAGCTCCTGGAATGTTAACTCTGTAAGAGCTCGAATTGAAAATATAAAAGAATATTTAAAAAAATTTTCACCACATATATTGATGATGCAGGAAATTAAAACTCCAAATGAAACTTATCCTTATGATGATTTTAAATCTTTAAGCTATGAAAACTATGTATTTGGACAAAAAAGCTATAATGGAGTGGCCATTGTTTCAAATAAAAAATTAGCTAATATTAAAAATGATATATTTAAAGACAAAAACAAACAATCAAGAATAATTTCAGCTGAGTTGAAACACGGTAAAAAGAATATAACATTAATAAATATTTATACTCCAAATGGAAATCCAGTAGATACGGACAAATATACTTATAAACTTTATTGGCTAGATAGTTTAATTAAAAAATTGAAATCCTTATCTAAACAAAACGAAAATATAATTGTTGGAGGTGATTTTAATATAATTCCTTCAGAAGAAGATGTTCATAATCCTAAAAATTATGAAAATGATGCGTTGTTCAGATTAGAGATAAGGAAAAAGTTAAGAGAATTAATTAACTTGGGTTTTCATGATGCCTATAGATATATTCACCCTGATAAAGAAGGATATACCTTTTGGGACTATACTAGCGGTGCTTGGCAAAAGAATAATGGAATGAGAATTGATCATTTTTTAGTATCAAATTCATTAATTAATAACGTTAAAGATGTTAAAATAAATAAATTTCCTCGTGGAAGACAAAAACCATCAGATCATACACCTATTGAAATTGAATTAGCTTAAAGATTTAATTTTATTAACTAATTCTTCGTTTATTTTTCTTGGACCTTTATCTAATCTATTTTTGTGACGTCTTTCTCCTGGCAACCTAACGCCTTCCATTGATTTCATCTTATTAAAAAATTCATCTGAATGTTTGGCCCAATCTTTTCCAGAAGTTTTTTCTGGAGAGATTGCTAAAATAAATTCACCTCCACTCGGTGGACCGCCGTCGCTCTTATCTTTTGCTGCAGTTTCAAAACTAAAATTATCACCCACTAAAGCACCCGCCATTAATTCAACCATCATAGCAATTGCAGAACCTTTGTAACCACCAAATGGTAACAGCACTCCTCCATCAGCTATTGCACCAGGATCTGTAGTCTCTTTACCTTCTTTTGTTAAACCAGTTCCTAAAGGAACTTTATATCCTTCTCTTTTAGCGACTTGGACTTCTCCCATTGCCATAGATGCTGTTGCCATATCATATACAACTGGAGTTTTTCCAGGTCTTGGCCAAGCAAATGAAATTGGGTTTGTACCAAACAATGGTTTAATTGCACCTGCAGGGGCTACAGCTGGTTTATAAGAAGTACAAGCGAAAGCAACTAAACCTTCTTCTGCTAATTTTTCTGTTTCAGGCCACATCGCAGCCATATGATGAGAATTATTAATTGCAAGTACAGCAACACCATTTTCTTTTGCAGCTTTAGCTAATTCAGGTAAACCTTTGCTAAGTACCACTGGAGCTAAACAGTTATTTCCTTGGACTTTAATTACAGATGCAGAAATCTTTTTAACTTCTGGTTTTCCTTTACCATTAATTTTGCCACTTTTTAAACCACTAACATATGCAGGTAATCTAAATAAACCATGGGATAAGGAGCCATCTCGTTCTGCATTTCTAATAAGATCGGATAAAATAGATGCAGTTTCATCATCACATCCATTTGCTAATAATGTTTTTTTAGCTAATTCAAATATTTCATCTAAAGTAAGGGAAACTGTGCTCATCCCAATATTAGATATTATTTATGACTAAATATCAATTTTAAATTAACAGCCTTTGAAAGATTTAGACATGTTCCTAATCAAATCAAAATATAAATCTTTACCTGGGTTAAGAGTAGCCCCTAAAGGATCTAAAACCCCAGTATTTATATTCATGTCTTTTGCAACGGCATTAATTATGTCTGGATTAAATTGAGGTTCAGAAAATACACAAGTAACTTTATCATGTTCAATTATTTCTCTTATTTCTGATAATTGTTCAGCACCAGGTAATACATCTGTGTTTACTGTAAATGCACCTAATACATTAACATCAAATCTTTTTTCAAAATATTGATAAGCGTCATGGAAGACAATAGATTTAAAATCTTTATTTAAATCAGACTTCACATCTTTTGTTAGTTTATCAATATCTTTTAAAGCTTTTTTAAGATTACTTTTATAAACAGAAGCATTTTCTTGATCATTTTCAATTAAATGTTCTGCCATTTCTTTAAGAATTACCTTTGCATTCATTGGATCTAACCAGATATGTGGGTCATATTCTCCATGTGCATGCCCTTCATGGCCGTGCTCATCGTGACCATCTTCTTTGTGTTCGTCATCATGACCGTGATCATCGTGACCATCTTCTTTGTGTTCGTCATCATGACCGTGATCATCGTGATCGTCTTCTTTTTTACCATGATCATCGTGATCGTCTTCTTTGTGGCCGTGATCATCATGACCGTCAAAAATATTTCTTTCTCTAAATTTTAATTTATTTAAACCTTTAATTTCTAATAGCTCAATTTTCTCAGCTTTTTTAGCAACAGATTTTAATGGTTTTTCTAAGAAATTTTCTAAATCTTCACCTACCCAAAAAATAATATCTGCCTCTTGTAGCATTTTAGCATGTGAGGGTTTTAATGCAAAACCGTGTGGTGAAGCATATCCATCAACTATTAAACCAGGTTTGTTTACTCCATCCATTAAATAACTGGCAAGTGAATGAATTGGTTTAATTGATGCTACAACTTTAATTTCAGCATTAGCAGCTGAAAAAATGCTTAATAATGATATGATTGATAAGATAAATGGGATTTTTTTTAGATTTTTCATAATTTAGATATATAGTTATTGTTATAATATAACATTGTGTAATAATATAACATTTAAATAAGTCAAGTATTAAAATGAGTTCAAATAACAATTTATTAGTTAAGTTAAATAATGCTGGTTATCACCATAATGATAAATGGCTAGTTAAAGGTGTATCATTGAGTGTTGAAAAAGGAAAAATTGTAACTCTTATTGGTCCTAATGGTTCCGGAAAAAGCACAACTGCAAAAATTGCTTTGGGTATTTATAAAAAAATTGATGGAGAAGTTGAAAAATATACAAATAAAGTTGGTTATGTTCCCCAAAAAATCTCAATAGATTGGACATTACCACTTAGAGTACATGACTTCATGTTATTAACGGAAAACCTTAAAGATGAAGCAATCAATGAAGCTTTGTCATTAACAGGCGTTATACATCTTAAGGATAAAAATTTAGGTAATTTATCTGGTGGTGAATTTCAAAGAGTTTTACTAGCAAGAGCTATTTCAAAAAAACCAGAGTTATTAGTGCTTGATGAGCCTGTGCAAGGTGTTGATTTCACTGGAGAGATCGCTTTATACGAGCTAATTAAAAAAATATCAGATGAATTAAATTGTGGAATTTTATTAATATCCCATGATTTACATACAGTTATGAGTGCAACTGATTATGTTGTTTGTTTAAATGGTCATGTTTGTTGTTCAGGATCTCCAATAGATGTTGCAAAAAATAATGAATACAAAGCTTTATTTGGTGAGCAAGCTTCTCAAATACTCTCAAGGTATGAACATAAACACGATCATGTCCATACAAATGAAGGTGAGATAAAGAAAAATTAAAATGTTTGATGATTTTTTTATAAGAGCACTTGTTGCAGGACTTGGGGTTGCATTTGTAACGGGTCCTCTTGGTTGCTTTGTAGTTTGGAGAAGATTGTCTTATTTTGGAGATACACTTGCCCACTCTGCTCTACTTGGTGTTACTTTGGCATATTCTTTAGAACTAAACATAGCTTTTTCTGTATTCATAATTTCATCTTTAATAGCGTTAATCTTAATACAATTACAAAAAAGAACTAATCTACCAGGTGATGCCTTGCTTGGTCTTTTAGCTCACTCATCATTAGCAGTTGGACTTGTTGTTATCGGGTTTTTAACATTTATTAGGTTTGATATTATGGGATTATTATTTGGAGATATTTTAGCTGTAACGACCGACGATTTATTAATTATATGGATTGGAGGTGCGTTAATACTATTGGTACTAAAATTAATTTGGAAACCTTTGTTTGCATCGACAGTAAATTATGAGTTAGCTGAAGCAGAAGGTTTAAACCCTGATAGAGCAAAAGCAATTTTCACAATCCTAATGGCAGCAATTATTGCAATATCAATTAAAATGGTTGGATTATTATTAATTACTGGAATGTTAATCATACCTGCAGCTATGGCTAGAAATATTTCAGACAGTCCACAAAAAATGGTGATTTATTCAATCATTGGCGGATTATTATCTGTAGTAATAGGACTATTCTCTTCATTGGAGTTTAATACATCTTCTGGACCGTCAATTATTGCAGCCTCTTTATTCTTATTTATACTTTCATTACTAAACATAAAACAATCTATTAAATTGAAAAACTAAATGAGAATCAGTAAAATGAACAAAATGCATAATCTTTCAAAAAATCAGCAAATCATTTTTGATTTAATTCATAAATCACCTGAACCAATCAAAGCTTATGCGATACTTTTTAATGTTCAAAAAAAAGGTATTAAAGCTCCATTACAAGTTTATCGAGCATTAGATAAACTAGTTGAAATAGGAAAAATTCATAAAATTGAAAGTAGAAATGCCTTTATAGCCTGTCAAAATTCAAGTTGTCAGGTATCAAAAGCTACTGCATTTTCAATCTGTGAGATCTGTGAAAAAGTAACAGAAATCAGCAGTGCTAGTCTTTCTAAATACTTAACTAATTTCAAAGACAAAGATGGTATGAAATATAGTAAATACAATCTTGAGTTTTTTGGATTATGTAAAAAGTGTAGATAAGTTATTATCTAAAATCTAAATAAAACAAGCTGAAAGGAAAAAGTATGTTTATTAAAAAATATCTTAAATGGATAAGCACATTTTTAGTATTAGTTGGTATTCTATTAACAAACCTAAATATATATCCTTTGAATATATATTTTCATGGATTAGGAGTAGTTGGTTGGACGATTGCAGGATTTGTATCTAAAGATAAAGCAATATTAACTAACTTTGGATTGCAAATACCATTGTTTGTAATAGGAATTTATAAAATTATAATTTAATGAAAAATATCTTGTTTGTTTGTACTGGGAACTCAGCAAGAAGCATTATTGCTGAAGCTATAATTAACAATAATTTCAATAATAAATTTAAAGCTTACAGTGCCGGTAGTAATCCAACAGGTAAAATAAATAGTGATATTAAAAAGTTTTTAGAAATGAAAAACTATGATCTGAGCAAAATAACATCCAAAAACTTTGATATTTTTATTAATAGTGAAATTAAAATGGATCATGTGATTACAGTCTGTAATAATGCAAATAACGAAGTCTGCCCTATTTGGCCTAAAAAAGATCAAATTATTCACTGGGATATTGAAGATCCTGTATCTAAATTAATAAATTTAAATGAAAATGAAAAAAATAACATTATCTTAAATACATTTAATGTTATTAACGAAAAAATTAAAAATTGGATAAAAAATGAAGAACAATAATAAAATTTTCTTGGGCGAGTTTATAGGTAGCTGCTTTTTAGTAATGGTTATTGTCGGTTCTGGAATAATGGCTGAAAATCTAACTAATGATAATGCTGTTAGATTATTAGCAAATACAATTGCTACTGGAGCAGGCTTGTTTGTTTTAATAACATCTTTTGCCAATATTTCAGGTGCTCACCTTAATCCTTTTGTGAGTTTATCAATGTATTTAACTAAAAAAATTAAAGGAAAAGAATTATTAACTTATGTTCCTGCACAAATACTTGGTTGCCTTCTGGGAGTTATGTTAGCTAACGTTTTTTTTGAACATAGTATTATTGAATTATCTACAAAAAATAGAGATGGTTTTCATATATTTTTATCAGAAATAGTAGCAACATTTGGTCTTATTTTTATTATTTTTGCTACATTAAAAGATGGTAAAACTACAGTAGCTGCATGTGTTGCTACTTATATATCGGCTGGTTATTGGTTTACTTCATCCACATCATTTGCGAATCCAGCTGTTGCAATTGCTAGAACTTTTACAGATTCGTTTACTGGCATTAATTACTTAAATACACCAACTTATATATTTGCTGAACTACTGGGTGCTATTGCCGCTGTGTATATAATCAAAAGATTAATCAAGTAAATACAACTCTGCTAAGAATTTTAAAATTATTAAAGGTAGACATTAATCTTAATTAGTTTAGATCTGAACGAATCCTCGTAAAGTTTCTCAAAAAAATAAATTTAATTATAGTAAATCTCTCCTTCACAGATTACATAGATCTTAAGTCATGAATCAATAGGAACCGAAAACAATAATATAAAGGAGAAAAAGAATGGAAATGACTTTAGTTTATACCATCATAGGCTTTGGCCTTGCTGGTTATAGCGTAATCGCTAACGACTCAATTCAAACACTAGGTACATTTATAGCTTCAAAAAAGAAGTGGTTTAAATGGTATACACTTGCAGGATCTGCATCAGCTGTAATGATTTTTGCGTTAGCATGGGGATGGTATGCGTATGATGGTGATATTTCTTATGGAAGATTAACTAGAATACCTTATCAAGAAATTCAATGGTATCATGCAGTAGCACCTGCAATACTATTACTATTAACAAGAATAGGAATACCAGTATCTACTACTTTTTTAGTTCTTTCAGCATTTGCTTCAACAGTTGTGCTTGAAAAAATGTTGTTAAAAAGTGTAGTTGGCTATGGTTTAGCAGCAATGGTTGCTTATATTGCTTGGATAGTAGTATCAAAATTTATCAACGAAAAGTTAGATGAAGTTGATGAAAAATATATTGGCTTTTGGAGAAATGCAGTATGGATTTCGTCTGGTTGGTTGTGGTGGGTTTGGTTATCTCACGATGTAGCTAACATTGCAGTATATCTGCCTAGACAGTTAGATTTAACATTGCTTTTAATTGTAATGGGTTATTTTACTTCATTGTTATTTTACATTTTCTATATTCAAGGAGGACCAATTCAAAAAGTCGTTCTTGAAAAAACAGGAACAAGATATGCAAGATCAGCTACCATTATTAATGTGATTTATGCAGCTGTCTTATTCTACTTTAAGGAACTAAACGATTTACCAATGTCAACAACATGGGTATTTGTTGGTTTATTATGTGGAAGAGAACTTGCAATTTCAACAATGAACAAAGATTATAAGTTTAAGTATGTCTTTCCATTAATTGGTAAAGACTTTCTTAAAATGATCTTTGGATTAAGTGTTTCTGTTGGAATTGTTTTAGCAATTCACTATATAATTATTCCAAATAATTGGTTTTAAATAAGTCTTAATGCTCGTGTTAATCTAATTAGCACGGGCATTATCTTGTTTTAAGAACTTACTTTTCCTAAATAATTTACCAGAATAACACCTATAATTATTAGAATTATACCAATAGTCCCATAGATATTAGGCAATTGATTATATTTTAAAATACCAAAGATAGTTACTGCAGTAATTGTTAATCCTCCATATGTTGCATAGGTAAATCCAACAGGAATTATATTCATTGCTTTAGATAAGCAAAATAAACAAAGGACGATTGATGTAACACAAAAAATAGTAGGAAATATATTAGTAAAACCATTGGTAGTTTTTAAGAATCCATTTGCACAAATTCCAAGTATTATTGCTAGAAATAAATAAATATATCCAGATGAAATATTCATTTTCTATTCACTATCTTTAACATGAATAAATTTCAAACCAATTACATAGATAAATATAACTGCATACATAATTAAAGAGTATGTTGCTATTGGAACTAAATAAATAGGATCATTAAATATTAAACCTGTTACAACAACAGCTAAAGTTCCGTTTTGTAAACCTGTTTCTATTAAAATTGTTTTTTTTGAACTGTTTTCAATTTTAAAAATACTGCATAGTAAAAATGCAGCAATCAAGACCACTACATTTAAAACCAGTGTGATTAATCCACTTGCTTTAAAGTATCCTGCTATATTTTGAAATTCTGAATAAATAGCTGAAAACACGAAAAATAAAAAAAGAATAAAAGATAAATTGACAAAAAATTTTACAAATTTTGCTGTAAAATTTGGCAATAAAACTTTTAATATCATTCCAAGAATAACTGGAATTGTTGTTATTAAAAATATTTGAACAATAATATTTCCAATTGAATAATCAAAAGGTAAACTTTCACCAGTAATAATTGGATAAGAAAAAGAAAAAATCAATGGAACTGTTATAAAACAGATTAAACTTATCACTGCAGTAAGCGAAATTGATAGTGCAACATTTCCGTCAGCAAACTTTGAAATTATATTTGTAGTAACACCACCTGGCGCAGCTGCTAATAATATCAAACCAACTTTTAATTCTACAGGTATTGGAAAAACAAAAGCTAATATTAGAGCCAGTATTGGAAATAAAATTATTTGTGATAAAGCTCCTACAAAAAAATCTTTTGGGTAAGTAATTAACTTTTTAAAATCACCTACTGTTAAGCCCATGCCTAATGAAAGCATGATGAATGCTAAAATTAAAGGTCCGGCAATTTTTACTATTTCCATTTGATTAATTTCCCAAAATGGACAATAATAATTTTTAAAAAAAAATCAATGGAATTAAGTAATAAAACAATTTCATCAGTACTAGAAAAAAATTATTCCATACTAATGCCTGTTTTTTATGAAATGCAAACAGAATATTTAGCTTCATTAAATATTATCTATGATGATTTAGACGCATCTATGGTTGCTATGGTTCTTACTAACGAGCTATATAAGAAGAAGATTAATTCAAATGGATCTGGTGATGATATTGGGTTTAAAAATTTTTATAACATGGATAAATATTATTTATCTAGCTCTGCATTAAAAATAAATAAAATTGCTTCTGTTATAAATGTACCAAGAGAAACTGTTAGAAGAAAAAGAGATAAATTAATTAAAGATAAAATTTTAATTTTAGATAAAAAAAAAAGGGTAATAACACTCAATACAGATAAAATAGATAGAAGAATTTTAGACTTGCAAATTGAAAATTTAACAAAATTTTTATCAAAATTTACCGATTATTTTATTTCTAACAATTTCATAAGTAAAATGATTACTAGAGAGCAAATCAAAAGAGATTTAGACAAAAAGTTTCTTATATATTTAACAAAATTTTTGGATTTTCAAATATCTTATTTTTCGAATTTAAAAAAACACAATGATATAGAGAGTATATTTATTGTTCTACTATGTATTTTAAATTCAACTTCACAGCTAAGAAAAGATAATAAAGTGATGAACTATAAAGATGTTATTCAAAATATACAAAACATGCAAAAAGTGAGAGGATTAAATGTTTCGTCTATAGCGGACATCACAAGAATACCCAGAACTACGGTGATAAGAAAAATTAATAAATTAGAAAAAAATGGATATGTGTATAGAGATAAATTTAAAAGATATTTTACTGCAGACTTAACCAAAAATAAAACAACAAATGCTCTTACACCTTTAGTTCATTATAATAGGGAAATAATAACAAGTTTTTTCTTAGATTGTTTTGATATTTTTAAAAAGAAAAATTAATTATTTAATACGACCGTAAATATCTTGAAACCTTACGATATCAGTTTCTTTAAGTATAGGTCCTGTTTGAACTTCGATAATTTTGACAGCTTTTTTAAAATAGTTTTCGATTCTATGTATTGCGCCCGTAGGTATAAAAACAGACTCTTCCGGTTTTTTAAAAAATTTTTTATTATTTATAGTAATCCTAGGTTTTCCATGTGTAACCATCCAATGTTCAGATCTATGGTGATGTTTTTGCAAACTAATTGATGATTTTGAATTTACAGTAAGCTCTTTTACAAGAAAGTTTTTTCCCTCAAATAAATTAACGTATCTACCCCATGGTCTGTAATAAACATTCTTTTTCTTAAAATACTTTGCTTTATTTCTTTTATAAATCTTAGATATTTCTCTCCAACTACCAAGATCAGACCACGGTATATCTAATTTAATAGCGTTAATTTTTTTTGCTTTTTCTAAAATCGCATAATCAAAAGATTTTTCTATTGATTTCAAAAAAGATCTTTTGTTTAGATAATAAGTATTATTTCTATATTTTGCTTTGTTAACTGCTTCCAAACAGCTTTTGTAGGTTTTGTTTTGATACCTTTTAAAATTATTAATTATAGAATCTTTTCTCAAATAAAACATTCCTGAATTCCAATATCCTTTATTTTTAATAACTACTTTTGCTTTCGAGGTTTTTGGTTTTTCAATGAATTTAATAACCTTATTTATATTTTTTTTAATTTTCTTAGTTAAAAAATAACCATATTCACTTGATGGATTAGTGGGTTTGATGCCAAAAATAAATATATTCTGATCATCTAAATTAGATTTATTTTTATTAATAGATCTATTTAAAATATGAGACTTTTCAATTAAATGATCAGCTGCAAAATACATTAAAGGTTGTTTTAATGGTATATCTTTAATTAATGCCGAGGATAGAATTGCAGGTCCTGTGTTTTTTTTTGCTGGTTCTAAGACTATTTTATATTTTTTAACCTTATTTTTTTTAAGAGATTTTCTGACCTCTTTTAAGTATTTTAAGTTAGTGCTTATTATAGGGTAGTCATAAGCAGGTTTTTTTATTCTTTCTAGTGTTTTTTGTATTAATGACCAACCTCCAAAATCAATAAATTGCTTTGCTTGGTGGTTTTTTTGATTGGGCCACAGTCGTGTTCCAGCTCCACCACAGAGAATAACTGGTCTAATTTTCATTAAATATCTGCGTATACTTTTACTTCGTTTTTACCGCCTGGATGTGTTGGTGCTCCTAGATAAGCCGGTCCTACAGTTTGAGCGTATTTCCAAAGTGTACCATTGCCAAAGTTTATTTTTTTTGGTTTCCATTTTTTTCTTCTTTTTGCTAATTCTTTTTTAGATAAACGAACATTAATAGTTCCTTTTTTTGCATCTAGATCAATTATATCTCCATTTCTAAGTAAAGCTATTGGTCCTCCCACTGAAGCTTCTGGACCAACATGGCCAATACAAAATCCACGTGTCGCTCCTGAAAATCTTCCATCTGTTATTAAAGCTACCTTCTCACCTTTTCCTTGACCATAAATGGCTCCCGTTGTTTGAAGCATTTCTCTCATGCCAGGACCTCCTTTAGGTCCCTCATATCTAATAATTATAATATCTCCATCTTTATATTTTCTATTTTTAACTGCTTTATAAGCAGACTCTTCTGTATCAAAGCATCTTGCTTTACCTGTAAATTGTAATTTTTTTAATCCAGCTATTTTTACAATTGCGCCATCTGGAGCTAAATTTCCTTTTAAACCAACTACACCACCATCTTGTGATAAAGGATTATTATATTTACGCATAACTTTTTGTTTTATATTAAATTTAACTTTTTTTAAATTTTGTCTCATGGTTTTTCCAGTTACAGTCATACAATCGCCGTGAATATAACCACCGTCCATAAGTGTTTTAAGTAACATTGGAACGCCACCAGCTGCCCACATATCCTTAGCAACATATTTACCGCCTGGTTTTAGATCGGCTAAGTAAGGAGTTTTTTTAAATATTTTAGCAACGTCCATTAAATCAAATTTAATTCCAATTTCATTTGCTAATGCAGGTAAATGTAAAGCTGCATTGGTTGATCCACCAGTTGCTGCTACTATAGTTGCTGCATTCTCTAAGGATTTTCGAGTTACAATTTGTCTTGGTCTAATATTTTTTTTTAACAAATTCATTACTGCCTTACCGCTTTGTAAAGCATATTTATCTCTTTGTTCATAAGGTGCTGGTGTTCCAGCGGAATAAGGTAAAGCTAATCCAATGGCTTCAGAGACACACGCCATCGTATTAGCAGTAAATTGTCCTCCGCAAGCACCTGCACTAGGACAAGCTACTAATTCTAATTTTCTTAAAGCATGTTGCGTCATTTTTCCTGATGAATATTTACCAACTCCTTCAAATACATCGACAACAGTTACATCTTTTCCATTAAATCTTCCTGGAAGAATTGATCCACCATAAATAAAAACACTTGGAACATTTAATCTAACCATGGCCATCATTAATCCGGGCAATGATTTATCACAGCCTGCAACTCCTACTAGAGCATCATAACAATGACCTCTTACGGTTAGTTCTGTTGAATCTGCAATTACATCTCTTGATACAAGTGAAGATTTCATTCCCTCGTGGCCCATAGCAATTCCATCAGTAACTGTAATTGTACAAAACTCTCTTGGGGTACCTCCTGAAAGTTTTACACCTTTTTTTACAGATTGAGCTTGTCTCATTAAAGCTATATTGCAAGGTGCTGCTTCATTCCATGTAGAAACGACACCTACAAAAGGTTTAGCAACATCTTTTTCAGTTAAATTCATCGCATAATAAAATGATCTTTGAGGTGCTTTATCTGGACCTAACGATGTATGTCTGCTTGGTAGTTTTTTTTTATTAAATTTTGTCATTATAAACTTTTTACTGTTAATGATATTTTTTTAATATCATTTTTCAAATTATTATAGTTAGTTTTTTCCTGATCAACAATATGTTTTGGTGCTCTAGATATAAAATCTCTATTATTAAGGCGAGAATTTATCTTATCTATTTCATTTTGGCACTTAACTTGTTTATTTAATAAATTTTCTTTTATTGTCTTCAAATCTACGTTTTCTTCAAAATAAACTTTAAAAATATCTCCTGAAATAACCATTGTTGCTGAGGGTTTATCCTTATCTTTATCAAAAAAATTATTGATTCTTCCCAGTTTCTTAAGAACTGTATCATTCTTTTTAAAGAAGGTTTTGCTATTTACACTAATATTACTTAACGACATGTCCACAAATGAACCAGGGCTGACATTTAATTCATTTTTAAAAGATCTTAATTGTGAAATTATATTAATAATTTTTTCAACTTCTTTGAAGTCTTTGTCTTTTTTAGATGTACCAGATATCCAGTTCGCTAGCATAAGGTAATTTTTTTTAGAATTATCTAGCTTATTTTTTAACCAAATTTCTTCAGTTACAAATGGTATAAAAGGATGCATTAATATAAGAATTTCTTTGAATATATAGCTAGAAACCTCTCTTGTTTCTTTAATAGATTTTTTGTTGTTAGAGTAAAGAATGGTTTTAGTAAGCTCTAAATACCAGTCACAATAGGAATGCCAAACAAATTGATAAGAATTTCTAGCAGCCTCATCAAAACGATAATCTTTTATGTTTTTTTCAACATTTTTTTTGGTTTCTAATAGTTCTGCATATATCCATTTGTTAATATTAATTGAAATTTTTGGTTTTTTTGGAATATTTTTAAATGAACATTTATTCTGAATTAAAAAATTATTAGCATTCCATAATTTATTTAAAAAATTTCTATAACCCTTAACTCTATCTTCAGATAATTTCACATCTCTTCCTGGAGAAGCCATTGAGAGCAAGGTGAATCTTAGTGCATCTGCGCTATATTTATCAATAAGTTCTAATGGATCTATAACATTGCCTTTAGATTTTGACATTTTCTGTCCTTTTTCATCTCTAACTAATGCATGAACATAAATATCTTTAAATGGTTCTTTATTTAAGAACTCCATACCAAACATAATCATACGAGCAACCCAAAAGAAAATAATATCAAATCCCGTAACTAAAACTGAGGTAGGATAAAATTTTTTTATATAATCATTCTTTTCTGGCCAACCTAATGTTGCAAAAGCCCATAAACCTGATGAAAACCATGTATCTAAAACATCAGGATCTCTGAATAACTTAAAATCTTTTTTATAATATTTTTTTGCTTTTTTTTTAACTTCACTTTCATTTTTTCCAACAAATATTTTTTTATCAGGTCCGTACCAAGCAGGAATTTGATGTCCCCACCAAAGTTGTCTTGAAATACACCATGGCTCAATATTGTTCATCCACTGAAAATAAGTTTTTGACCAATTTCCTGGATAAAACTTTGTCTTATTTGATTTAACAATTTTTTTTGCTTTTACTGAAAGTTTTTTTGCATCAACAAACCATTGCTCAGTCAAATAAGGTTCTATAATTGAATTTGATCTGTCACCATAAGGAACTTTATTTTTAATATTTTCTTCCTTAACCAACAACTGCTTTTCAGTTAAAATGTTAAGTATTTTTCTTCTAGCTTGAAATCTATCTAAACCAACAAATTCACTTGGCGCATTTTTGTTTATTTTTCCATCATCAGTAAATATATTTACAATTTCTAGTTTATTTCTAACTCCAACTTCATAATCGTTAAAATCATGAGCTGGAGTAATTTTAACAGCTCCAGTTCCTTGGTCTGGATCAGCATAATTGTCTGTTATAATTTTTATTTTTCGCCCAACTAGAGGCAGTAATACGTTTTTGCCAACATATTTTTTGTATCTTTTATCTTTAGAATTTACTGCAACGGCTGTGTCTCCAAGCATAGTTTCAGGTCTCGTAGTAGCGATTGTTATAAATTCACTACTTTCTTCAATTGGGTAATTAATATAGTAGAGTTTAGAATTAACATCTCGTTGATCTACCTCAAGATCAGATATAGCTGTTTTTAATACAGTGTCCCAATTAACTAACTTTTTTGATTTATAGATTAACTTTTTATTATAAAGATCAACAAATACTTTTATTACAGATTTTGAAAGATTCTTATCCATTGTAAATGCATTACGTGACCAGTCACAAGAACATCCTAATTTTTTTAGTTGGTTAATGATTATGTCGCCATATTCATTTTTCCATTCCCATACCTTTTTGATAAATCTATCTCTGCCTAAATCATTTTTGTTTATATTTTCGCCTGCTAGTTTTTTTTCAACTAGTGCCTGAGTTGCTATTCCTGCATGATCTGTTCCTGGTTGCCATAAAGTTTCATAATTATTCATTCTATGATAGCGAGTTAACAAATCTTGAATAGAATTATTTAAAGCGTGACCCATATGTAGGCTACCAGTTACATTGGGAGGTGGTATTACAATAGAAAATTTTTTTTTATTTTTCCTTGGTTGAAAAAGTTTATTTTTCTCCCAATATGAATAAATGCGATTTTCAACTTTAGAATGATTATATTTATCTAAACTCATATCTATTTTTAGTTTATAAATTAATCATTTGAATAAACAATCGTCATTTTAAGCGAAAATTTATAGACTAATTGAAAAAAACAATTATATAAACAAGTGTTAAATTGATTTATTATATATTTAGTGGCAACGTGGCGGAATGGTTACGCAGAGGATTGCAAATCCTTGTATCCCGGTTCGATTCCGGGCGTTGCCTCCAAAAATAATAGTTGTTTTACCCTTAAAAAAAAGTAAATTTTGATTTTTATATTCCTCGGTAGCTCAGTTGGTAGAGCAGTTGACTGTTAATCAATTGGTCGCAGGTTCGAGTCCTGCCCGAGGAGCCAAAATTATTTATTATACAGCCTTAGAAACTTCTAAACTTCCTGATGAAGCTAAATTTTTGTTAAACTTTATTTTTTGATCATTAGTTAATTCAGAATAAAGCTTTATTAGAAAATTGTAGTTAACGCTTAAATGACCTTCTTTAATTTTTTCTGCGTTTATTAAATATTCAGGAAAATCTTCAAAAAAATAACTTATTGGTACTTTTAAATAGTTTGATAACTGTAATAATCTTATTGAGCTAACACCGTTAGTTCCTTTTTCATATTTTTGAATTTGTTGAAATGTTACATTGATTGCCTTAGCAACTTTTGTTTGAGTTAAACCTAAAGCTAATCTTCTTAACTTTAATTTATTTCCCAAATGTTTGTTAAAATTATCTTCCATTAAGACCCCTCTTAATTAATTAAAAAACAGTATTGAACTATTTCTTGAGGTAGAGCGCAAGCCCTAAAATAAAAAAAAATATTTAAATAATGTCTTGACAAAACGACTTAATTGATAGGCTAGATGTACAAAACTGTATCAAAATGGGTCTTTTGTTTATAATGATTCTAAAATATATTGTGTAGTTCCTTATAAAATTTGACTTAAAAACAATTTAGTTCTGTCACTTTTTGGATTAGCAAAAAATTCCTTTGTCTCAGCTTTTTCTACAATCATTCCTTCATCCATGAATATAACTTCATCAGCAACTTCTTTTGCAAAACCCATTTCATGTGTAACAACAATCATTGTCATACCAGCTTTTGCGAGATTGACCATTGCATCTAACACTTCTTTTATCATTTCAGGGTCTAATGCCGATGTAGGTTCGTCAAAAAGCATGATTTTAGGTTCCATACAAAGTGCTCTTGCAATTGCACAACGTTGTTGCTGTCCACCTGAAAGTTGACCAGGAAATTTATTAGCTTGATCTACAATCTGAACTTGTTTTAGCTGTTTCATTGCTAGTTCTTCAGCTTCTTTTTTTGGCATTTTTTTTACCCATATTGGAGCTAAGGTACAATTATCTAAAATCGATAAGTGTGGAAACAAATTAAATTGTTGAAACACCATACCGACCTCTGCTCTAATTTTTTCTATATCTTTTGTATTTTCTGAAAGCTCTTTACCGTCTACAATTATTGATCCTTTTTGATGTTCTTCTAGTCTATTAATGCATCTTATTAAAGTAGACTTACCAGATCCTGAAGGACCACAAACTACAATTTTTTTATTTTTTTCAACTGACAAATTAACATCTTTTAAAACTTGAAAATCGCCAAACCATTTGTTCATACCTTCAATTTTAATAATTGGATCTGACATATTTTTATCTTTCAGTTTTATATTTTAATTCTAAGTTATAACTATATTTACTCATTGCATAACAAATAATCCAAAAGATTATAGCAGCAAATACATAGCCTTCCATAGCAAAACCTAACCATTTAGGGTTAGTTTTTGCCAAACCAAGCATTCCGGTAATCTCCAACAATCCAACTACAAAAATTAATGGTGTGTCTTTTACTAGAGCTAAAAAAGTATTTGCTATACCCGGAATAACTAGTTTAAGTGCTTGTGGTAAAATAACAAAAATATGCATTTTCCAATATCCCATACCTAAAGACTTTGCAGCATCATATTGACCTTTTGGTAAAGCTTGCAATCCTCCTCTAATAACTTCCGCAACATAAGCTGCTTCAAATAAAGATATTGCAATAATAACTCTTACTAATTTATCCATAAAAAAATCTTCAGGCAAAAACATTGGAAACATCACAGATGACATAAACAAAACGGTAATTAGCGGTACGCCTCTCCAAAATTCGATAAATCCTATTGATATGTATTTTAAAGTTGGAAGTTGAGATCTTCTACCTAAAGCTAAAAACATTCCTACTGGAAAACAAAAAATTAAACAAAAGAAAGAAACAATAAAAGTTAATGACAAACCTCCCCATGCACCTGTTTCAACCCATTCTAATCCAAAAGCTCCTCCAGATATTAAATAATAAATTAATATAAATGCAATTATCGGATAAATAATAACATAGTATAAAGTTAGGAATTTTTTTAGTTTTTCTGATGGAAGGTAACCAACAAAAGCTAATGCTATTAGAATTAAAAAAGCAACATTAACTCTCCACTGTAGCTCATTTGGATACATACCGTACATAAATCTCCTCATCCATACTTTAATATATGTCCAACAAGCTCCAGAACCTGTGCAGGCCTCTTTGGTGTCACCTGAAATATTCGCATCTAAAATAAACCAGCTTAGTGTTTCAGGCGTAACTTTAATAATTATAAAAATAATTAATAGTGATAAGATTGCATTAAAATTATTAGTGTTAAAATTTTCATTAATCAAATCTAAGTTTTTAACACCTGAAAATTCAATTCTTATAAGATGAAGTCCTATAGTTCCGATTATTAGTGGAAATAAAAAACTTAAAAAGTTAGGCAAGAATGAAAAGATACTGATTTTAAAGAAAGATCCTAAAAAAACGTCTAAAATAGCTAAGAAAATTAAACTAGCTCCTGAATATAAATAAATATTTAAGTTATCTATGTCTGGTTTTAAAAAATTCAATTTTTTCATTATTTTTCAGTTATTGCAATTCGTTTGTTATACCAATTCATTAATATAGAAATTGATAAACTTATTGATAAATACGTAAACATAGTAATTGATACGATTTCTATTGCCCTACCTGTTTGCATTAAAGCAGTTCCTGCAAAAACTAAAACTAAGTCTGGATATGCTATAGCTGCAGCTAGAGAAGAATTTTTTGTTAAATTTAAATATTGATTTGTGGTTGGTGGAATTATAATTCTTAATGCTTGAGGCATAATAACTAATTTTAAAACTTGATTAGGTGTTAAACCAATGGATGCTGCTGCTTCTTTTTGACCTTTGCTAACTCCTTGAATTCCTGCTCTTACACATTCTGCAATAAAAGTAGCTGTATAGAGAGCTAACGCTAATGTTAAAGCAATAAGCTCTGGTGGAATTCCAAGTCCTCCTTCATAAACAAATGATGTAGTAGATAATTGTTTTATAACTGGTATTTCAAAACTTAATGAAACACCTCCAATTAAAAACGTTATTAACGGTAGAATTATAAATAAACCAAAAGATATAGATAAAACAGGTAGTTGTTTGCCTTCGTTTTCTTGTAATTTTTTAGCATAATTTTTGATTACAATTATAGAAATGAAAGCTGCTAAAATTGAATAAAAGAAAATATCTAAATTTTCCCAAACAAATCGTGGTACAAAAAGACCTTTAATTGTTAAAAAAAATACACCTAATATGGCATCAGCATCTTGTGGTAAAGGTAGTGCTCTTAGTGCAGCAAAATACCAAAAGAAAATTTGTAAAAGTAATGGAATATTTCTAAAGAACTCTACATAAAAAGCTGCTGTACGTTCTATTAGATAATTAGGAGATAATCTTGCAATACCTATAACAACACCGAGCACGGTAGATATTATTATGCCAATAAAAGCTACTAAAAGGGTGTTTAATAAACCAACTAAATAAGCTCTAGCGTAAGAGTGTGATCCATCGTATTCAATTAAGGAAAATTGAACATCAAATGATGACTCCTGGGTCAAAAATCCATAACCAAATTCAATACCTCGATTTTCCATGTTTGTTTGAGCATTAATGGTAAAAAAACCAAAAATTAGAGCAACAACAGCTAATGTAAGTATCTGAGGTATTATTTTTCTTATTTTGGCGTTCATAAATGTGGAATATAAAAAAAAGGGCTAGAAAAATCTAGCCCTTTTTAAAGTTTATTAAGATATAATTATCTTGCAGGTGGTACGTAAAGTATTCCACCTTTTGTCCATAATTGGTTAGGACCTCTGTCAGGTAAAATACCAGTATCAGCTATATTTCTCTTATAGCTTTCACCGTAATTTCCAACTTGCTTAATAATTCTTAAACTCCATTCGTTATCTAAACCGAACGCAGCACCTAATTCACCTTCTGCACCAACAAGTCTTTTAATAGCTGGATTTTCAGAATTTTTCATAGAATCTGCATTTGCTGAAGTAATACCATATTCTTCAGCTTCGATCATAACATTTAAAGACCATCTAACGATATCTTCCCAAACTGAGTCACCTTGACGAACAACAGGACCTAAAGGTTCTTTTGAAATCGTTTCTGGTAACACAATATGTTCATCTGGGTTTTGCATTTTAGTTCTTTGTGCAGCTAAACCAGATTTATCAGTTGTGTAAGTATCACATCTTCCAGAGTCATAAGCAGCAACAACTTCGTCAGCTTTTTCAAAAGCTACAGGCTCATAAGAAATTCCTCTAGAATTAAAGAAGTCTCTCATGTTAAGCTCAGTTGTTGTACCAATGTTTGTACAAGCAGAAATTCCATTCTTAAATTGATTTACAGAAGTAATTCCTGAATTTTTTCTAACCATAAATCCTTGACCATCGTAGAAGTTTACTCCAACGAAAGTAAGACCAATGTCAGCATCTCTAGAAAGTGTCCATGTAGTGTTTCTTGATAAAATATCAATTTCACCAGATGTTAAAGCAGTAAATCTTTCTTTAGCACTTAGTGGAGTGAACTTAACTTTGTTCGCATCACCTAAAGTTGCTGCAGCAACTGCTCTACACACATCAACGTCTACACCTGTCCAATTTCCCGATGCATCAGCATTAGAAAATCCAGGCAAACCTTGAGATACACCGCATCTTACAAAGCCTTTCTTTTGAGTGTTTTTAAGAGTTTTTGATTTCTTTGCCATAGCTTCTGTTGAAAATGCGAAAAGCACAGCAACCATTGCTACGAAAGAAGTCAATTGTTTTATATATTTAAACATATTCTTCCTTTTATTTATTTGTTAACAAATAATTCAAAAACAGTTTTTGAATTAAATTAATTATCTATTTAATTAAATTTTCTATCAATCAAAATTTTTCTTAATCTATATTTAGATAAGTTTTTTTTTAATAGACTAAATATAGTTCAAAAGATCTACCTGAGATTGTATTATAAGTGGCGCGCTCTGAAGGATTCGAACCTTCGACCCTCGGTTTAGAAAACCGATGCTCTATCCAACTGAGCTAAGAGCGCAAAAAAAGTAATTTATAAGTTAAACAATATAAGATTATTTTTTTCAGAAATCTAGATGTATTAACTTCTAAAAAGAAATTTCTTTATTATTATTAGTAAAGTTAATAATTCAATTCTGCCGATAATCATAAAAATAATAATGTAAATTTTCGTGAAAAATTGTAAATCTTGAAAATTAAAATCACTCAATCCATACATGTAAGAATTGGCAGTATTCATTATTGTTAAAATTGATAATTTAAATGATGTTTCTAGAGAGATATCAGAAATTGTTAATAATGACGATAGTAGGAACAAAGATATAATAAAAACTATTACAGATAGAAAATATTTATTAATTTCAACATCTTCTATATTTACATTGAATAGTGGATATTTATTTAAAAAAATATTTTTGGGTCGAGCATGAAGAATGAGATTGTTTATAGAAAATTTAAAAAGTGCGTAAAGTTTTAAAAATCTTATGCCAGAGCTGGTAGAAAAAAATGAACCACCTATAATAACCAGGATAAGAAATACAAATGAAAGGTTTTGGGGAGATTTATTTAAAGAAATTCCAATATTAGAAATACTACTAGTTAATGAAAGTAATATGACACTAAAATTATATCCATAATTTAATAGTAAAAAAAATAATAGTAAGAGAACCAAAAGGTATATAAGTAAATAAATATCTTCCTGAAAAAAAATAATATTTTTTTTTTTAAAAAGAAATAAATTATAGACAAAAAAAATACTAAAAAAAGAAGATAACATTAACAAAGAAAAAACTATTTCTTTTAAATTAGTATTGATAATATTCGACAAATTATTTACTGGCATAAAACCACCAGAAGAAATTAAAGTCATTGATAAATTGAATGCATCAAATGTTCTTAGATCTATAAGTTTTAAAATTAAAAAAATAAAAAAAGTTAATGATGTGTATAAAATAAGTATTTTAAATGATTGTTTTAAAGTTTCAGTAGTATCGAAAGACAAAAAATTAGTTAATGTTTTCTTAAAACTAGTATCAAAAATATCTATAAGT
The DNA here is from genome assembly GCA_902522325.1 of uncultured Pelagibacteraceae bacterium. Taxonomy (GTDB): domain Bacteria; phylum Pseudomonadota; class Alphaproteobacteria; order Pelagibacterales; family Pelagibacteraceae; genus Pelagibacter. Next base: position 23,698 of record CABYVA010000002.1, read on the forward strand.
AAAATTATTGAAGATAAAAAATATAAACCACCAATCCATTGTGAAGATGATCTCCACAATATTAAACTTTGGTCCAAATGTTTGATATTATCAAATATTGTGAACCCTGTTGAAGTGAAGCCAGATATAGATTCAAAATAAGAGTCTAAAAATGTTAAGTTATAAATGCTAAAATAATATGGAATTGAAATTAAAAAGGTTAAAACAAAATATCCCAAAACTACAGTTAAAATTTTGTAATATATAGATGTTTTAAAATTTTTTTTACTTTTAAATATAAAAATAAATCCTAGAAATAATGATACAATTAAAGAATAAAAATAACTATTTAAATTTAAGTATAAATTAAAATAATAAGAATAAATTATGTTAAAAAATGAAAATACAGAAATTATTAAAGAAAAAATTCCAAGATAAATTATACTAAAATAATTCATTAAAATTAGATAGAGCTAATTCGAAACATATTTTCTACAATTGATAAATGATCTCTTTTTGCTAAAAATACGACAATATCATCTTTTTGAAAAATAAAATTTGATCTTGGAATAATTATATCCTTGTCTCTTAAAATTGCTCCTATTCTAATTTCTTCTGGAAGATTTGCTTTTTTCAGTTCTTTATTAATTAGTTCAGATGTTTCAATAATTTCAGCTTCAATTACTTCATATTCACCATTAAGTATGCTGTATGCTGTTTCGATTGTTCCTTTGTGAACATGTTTTAAAATACTTGAAACTGTATTCATTCTTGGATCAATCAGGTCATCAATCTTTAAAGATGATTGTAACAGGGCGTAATTTGGTTTGTTAATTAATGCCATTGTTCTTTTATCTTTTGAGAATTTTTCTACTAAGACACCTACCATTAAATTATCTTCATCATCGTTTGTTAGAGCCAAAACTGTTTCTATTTCTTCTAAGTTGGCCTCAGTTAAAACATCTTCTTCTAGTCCATTACCGTTAATTACAATTGAGTTATTAAGTTTACTTGCAATAAATTCTGCTCTATCTTTATTTTTTTCAATTATTTTTATTCTTGCTGATTCGAAAGATTTCTCTATATTTTGTGCTAAGTTAAAACCAATATTTCCTCCTCCAATAATTAAAATTTTATTTGAAATTTTTTCCTCATGGCCGAAGGCTGACAAAGTTTGTTCCATTTGCGTTGAATTAATTAAGACATAAGCCTTGTCATTTTCTTTCATAATATCATTTTTTTTTAATATAATAAATTTTTCATTTCTGATAACTCCTAAGATATTAGCTTCTAATTTTGGAAATTTTTTTGTTAGATCGTTTAGTTTAATGCCAATCAAAGGACAGTTTTTATTAACGTTTATTTCGAGTAATCTTATTTTGCTTTCAGCAAACGGAACATTATCCAGAGCACCTGGCGCTTCAAGCTTTCTTTGTATAGATTTGGCAATTTCAATTTCTGGTGATATAATAACATCTATAGGAAGATTTTCCTTATTGTAAACATTTGAAAATTTAGGGTTCAAGTAATCTTGAGATCTTATTCTTGCAATTTTCTTGGATATTTTAAAAACAGTATATGCAATTTGACATATAAGCATGTTAATTTCGTCATTTCTAGTAACCGCAATAATCATGTCAGTATTAGCAGCGTCTGCTTTTTCTAAAATTGCAGGATATGTTGCTTTACCAACTATTCCCTTAACGTCTAATGTATCATTAATTTTTTGTATATCTTCACTGGATTGATCTATCACAGTAATTGAGTGATTTTGTTCACTTAATAGTTTTGCTATTGTAAAACCTACTCGTCCAGCGCCGCAAATTATTATATTCATATTAATTTAAATCCTTTACTCCCAATCCTTTTAATTTTCTATGTAAAGCTGATCTTTCCATGCCAACAAATTTTGCAGTTTTTGATATATTTCCGCCAAATTTTTTAAGTTGCGTCGTTAAGTATTCTCTTTCAAAATTTTCTCTTGCTTCTTTTAGAGGAAAGGCCAAAGTGTTTTCTATCTTATAACTATCATCATCAGAGTTTTTTAGCGATTCCTTAATTATGTTTGATACTTTTTCGTCTGTTACTGGTGATAATATAGCCATTCGTTCAATCAAATTTCTTAATTCTCTTACATTGCCAGGCCAAGTATAATTAATTAAATATTGATTATTTGTGTCAATACTAAATTTTTTAATATTATAACTTTTAGAAATTTTTTCTAAAAAATATGTGATTAACAAAGGAATATCACTAATTCTATTCCTTAACGAATCTACATCTATTTGAAAAACATTTAATCTATGAAATAAATCCTCCCTAAAATTACCTATTTTAATTTCATTCTTTATGTCTTTTGTAGATGAACAAATAATTCGTACATCAACTCTAATATCATGGTCGCCATTAATTCTTTTAAATTTTTGATCAATTAAAACTCTTAATATTTTTGATTGAGTCTCTAAAGGAATTTCCGAAACCTCATCTATTAATAAAATACCACCTGATGCTTTTTCAAGTGCACCATAAGAAATTGCACCATTAGATTTTTCTTCACCAAATAATTCTAGCTCATATTTTTTTACATCTAAAAGTGCACCATTTAATATTATAAAAGGTCCTTTTTTCCTTTTAGAAAGTTTGTGTATTTTTCTTGCTATTAGTTCTTTTCCTGATCCAGTTGGTCCATTAATAAATATTCTACTTTCTGATTCTGATAATTTTATAATCTGATCTTTAATTTTTTGTATATTTGGACTTTCGCCAACTAATTCATATGAATGAAAAAGTTTTGTTTCTAATTCTTTATTTTTGTTTTTAAGATTAAAATTTTCAACAGCTCTATTTACGAAATTCATTAACCTTTCTTGATCAAAAGGTTTTTGAATAAATTCAAATGCTCCAGATTTTAAAGAATTAACGGCCATTTCTATATTTGCATGACCAGATATAATAATTACAGGGATATCTTTATTTTTACTTTTAATGTGAGATAAAAGTTTTATACCATCATTATCTCCTTTATCTAGTTTGACATCAATTATAGCAACATCAGGTAATTTTTTATCGATTTCAATCAATGCTTGATTGTAATTTGCCGCTAGTCTGGTTTTGTATCCAGCGTCTTTGATTAAATCATCAAGGATATTTCTAATATCTGCATTATCATCTATAATTAATATTTCAGTAGACATTTTTTTGGAAGTTTATAATTATTTTTGCACCTGTTTTAATTTTTTCGAATTTAATATCACCATCATGGTCACTTATAATCTTGTTAACTATTGATAAACCTAAACCAGTTCCTTTCGATTTTGTTGTAAAATAAGGTTTTAAAATATTGCTTAAATTTTCTTCAGAAAAACCTGTTCCATTGTCTGTTATTTTAATTGTTATATAATCATTTTTGCTTGTTATTTCTATATCAATTTTTTTAGCAAAATCAGCATGTTTCGATGCTCTTTCTTGGATACTTTCAATTGAATTTTTAATTAAGTTGAAAAAAACTCTATTGATTTGTTCATAATCACAAATAAATAAAACTTTTTTATTTGAACATTTAAAATTAAAATTTATTGTATTGTCCATCTCTTTTAACAATTTAATATTTTCATTAATAATATCTAATAAATTATTTTTTTTTAATATAGGTTTCGGCATTCTTGCAAAATCAGAAAACTCATTAACTAAATTTTCTATTTGATTAATTTGTTTTATTATAGTTTTAAGATAGTCATTAAAATTATCTTTATCAGAAGAATGAATTTTTTCAGAATATTTATTTTTCAGTCTATCAATAGTTAATTGAATTGGAGTAAGTGGATTTTTAATCTCATGTGCCAGTTTTCGTGCAACGTTTTCCCAAGCTTCGTGTCGTTCTTTTAATAATAATTTTTCTTGTTGGTTTTTAAGTTGATCTATCATTAAATTAAAATTTTTATTTAATACCTCAAGTTCTTTGTCAGTTTTAAGTTCTGGGACTTTAGATTCTAAATTTCCTTTACCAATATTTGATGATGCTGAGATAAGATTACTAATAGATCTAAAAAATCTAGAAGAAAATTTTATTGCAATTGAAATTGATAAAAATAACAATAAAGTTACGACAACTAAATAAATTAATATAAAGGAAATTTTTATACCAGTTCTTTTGTTTTCTACAGTATAATAAAAATTTAAAGCCTCCTGTGACTCTTTTAAATAATTGGAAATTTCGGAGTCTAAAAACTTTACCACATAAAGATATGTGTCTATATATGCATTTAATTTAAGTATCGCTGCGGATTTATTCTCGTACGCATTAATTATTTTTAGTGATCTTTCTTCGGCAAAAACCATTTCTAATGCATTTTCACTAGGTGGTTCAAATAATTTATTGTTTTCTAATGTTGTTGCTATTAAATTACCCTTACTATCTATCAAGTGTATTTCGTCTACGTCTCTTACATATTTTTGTGTAGTTAAAATATTTTTAAAACTTTTAGGATTGTCGTAAAAAAGATTAACATTTTTATTTATATCATACCCTATTAACACTATATCTGACTCAATTTTATTTCTTACATCATCAACATATTTTTTGGTTATTTCGTAAGAATTGTTTACAGCTGAAGTAATTTTGCTGTCAAAATATTTTTCAAGAGCAAAAGAAAATAAAAATAAAGAAAAAACTGAAATTAAGACTGATGGTATTAAAGTAAATAATGAAAAAAAGCCTATGTATTTTTTATTAGATCTAGATCCATCTGTACTTATGTCATTTTTTAATGAATTTTTAACTTCAATAAATGTAGCTACAAAAAAAATCAAAAGCAAAAACAAATTAAAAATCAATAAATATTGAAGATTAATATCTGTTAATTTAATAAAACTTTTATCTATAAAGGTTAAAAACGTCAAAAAACCTACTGATAGAGTGATTATAAATATTAAAATTAAAAATATATTTTTTTTGATAAATTCCAGCATTATGTAATAAATATACTAATTAAATATTTTATTCATGAATAATTGTTTCATAATTTTAGCTGCGGGCGATAGTAGACGATTTAATTCCAAAACACCTAAACCCTACTACTTATATAAAGGAAAATCTTTAATAAAACACTCAATTGATAAAGCTAAAAACTTCAAAAAATTCAACAAAATTATACTTGTTATTAATAAAAAACATAAAAAAAATATAAAAAACTTAAATATTAAAAACGCTACTATTATAATAGGTGGTAAAACTAGAGCAGAATCTTCGTTAAAAGCTCTTAATTTTATTAAAGAAAAAAAAATTAAAAACGTTTTTGTTCATGACGCTGCTCGACCAAACTTTTCTATAAAACTCCTCAAGAAACTTCTAAGTAATTTAAAAAAAAATAAAGCTGTAGTTCCATTTATTAATTCACCAGACTCTATTAAATATAAATATAGAAAAAATACATACAATTTATTAAGAGAAAATGCTTTGTTAACGCAAACACCGCAAGCGTTCAGATATAAAGATTTATATTCTTTAGTAAAAAAACAAAAAGGAAAAATTCAAGATGAGTCTACACTATTTATTCAAAAAGATTTAAAAGTTAAATTTATTAGAGGAGAAAGTTCAAATTACAAAATTACCTATCAGAATGACATGGAAACAAAAAAAATTAATTATGGGATTGGATTTGATGTTCATAGATTAGTTAAAAATAAAAAGCTCTTTTTAGGTGGTTTAAAAATTAAATCAAAAATAGGTACGTTAGGTCATTCTGATGGAGACCCTGTATTGCATGCAATTATAGATGCATTGTTAGGAGCATGTAAAATGGGTGATATAGGTGAAAAATTTTCAGATAAAAATAAGAAATTTAAAAATATAAGATCAACAATTCTATTAAAGCAGGTAATCGATGAAATTAAGAAAAAGAAATTCTATATAAACAATATAGACATAAATATTATAACTCAAAAACCTAAATTAAAAAAATTTAAAAAAAAAATAATTAAAATAATTTCCGAACTATGTAATATTTCAACTGATCAAATTAATATTAAGGGTAAAACAACAGAAAAATTAGGTTTAATCGGAAAAGAAAAAGCTATAGCATGCGAAGTAATAACTTCTGTTTTTAATTATAATGAATAATATAGTTTTTTTATTTGTCACACTATTTGGTATTGGAAAAATCAGTAAAATTCCAGGCAGCATCGCATCCCTAACTACTACTATATTTTTATTTTTTATACTTCATATTTTGAATGTTTCACCAAATATTGTTTTAATTTTAATAATCCTGATATTTTTTTTGTCTCTTTATGTTGTAAATATTTTTATAAAAAATTTAGATAATAAAGATCCTAAAGAAGTTGTAATTGATGAATTTATCGGTCAATCTATTCCAATATGTCTTTATGAAATTGCACATACAGATCCTAAAGAAACAAGTGAAGTTTTAACATCATATTTTATAATGTTTATTTTATTCAGAATATTTGACATAGCTAAGCCGTACCCCGTAAGTTATTATGATAAAAATTTTAAAAATAGTTTTGGTGTTATTATGGATGATGTTGCAGCTGGGTTGTATGTTGTGGCTGTTTTAGTTTTATATATGGTTATTAGTTCATGAAAAAAATTTCTTTAAAAGTTGTTAAACTATTAAAAAAGAAAAGGTTTAAAATCTCATTTGCTGAATCCTGCACTGGGGGTTTACTATCAAGCTCTATTACATCAATTAGTGGATCTTCTAAAGTATTTAATCTTGGTCTAATTACATATTCTAATCAATCTAAAATAAATATTTTAAAAATTCCCAAAAAAATTTTAATTAAGCATGGTGCTGTAAGTTACGAAACTTGTTTATCTATGGTTAAAAATTTAAATAGAATTGCTAAAACTAATATTTCTGTTTCAATAACCGGTGTTGCTGGACCAAAAGGAGGGACAAGAAAAAAACCGGTAGGATTGGTCTATATTGGTATTAAAAAAGGCAACAAAACACTAGTTAAAAGGTATTTTTTTAAAAGTAAAAAAAGGCACTTAATTCAAATGAGTACAGTTGGCAAAGCTTTAAATTTAATTTTAACTTTTGCCAAATAGGGTCTCTGCTCTTTTTTGAAAAGCCTCAGAAATTTTTTCTAAAGCAAATTGAAAAGATTTAGCCATAATAATATTTAAAAATTCATTTTTTAGTTCAAAATCAACATCAAATGAAACTTCTGTAATATTGTCTTTTTCTTTAAAATGCCAAGTATTTTCTAAATGTTTTAAAGGACCATCGAGATTAGTTACATGAATAAAGTCTTTTTTTATATTGTATTTAACATCACTTTTATAAGTATCTTTAAATGGACCCTTGCCAATCGTAAGATCTGCAATAATTAATATTAAATTATCTTTATTTTTCTTTTCGTGGACTTGTGCGTCTACACAAAATGGTACGAATTCAGGATATTTTTCAATATCAAGAACTAAATCAATTAATTGAACTTTATTACATTTGATTAATTTTTTAACTGATGCTTTGGGCATTAGTTTGATTTAATCTTGCTTTTTTTAGTTTATCGAAATCCTCATCAGCATGATATGAAGATCTTGTAAGAGGTGATGATGAAACCATTAAAAATCCTTTTAATCTAGCAATGTTTTCTAATTCTTTAAATTCTTGAGGATTGTAATATCTATCAAGAGGATGATGCTTAACGGTTGGTTGCAAGTATTGGCCAATCGTTAAAAAATCAACTTCTGCAGATCTTAAATCGTCCATGACTTGGACGATTTCGTCTTTATTTTCACCTAAGCCTACCATTAACCCTGACTTAGTAAAAATGCTTTTATTTATTTTTTTTACATTTTTTAAAAGTTCTAGAGATGCAAAATATCTAGAACCAGGTCTTACCTTTTTATAAAGACCAGGCACAGTTTCAATATTATGATTAAAAACATCTGGTTTAGCATTAATAACTTTTATATATGAATTTTCTTTTCTGAGAAAATCCGGAGTTAGAACTTCTATAGTGGTTTCAGGATTATTTTTTTTTGTTTCTCTAATTACTTCATAAAAGTGTTGTGCGCCCCCATCATCAAGATCGTCTCTATCAACAGAAGTAATTACTGCATGTTTTAAATTTAATTTTTTAACTGCAAATGAAATTTTGGTAGGTTCATATGGATCAAGTTTTTTTGGTTTGCCTGTTATCACATTGCAAAAAGCACACGCTCTAGTACATATGTCGCCCATAATTAAAAAAGTAGCATGTTTTTTACTCCAACATTCTGTAATGTTAGGACAGTTAGCTTCTTCACAAACAGTTTTTAATTTATATTGATTAACTACGCTTTTTGTTAAAAAAAAATCCTGAGTATTTGTAAGCTTAGATTTAATCCAACTTGGTTTTTTTTTTATCGGATTAATTGGTTTATTAACTTTTTCTGGATGTCTAATTTTCATTATTATTAATTATATATAAAGTCTCATCTTTTTTTCCATACATAAATTTTTGTCTAATAAGAGTTTCTATGTAATCTAAATCTAGTTTTTCTGTAAGTAACAAATTTTTAAATTCTAAGTCATTTATTTTATTTGTTAATTTAAGCTCTTCTTTTTGTACGTTAATTAATATTTTTTTTTTCTTTAGGTATGAAAATACACCTCTTTCTCCCCCTAATAAATTAATTAAAAAAAATATTAGTAAAAAGATAGAAGTTATTAAAAAAAAATTTTTTTTAATTTTATTTAACATTTTTAAATACTATTCATTTTTGTCTTTTTTCCTAGATCTTCTTCTATACGTAATAATTGATTGTATTTGGAAACGCGTTCGGATCTAGATAATGATCCTGTTTTAATTTGGCTAGAATCAGTGCCTACTGCAAGATCGGCTATGAAAGTATCTTCACTATCACCAGATCTATGCGAAATTATAGTTTTATAACCAATTATTTTGGCAAATTTAATAACCTCTAGCGTTTCAGTGACTGTGCCTATTTGATTTAGTTTAATTAAAATAGAATTGGATGACCCGTTCAAAAATCCTTTCTTCAATCTATCAAGATTAGTTGCATATAAATCGTCTCCAACAATTTGTAATTTTTTATTAGATTTCATTAGCTTTTTCCATGAAATCCAATCGTTTTCTTCAAAGGGATCTTCAATGGATTTGATATCATATTTATTTATAATTTTTTTATAATTTTTAATAGTTTTTTCAACAGTAATAAATTTATTTGAATGTATAGAATATTTTTTATCTTTAAATAATTCATTAGCAGCAACATCTAGGCATATTGAAACTTCACTTCCATTTTTAAAACCTGCTTTTTTTATAGCTAGTACAATTAAATCTAAGGCTTTTTCATTTCTATTAATCATAGGAGCAAAACCTCCTTCATCACCTACTGAGGTAGAAAAATTTTTATTTTTTAATAATTTTTTCAAACTTTGTACAACTAAAAAACAAATTCTCATCGCTTCTGTAAAATTTCTAGCTTTGTCAGGTCGTATCATGAATTCTTGAATTCTTAATCCATTGTTTGCATGAGCTCCTCCGTTAATTATATTCATTAAAGGATATGGCATGCGAAAGTTTTTTTTAATTAAAAAAGATTTATACAATGGTATTTTTTTAATTTTAGAAGAAAGTTTTTTAACAGCTATTGAAACAGCTAAAATTGCATTAGCGCCTAGATTTTTTTTTTGTTTAGTTCCATCAAGATTAATTAATAAAGAATCTATTAATTTTTGATTATGAACATTTTTGTTTTTTAGTTTTTTTGAAATTTTTGAATTAACTGAACTAACTACATTTAAAACACTTTTTCCTAAATATTTTTTATTATTGACATCTCTTTTTTCGTAAGCCTCATAGGAACCTGTTGAAGCACCTGATGGACAAATTGCATAAGCGCTAATTTTATTAGAAAAAACTTCAGCTTCTATTGTTGGATTTCCTCTGCTATCAAAGACTTGTCTTGCTTTAACTTTTGTAATTTTACTCACTAATTATTTTTTTATAACGTTATCTAATTCTATTAATTGTTTCAATAAATGCTCAAGATTAGATAATGGAATCATATTAGGGCCATCTGATGGCGCGTTATCTGGATCTTGGTGAGTTTCCATAAAAATCCCAGCAACACCCACTGCTACTGCGGCTCTTGATAAATGTTCAACAAATTCTCTTTGCCCGCCGCTTGCTGTACCTTGACCTCCTGGTTGCTGAACAGAATGTGTGGCATCAAAAATAACTGGATATCCATTCTTTGCCATTATCGGTAATGATCTCATATCTGATACTAAGGTGTTGTATCCGAAACTAGCACCTCTTTCTGTAACAAGTATATTATCGTTTCCTGAATCTGAAATTTTTTTGGTAACATTTACCATGTCCCACGGAGCAAGAAATTGTCCCTTCTTTACATTAATAATTTTTTTAGTCTTAGCTGCTGCTATTAGCAAATCTGTTTGTCGACAAAGAAATGCTGGAATTTGTAAAATATCAACATGATCAGAAACGATTGAACATTGTTCAATGTTATGAACATCGGTCAATATAGGAATTTTTATCTCTTTTCTAATTTTATCAAATATTGGTAGTGATTGTTCTAATCCTATTCCTCTCTTGCCCTTTAAACTTGTTCTGTTTGCTTTATCAAATGAAGTCTTGTAAATAAAATTAATTCCTAATTTTGAAGTAATTTCCTTAATTTTTCCAGACATATCTATTGCATGTTGTTCTGTTTCAAGTTGGCAAGGACCAGCTATTAAACAAAATTTATTTGCATTTGATATATCAATAGTTCCGCATTTTACTGTTAAATTTTTCATTTCTTATGATTTTTTGCAGCTTTTATAAAAGATGAGAATAATGGATGTGGAGCCAAAGGTCTAGATTTAAATTCTGGATGAAATTGGACACCAATAAACCATGGATGATTTTTCAATTCAATAATTTCAGGTAAATTTTTATCAGGTGAATTTCCAGAAAATATTAAACCTTTTTTTTCAAATTGATTTTTATAGTTAATATTCACTTCATATCTATGTCTATGTCTTTCTTTAATTAATCTTGTTTTATAGATATTTCTTATTAAAGAATTATTTATTAGTTCGGCATCGTAAGACCCTAATCTCATAGTGCCTCCTAGGTCTTTATTAGTTCCTTTTATAATTTTACCATTTTTTTTCCATTCATGAATTAAACCTATAACTGGAATACATTTTGAGTCTAATTCGGTAGATGATGCTTTATTAATTTTTAATACATTTCGGGCAAATTCTATAATAGCCATTTGCATACCATAACAAATTCCTAGGAAAGGTATTTTGTTTTTTCTTGCATACTTAATTGCCTCGATTTTTCCTTCAGTACCTCTTTTTCCAAAACCTCCTGGTATTAATATTCCTGAAACGTTATTTAGTTTATTTTTGATATCTAAAGGTTTTAAATTATCAGATTCAATTCTTAGTAAATTTACTTTTAAATTATTATGAATTCCTCCATGTACTAATGCCTCGTCTAAAGATTTATATGCATCCTTTAAATTTACATATTTACCAATTATTGCAATATTTACATTTTTTTTTGGATTAAGCACTACTTTCGTAATTTTTTTCCATGGTGTTAAATTAACATTTTTTTTAGATTTAATTTTAAAATAATTAAGAACTTGTTTATCTAAATTTTCATTGTTAAAACTTATTGGTGCTTCATAAATAGTTTTTACATCAATGGTTTGTATAACATTTTTAATATCAACGTTACAAAACAACGATATTTTTTTTTTTTGGTCCAAAGGTATATTTCTCTCACATCTGCAGATAATTATATCAGGCTGAATACCAATGCTTCTAAGCTCTTTTACAGAATGTTGAGTTGGTTTAGTTTTAATTTCATCAGAAGCTTTCATGTAAGGAACTAATGTTAAATGAATAAATAATGTATTTTTTTTTCCTACATCATTTGAAAATTGTCTAATTGCTTCTACAAATGGTAAACTTTCGATGTCACCAACCGTTCCTCCTATTTCACAAATTACAAAATCTTCATTTTTAATATCGTTTTTTATAAATTCTTTGATGCGGTCAGTAACGTGTGGAATAACTTGAACAGTTTTTCCTAAATATTTACCTCTACGTTCTTTTTTTAATACATCACTGTAAATTTGACCAGTTGTTATGTTATCAGATTTTTTTGATGAAATACCTGAAAATCTTTCATAATGACCTAGGTCTAAGTCAGTTTCCGCACCGTCATCTGTTACAAATACTTCACCGTGTTGGAAGGGGCTCATAGTTCCCGGGTCCACATTTAAATAAGGATCTAATTTTCTAATTCTAACTTTAAAACCTCGAGATTGTAGAAGATATGCTAATGACGCTGAGGATAGACCTTTACCTAAGGATGAAACCACGCCGCCAGTTACGAATATGTATCGCGCCATGGAATTATGTTATAGCTGTAAATTTTAAAAATGGAAAGTAATAATTTTAATTTTCAGGAATTTCAGGTGTATCACTTGAATTTTCCTCAATTATATCAATAACAGACTCTGTGGGTTTTAATTCTCCTCTAGATACAATAGTAAGACATAAACTACAGATAATAAACAATGTAGCGACAACAGCAGTAGCCTTTGTAAAAAAATCACCTGCTGAACGAGAAAACATAAAATTATCTTGTGAAACTCCAATTCCTAGTGCTCCTCCTTCAGATTTTTGAAGCAATATTAGTAAAACTAGAATAACTGCTATTATAACGTTAAGTACTAATAAAATATTTTCCATGGAAGTTAAATAAAGGTTTTTTTTATTATATCAATAAATTTTTTTGGGCTATGTGATGCTCCGCCTATTAAAAAACCATCAAGAATGTCTATTTTTTTTAGATATGTAATATTTTTATGATTTACAGACCCTCCATATAAAACTTTTGGATTTTTAATTTTAATTTTTTTTATTAAAAAATTTTTTAGATATTTAATTTTACGATCTAAATCAAAAATTTTAGGAATAATTCCTGTGCCAATAGACCAAATTGGTTCATATGCAATAAGAATATTATTTTTCTTTTTAATTCCTTTTAAACCACGAGAAATTTGATTTTTCAAAACTTTAAATGTTTGTTTTTTTTTTTTCTGAGATAAAGTTTCCCCAATACATAATATAATTTTTAAATTATTATCAATTAAAGTTTTTATTTTTTTATTAACTAATAAATCTGTTTCTCCAGCATCTCGAACTTCTGAATGACCCACAATGACATATTTGGCACCTAACTTTTTTATCATTTTTGCACTAATAGAACCTGTAAAAGCAGAATTTTTTTGTTCATGGTGACAATTTTGCGCTCCTAACAAAATTCTAGTATTTTTAACCTTCCTTGAGAATAAGTTTAATAAAGTATAAGGGGGGCAATAAATTATACTGAATTTTTTTTTTTTATAAATATTAGAAAATTTAATAACTTTATTTAATGATTTAATTGAATTAATATCGCCAAACATTTTCCAATTTGCAATAAAATGAATAAATTTGTTTGTCATAATGATAATTTTAATCTATAGCTTTGTGTTTTACAGATCAATAACTTAAAAAATGTCATGTTGAATAAAATAAGAAGTTTTTCACAAACATTATTCGCTAAAATATTGTTAGTAGTGATGGTAATTCCATTTATATTTTGGGGCATGGGTGGATCTTTTAACGCAGGTAACAGTAATAATATTGCAAAAATAGATAACTACAATATTTCAACTCAAGATTTTATTGATTATCTAAATACTCAGAATTTAAATTCAGATGAAATAAACCAAAACAATATGTTAGAGCAAGTTTTAAGCGATTTAATATCAAAAACATTATTAGATTTAGAAATTAAAAATTTGAATCTAATTTTTACGGAGAGAGCGTTGGTAAAATTAATAAAAGAAAATAAAAATTTTATGGATGAAAACAAAAACTTTTCTAGAATCAAATATGAAAAGTTCTTGATATCAAATAATATTAATGCTGCGGATTTTGAGAAAAGTCTTAAAGATAGAGAGCTTCAGAGGAAATTATTTTCATATATTGGTAGTGGAGCTTTATCTCCAAAATTTATCAGTAATAAGATTTTTAAGGAAAAAAATAAAAAAATTGATGTAGGATATGTAAATCTTTTTAATTTTTACAAAAAGGAAAGTGATTTTTCAGATAAAGAAATAAATGAATTCATTAATAAAAATGAAGATAATTTAAAAAAGGACTTTATTGATTTTAGTTATTCAAAAATTACCCCACAGAACTTAACAGGCTCTAGTGAATTTGACAATATTTTCTTTGAAAAAATCGATGAGATAGAAAATAAAATTTTAAATGGTGAAAAATTTGACAATTTGATGAATGAACTTAAAATTCAAATTATTTCCAAAGAAAATTACAATCCTGATAGCAATGAAGACGAACTTGGTAAAATTATTTTTGAAAAAAGATTAGAAGATAATTTTCAAATAATTGATAAAAATAATTTTTATTTAGTTTATAAAATCAAGAAAATCAATAAAATTTTACCTAATATAGATGATAACAAATTTAGATCTCAGATTAAAAAAATTTTGTACGAAAAATTTAAGTTTGAATATAACAGTGAATTATTAAAAAAAATTAATACCAATAAATTCAATGATGATGATTTTGTAAAATTAACAAATAGTAAATCTGCTAAAATAGAAAAAGTCCAACTAGAATCTATCAACGATGATAAAAAATTTAATATTAATTCAATAAAACTTTTGTACTCAATGCCCTTAAACTCATATACATTGGTCAACGATAATAATAATAATATTTATTTAACCAAAATAATTAAATTTTATGAAAAAGATATTTCGAATATGAGTGAAAATTTTGAAAGTTACCAAAACCTAGGAAATCTCAAAATAAAAAACAATATTTTCTCATCTTATGATTATTTTTTAAACAAAAAATACAAAATTAAAATTAATGAAAAAACACTTGAAAGAGTTAAAAATTATTTTAGATAATGATTAATAGAAACTTTAAAGATTTCAAGTTTCAACACAAAAGAAATCAAAACCAAGTATTGTTTGTCTCAAAAAAAGTTAATAAAAGTTTTGATGTAGTAAACTTAATCAATAATTTTCTTAGAGACAAAAATAGTTTTATTTTTGAATCTGTTGAAAAAGGTATTATCAAAGGAAGATATACAATATTCGGAAGAAATCCTGATAAAATTTGGGAGTTTAACAATAATCTTTCTTATTCGGTTGATAAATTCAACAAAAGAAAAAAAATTAAGGGTGAGCCTAAAAAAATAATTGAAAAAATTATTGAAAATTTTAAGTTTAAAACGCCAAAAAGCTTACCTCCGATATGTTCTTTAATATCAGGTTATTTTTCATATGACACAATTAGATATTTAGAAAAAATTCCAAATAAATGTGAAGATGACCTTGGTTTACCAGATGTAAGAATCCTAAGACCCAAAACTCTAATAATACACGATAACCATAAAAAAAAAATTTTCTTTATAATTAATGTTTTTAAAGATGAAAAAATTCATGATTATAAAAGTAAGTATAATCAAATTAAAAATGAATTATTTATGTTAAATTTGTTATCCCTAAATAAAGTAGATACTTCTAAAAAAGTTAACAAAAATAAATTAATTGTTAAATCTAATACTTCAAAAAAAAGATTTTTAACAATAGTAAATAAAGCAAAAAGATACATTAAAATTGGTGATATTTTTCAAGTTGTTTTAAGCCAAAGATTTGAAACAAAATTATCAAAGCGACCAATCGATATTTATAAAAAGTTAAGGATTACCAACCCATCACCTTTTATGTATTTTTTTAATTTTCCTGATTTTCAAATTATTGGTGCAAGTCCTGAAATATTGGTAAGACTAAGAAACAACAAAATTACTATTAGGCCAATTGCTGGTACTAGACCTCGTGGGACAAATAAAAAACAAGATAACTTTTATTCAAAAGACTTACTTAAAGATAAAAAAGAGATATCTGAGCACTTAATGTTATTAGACTTGGGTAGAAATGATGTTGGAAAAGTTTCAAAAATTAACACGGTTAAAGTAACTGAAAAATTTAAAATTGAAAAATACTCTCATGTGATGCATATAGTTTCTAATGTCGAAGGAATTTTTAATAATAAACACTCCAAATTTAAATCATTATTATCAGGTTTTCCTGCAGGAACCGTTTCAGGTGCACCAAAAATAAGAGCTATGGAAATTATAGATGAACTAGAAAAATCTAAAAGAAAGGTTTACGCTGGTGGAATTGGCTATTTTTCTGCTAACGGTGAATTTGATACTTGTATAGCATTAAGAACAGCAATAGCAAAAAATAATAAGTTTTATGTTCAAGCTGGTGCTGGAATAGTAGCTGATAGTGTTCCTGCTAAAGAGTATGAGGAGACAGTTAACAAAGCTAAGGCTTTGATTAATGCATTAAGATAATGAAAATAATTTTAATAGATAATTATGATAGTTTCACTTTTAACTTGTTCCATTATTTGTCATCTTTAAAAGTAAACGTTGATGTTATTAGAAATGACAAAATTACCTCAGGTGAAATTCTAAAAAGAAAATATAATAAAATTGTAATTTCACCAGGTCCAGGCAACCCCAATCAATCTGGAAATTGTTTAAAAATAGTAAAATCCCTACATAGAAATTTACCTATTTTAGGTGTTTGCTTAGGTCACCAAATAATTGGACAAGTTTTTGGTTCTAAAATAATTCAAGCTAAAAAATTAATGCATGGAAAAACAAGTAAAATTATATCAAAAAAAATTGGAATTCTTAAAAATTTACCTAAAATCTTTGAGGCTACTAGATACCATAGTTTAATTATCGATAAAAAAACTTTGTCAAAAGACCTTGAAATCACTGCAGAAACTAAAGAGGGATTAATAATGGGTGTTAAACATAAAAAATATAATGTGCATGGTGTACAATTTCATCCTGAAAGTATTAAAACTAAATTAGGATTAAAAATTTTAAAAAATTTTATAAAATTTAAAAATTAATGAAACAATTCATAGATAAAATTAAAAACAAGGAAAACCTGACCTTTGAAGAAAGTAAAACAGCTTTTCAAATATTAATGGCTGGTAAAGCAAATGATCAAGAAATATTTGACTTTTTAACACTTTTATCTGCTAAAGGCGAAACATCAAACGAAGTAGCGGGTGGCGTTTATGTTTTAAGGGACAAATCAAAAAGAGTAAATGTAGAAAATTGTATTGATACATGTGGCACAGGCGGAGATGGTATGAATACTCTTAATATATCAACGGCATCTGCTTTATTGCTTTCAAGCATGGATGTAAAAGTAGCAAAACATGGGAACAAAGCAGTATCATCAAAGTGTGGATCTGGCGATGTTTTAGAAGCTTTAAATATTAAAATAAATCTAGAACCAAATGATATTGAAGATCAAATTAATAAAAATAACTTTGGTTTTATGTTTGCTCCTAATTATCATAGTGCAATGAGATTTGTAGGCCCAACCAGAAAAAAAATTGGTAAAAGAACAATCTTTAATATGATTGGACCATTAAGTAGTCCAGCGCTAGTGAAACGACAAGTTGTTGGTGTTTTTGATAAAAAATTATTAAAAATATTTGCAGATGCTTTAAATAATTTAGATATTAAATTTGCATGGATTGTTAATAGTCAAGATGGTTTAGATGAAATATCTCCATATGCTAAAACTAATATAATTCAATTAAAAGATAAAAAAATTACTGAAATCATAATAGATCCAAAAGAATTAGCTTTAAATGCAGATAAATTTGAAAATCTTATAGGTAATGATGCAAAATTTAATGCAGAAAAAATATTAAATATATTTAAAGGTGAAGATAATGATTTTTCCAAAGCTGTATGCTTAAATGCTGCAGCAGGATTAATTGTTAATGAAACACATAAAAATTTTACTGATGCTTATAATCATTCACGAGAACATATCCTATCAAATAAAGTTATTAAACATTTAGAAAAAATTCAAAATGGCTGAAAATATTCTTGAAAAAATAATTAAAAAGAAAAGTGAAAAAATAGTAAATTTAAAAAAAACTATTTCATTAGACTCGTTAAATGAATTAATCAATAATAATAATTCCTTTATAGATTTTAAAGAAAAAATTTATAACAACATAAAAAATAATAAATTTTCAATTATTGCAGAAATTAAAAAAGCTAGTCCATCTGCAGGTATTATTATTAAAGAATATGATCCTGTTGAAATCGCTAATACATATAATAAAAATAAAGCAACTTGTCTGTCTGTTTTAACTGAGGAAGACTTTTTTTTAGGTAATCTTATTCATTTAAGTAAAATTAAACAAAAAATTAAATTACCAGTTCTTTGTAAGGATTTTTTTGTGGATAAATTTCAAATACCACTCGCAAAAAGTTATGGGGCTGATGCAATACTAATAATCTTAGCGGGTATTTCTGATAAGGTTGCTAATGAATTATATGACGAAGCATTAAAGCTTAATATGTCTGTTATTGTTGAAGTTCATACGCTTGAAGAAGCTAAACGTTCCTTAAAATTTAAAGAAGCTTTAATAGGTATTAATAATAGAAACCTAAAAACTTTAAAAACCGATATAAATACAACTTACGATATTCATGAAATTTTAGTTAATCACGCAGGACCGTTAATTTCTGAAAGCGGAATAAAAACAAAAGAAGAACTAATAGATCTTTCAAACAAAACTTCTATTAAAACATTTTTAATTGGTGAATCACTTTTAAAAAACCCTCATAAAAATTCAATTTTTTCAGTTTTATAGTCAAAAACACCTTGTTTTATTGGATTTTAATCTATTGTTTATTTAAGAGAACTTTTATAGAACATGTATGTACGATATTTGTTCTATGCTAACTAAAAAACAAAAAAACTTATTACTATTTATAAATAAAAAATTGAGATCTTCAGGTGTATCTCCATCTTATGAAGAAATGAAAGATTCATTAAACTTAAAATCAAAATCTGGAATACATAGGTTAATAAGCGCTTTAGAAGAACGAGGTTTTATTAGAAGACTTGCTCATAAAGCTAGAGCTTTAGAGGTAATTAAATTACCTGAAACTGCTTCTGCAAACGATATATACAATAGTTTCTCTCCAAGCGTTATTAAGGGTGGCTTAGATGAAGAAAATTCTAACGGAGAGGCAGCAGAAATACCAGTTTTAGGTAAAATAGCAGCTGGTACTCCAGTAGAAGCTATTCAAAATGAAATTTCAAGAGTACCTCTTCCAGCTAATTTAGAAAAAAATGGTGAATATTTTGGCCTTAAAGTTCAAGGAGACTCAATGATTGAAGCTGGTATAAATGAAGGCGATACGGTTATAGTTAAGAAATCTGACACAGCTGAAAATGGAAAAATTGTTGTTGCACTAATTGATGACCATGAAGCAATGCTTAAAAGAATTAGAAGAAAAGGTAAAACTGTTGCTTTAGAAAGTGCAAACAGAAACTATGAAACTAAAATATTTGGTCCTGATAGAGTAAAAGTTCAAGGAATTTTAGTATCTTTATATAGAAACTTTTAAAAAAATAGTCTAAACATTTCTAATGGCTAAAGTAGCAACAAGATTTGCTCCATCACCAACAGGACCCTTGCATATTGGTGGGGTACGAACAGCTTTATTTAATTGGCTTTATACTAAAAATCAACAGGGCAACTTTTATCTTAGAGTTGAAGATACTGATAAAGAAAGATCAAAGGATGAATATAAAGATCAAATAATTGAATCTTTAAAATGGATCGGCATCAACTATGATGGGGAAGAATATATACAGTCAAAAAAAATTAATGATCACATAAAAGTTGCAAATGAATTACTTAAAAATGGCCATGCATATAAATGTTATTGTTCAAGTGATGAGATAGAAGAACAAAAAAAAAGAGCAAGACAAAAAAAAATTCCTTACATCTATGATAGAAAATGGAGAGACAAAAAAGAAGTCGATGCTCCAAAAAATATTAAGCCAGTCATAAGATTTAAAAGTAAAATAGATGGATCGTCTGTATTAAAAGATTTAGTTCTAGGTGATGTTAAAATTGACAATAATACTATTGAAGATTTTATTATCTTAAGAAATGATGGAACTCCAACATATAACTTATCAGCATCGGTTGATGATTATCAAATGAATATGACACACATTATTAGAGGCGATGACCATAAAATAAATACCTTTAAACAAATTCAAATTTATGAAGCTATGAAATGGAAGTTGCCTTTGTTTGCTCATATACCTTTAATACATACAATCGAGGGAAAAAAATTATCTAAACGTGATAAAGCTTCTACATTGGATGATTATTCCAAAATTGGTATTATGCCAGATGCTCTTAGAAATTATCTTTTGAGATTAGGGTGGTCATACCAGGATAAAGAAATATTTACATTAGATGAAAGTATCAAGCATTTTAATCTAGAAGGAATTGGTAAATCTCCATCTAAACTTGATATGAGTAGAATTTTATCAATGAATGAACACTATATAAAGAATATTGATGAAAATGATTTATTTAATCAATTAATTGAATATTGTAAATTATATAAAAGTGAAATTAAGTCAGATAAAAAAGATAAGATCAAAAAATCACTAACCTTCCTAAAAAATAAAGCTAAAACCTTGGAAGATATATTTAATAATGGTCAATATATAATGGTTGATGAGGTCAATTTTAATCAAGATGATATTAAGTTAATTGATGTTAAGGCCAAAAAAGTCATTTCTGATTTTAAAATTCAACTCGATAGCGTTGACAAACTTAACAAAGAAACATTAGAGCCAATAGTGAATGAACTGATTAAGTCAAATGATACAAATTTTAAAGGAGTTGGTCAGCCTTTAAGAATAGCTTTAACAGGTTCAAAATTTGGACCTGGAATATATGATATAATTATTTCTCTTGGAAAAGAGGAAGTAACAAAAAGATTAACCAATAAGAAGCTTGCTTAATACTCCAGAAGCTTCATCAGAGGACGCGGTTTTTGATCTGATTTTAGTTAAAGTTTCCTCGCATTCTTTAATTTGCTTTTTCATCAATTCAGGATTTTTTAAAAAGTAAACAACTGAATTATAAATCTCTTTAGCATTACACTCTTTTTGTATTAATTCTGGAATTATTTCTTTGTTATTTATAATATTAATGATGTTAGCAAACTTTATTTTTACGAGCATTTTAACAATTAAAAAATTCAAAAAATTCATTTTATAGATAATTATAGAGGGAACTTTTGCATTACAAATTTCAAGAGAAACTGTACCAGATTTAGAAACTGCAAAAATAGATCTGCCCAGTATTTGTTTTTTTATATTTTCATCAGAAATGACTTCAGCATTTTTTAAATTTACATCATTAATTTTTTCACTAATTAAATTCTTATTATCATCGGTTGCATGAAATACAAAAGTGAAATTATCAAATTTTGTATTCATCATATTTATAAAATTAATTAATATAGGTAAAAGTAAATTCAATTCGGATGATCTACTACCGGAGAAAAGAGAGATAATTTTTTTATCATTTGATATAATGTTAGATAGATCTATTTTATCTTTTGACTCTTGTTCTAGTAATGGATGGCCAACAAACGTATTTGGGATATTTTCTTTATCGAAATATTTTTTTTCAAAATCAAATAATAATAGAATATGATCTAAAAATTTTTTAAATTTTTTTACTCTGCCCTCTCGCCAAACCCACACTTGCGGAGCAACATAATGTATTGTTTTTATATTAGGATTAATTTTTTTTACTTTTTCAGCAACTCTTAAAGTAAAATCTGGACTATCTACACTAAATAAAATGTCAGGATTAAATTCAATTATCTTTTTAGCGGTTTCGTTAATTTTGTTTCTGATTTTGAATAAATTTAAGATAACACTGGTAAAACCAATATAAGTTATTTCTTTAAGATCATATATTGATCTCACTCCAAGTGAATTTAAATGAGAACCTCCAACACTTAGATACTCTATATCAGAATGATTTTGTTTAAGTTTAGCGATTACAGTAGATGCTAATTTATCACCTGAAGGTTCACCAGTTAAAATAAATATCTTTTTCATTTTACTGAGATAAACATCCTATTCTTATTAGCAAAATTAATACATTTGCTTTTATCTAAAAAAACGTGTTGTTTACTTTTTATAACTATACCTTTTAATCCAGCGGTTTTGCTTTGTTTTAAAGTTTTTAATCCAATAGTAGGTAGATCAACTCTTAGATCTTGTTTCTTTTTTGGGAACTTAACTAAAACACCATGATTTCTATATTTTTTGCTTCTGCTTTTTTCAATCATTTTTTTAGTTCCTCCTTTTCCTTCTATAGAAACTACTTTTTTGTTTCTAACAACTACTCCTTGGCTAAAATTATATTGTTTTAAATTACTTAAAGTTTTAATTGCTTTTTTAATATCTAATTGATCTTGTTTGTTTGGTTTAATCTTTGAATAATTACCTTTTTTTAATGATAGTTCAGGATTAAATATTAGTGAATTTTCAGTTTTTATTTTGTTTTGAGCTAATATTTTAATAATTTCCTTGAGTATAGCTGCATCTCCTAGCTTAGATGCTTTAATTATTCTTGGAATATAATAAATACCTTTAAGGTCTAATTTTAATTTAGAAAAGTTAGGTTTATTTACCTTGCCTGCAAACAAGGCTTTTTTACAATCATTTTTTTTAAGAATATTAATAATTTTGCCAAATTGACCTATAGAAACTGAATAAGATTTAGTATCATTTTTAAATTTCTTAGATTTTGATAAATCTACTATTAGATACTTTATTTTTCTTTTCTTGATTGTGTTGAGAATTTTATTTGGAAATTCTGTGTCACCAAAAATTAATCCGATCATCTTATGAAAATGGGGTACAAATAGACCTTTTTTTATCTTTTGTAATGAATTCAATTACATTTTTTACCAATGGATTTTCTTTAAACGCTCCATTTAACTTACTTATGTTCTCAGTAAGGTTTTTTGTAGCAAAAATTTCCTTATAAGCTTCGTTTAAACCAAGAATATCTTTGTTATCAAATTTTGCTCTTCTTAACCCAATTAAATTAAGTCCGTTCAACTTATTTCTGTTTCCAGTCGATAAACCATAAGGGATTACATCATGTAACACACCAGTCATTCCACCAATCATTGCCATTTTTCCAACTCTGGTGAATTGTTGAACAGCTGAATTTCCACCTATTACAACATTATCCTCTATAATCGCATGTCCTCCTAAGGGAACGTTGTTAGCAATTATTACATTATCTCCAACATAGCAGTCATGGGCTACATGTGACGAGATCATAAATAAACAATTGTTTCCTATTTTAGTTAAACCGCCGCCTCCTTCTGTGCCAGGATTGATTGTTACATATTCTCTTATTTTATTATTATCCCCAATTATCAATTTAGTTTTTTCACCATTATATTTTAAGTCTTGTGGATCATTACCAATTGAAGCAAAAGGATAAATGTTATTACCTTTGCCGATTACTGTGTTCCCAGAAATATTTACATGTGAATGAATTTTTACATTTTCACCAATCTCTACATTAGGGCCAATTACAGTATATGGACCGATTTTAGCTGATGGAGCGACTTTTGCCTTAGAATTTATTATGGCTGTTTTGTCTATCATTTATTTTCCCTAATGAAACTTTTTAAGTCTTTTGCAGGATATCCCATAACTTTAGAATTATCTGGAATATCTTTAATTACACCACTACCACCAGCTATCTGAACATTGTTTCCAATCTTTAAATGTCCAGAAATTCCAGATTGCCCGCCTATCATCACATGATTCCCTAATGTGGAACTTCCAGCAAAACCAACTTGTCCAGCTATGATACAGTTATCGCCAATTTTAACATTATGAGCAATATGAATTTGATTATCTAAATAAGTATTTTTTCCAATAACAGTATTAGACATAGAGCCTCTATCTATAGTTGATCCACAACCTATTTCTGAATTATCATCTATTATAACTACACCAACTTGTGGATAACGATAATTTTTAATTTTATTTGGAAAAAAACCAAATCCTTTTTTTCCAATAACACACCCATCTAGAATATTAACGTTATTTTTAACAATTGTATTTCTTATTATTGTGTTTGATCCAATAGAACAGTTATTTCCTATCATAACATTTTTTTCAATTATAGAGTTATGACCTATTGAACAATTTTTTCCTATTTTAACATTTTTTCCAATTAGCACATTAGTTCCATAATTTACTTTTTTCTTAAATAAAGTTTTAGAAATTTCTTTTACTGAATTATCAAAATTATCATTGATAGAATCTGGATAAAAAAATTCAGTTATTTTAGCTGTATCTATTAATACATTTGTAACAACTATTGTCTTACAACTACTTGGTAAATAATCTTTTAAATTTTGTGTTGTAAGACAAAATGATGCTTTTGTTTTTTTAGCTAGCAATTCGTATTTTTTTGAATGAAAAAAGGTAATATCATTTTTACTAGATGATGATAGATCTTTAATATCTTTAATCAGAAAACTCTTAAAATTATTTAGATTAGCTACTTTTGCTAATTTTAATAATTTATCAATTTTAAAAGGACCTTTATTTTTAAAAAAAGGATTATTCATTAATAAAAGTTTTTATCAAAACTTTCATAGAATACTTATCAAAATTTGTTGCTAATTATTTCCTATCTACAATAGTTGCTGACCATTGAGCATCCGCCATTTTTTTTTCAGCCACATAAGCTTCACCTTTATATTTCCACACTTTACCGTGTGATCTGATTGCTTCAATGTTAAGTTCAAGTTTGCAATCTGGGATGACTGGATTTCTAAATCTTGCTTTTTCAACACTCATTAAAAAAACTAATTTATTTTTGTAAGTAGATTTATCTAAACCATGAGCCGTTAGCGCTGCTGCAGCTTGACCAAATGCTTCTACAATCAGTACTCCAGGCATTACAGGTTGACCCGGGAAATGACCTTGTACAAAAAAACTGTCTTTTCTTACGTTGACAATGGCTGTTGCAGAAAATAATTTTTTAATATTTAACAAGGAATCAATTAGCAACATAGGTTCTCTATGTGGTAATAGATTTATTATTTCATCTTTGTTTAAAGCGACTGACATTAATTAATCAATACTTACTTTTGTAATTTTTTTATCAAGTAAGTTTAAAATATCTTTTGTAATATCTAAATTTGATTTTCCTATTATAATATTTTTTTTTTCAATAATTAATGAAATAGAGTTTTTTTCTGAATATTCCGCTAAAATAGGTTTAAGTTCATTAATAATTTTAGCTGTAGCAGACAATCTTTGTTTTGTGATCTTGTCAATTTTCTCTTTTCTTAAAATTCTATATTCGTTTGCTTTTTCTCTTAATTTAGAAATTTCATTCTGAAAATCTTCTTTGCTTAAAACGGTTCTTTTTTTAACAATTTTCTCTTCTTCATTTTTAAGATCCTCTTCTATTTTCTGGAAAGAGGTAATATTTTTTTTATGAGTATCCTCAATTTTTTTGTTTATATTTTTACCAGCTTTAGAATTAGACATAATATAATTTATGTCTAAATAAACTACCTTATCATTAGAAAAAGCAGATAAATTAAAAAAAAAAGAAAAAAATAATATTAAAAAAATATTTTTTTTCATTAAAAAGTTGTTCCTATGCTGAATTGGAACGTTTGAGTTTTGTCACTACTTGCTTTTGTTATAGGTTGTGCGAGTGTAAAGTTCATTGGTCCAATAGGTGTAAACCAATTAACACCGATGCCTGCTGCTGATCTAATTTCATTTGATTCATTTACAGTATCAGAATAATCAACTCCCCAAACGTTACCAGCATCTATAAAAAAAGCAAAATCAGCTGATTGAACGCTAGGCATAATCATTGGAAGATTCGTTGTGAAATTTAATGATGCAGCATAATTTCCTCCAACATAATCACTTCCATCTTTAGGGCCTACTTTTCCAGATTCAAAACCTCTTAACTTATCTCTAGGTAACCTTACTCTTTCTGAGATTCTTACATCTTTAGAATCATCTAATGAATTAACTGCTCTTGTATAAAAAGAAATTTTTGTTATTAAATCCTCGCCCCAATTGTTGTATTTGGCAAATTCATAACCATTAAGAACTGATAAGTCATCAGCCCAAATTGGTAAATTTTGAGTGAATGAACTTACAAAACCTTCGGATGTTCTCCATCTTCGGTCTCTTTTATCATATGTGATAGTGTAACCAAAGTTTGTATCAAAATAGTTACCTTCTTGTTTTTTTAAAGATGCTATTGCTGTACTATTAGTTGTTAATTTTTCGACGTAGGTTGAAATGCTTGGGCTTATATAGAAATCTTCATATTGTTCAAATGATGTGCCAAAATTAAAACCTGTTTTAGAAGATTTGTAACCATTTTTGGTAAGTCTATCTGTTACAATGCTCTGCACATTAAATGTCAAAGCTTTATCAGTATAATTAAAATTTGGATTTGTCACACTGAACTGACCTTTGACGCTATCTTCGCTCAAATCTAATGATGAGATCAATCTAATACCTTTTCCCGCATAGTTATTTTCTTTTATTGAAAAACCAAAACTAGTGCCATCGCTACTAACACCAGCACCCGCAGTTATTTCGCCGGTTGGTTTTTCTTCAATATTAAATGTTATTATTTTTGAATCCTCATCGGAACCATCATCTACTTTAGCATCAACGGTTTTAAATATATTTAGTGCTTTTAAGTTATTGATGGATTTTGCATGTAATAACTCATTAAAAGGATCACCTTCGTCTATTTCTAGGTTATTTCTAAGAACAGTTTCTAAAGTAATATTATTTCCAAAAATATTGATTTTCTCCACGTATTTTTTGTCTGTTTCAGATATTACTATCTTTAAATTTAAAAGATTATTTTCTACTATTTCTTCGTTAATTTTAGCAGTAATAAATTCATATTCTCTACTTAAAGAAACTTTATCAATTTGATCTACTACTTTGGATAACTTCGTAAAAGAATAAACTTCATTTTCCAAATCTTTTAAAATTTCATTTACTTTAGTAAAATTTTTTGGATCATAATCATCAGGTATTATTAAATCTGTTTTATTAATAGTGAAAACAGGTCCAGCATCTATGTTAAAAACTAAATTAAATTTTCCAGAATCTAAAAGTCTTGCCGAGGAATCGCTTATATCAACTTGATAGTATCCTTTGTCCAAATAATAATTTTTTAATAATCTCTTATCAAGATCAACTTGCATTGGATTCAAATATTTCTTTCTAGAAATAAATTTCCAAAATCTATTTTCCTCACTTGTAATTACATTTCTTAATTTTCTATCTTTAACTTTTTTGTCACCTGTAAATTCAATTTTAGAAATTAATGCTTTTTCTCCAAGTTCTATTTCATAAATTAAATTTACTGTATCATTACTATTTTGCTGAATTGAGCTTTTAACTTTAGCAAAGTAATATCCTTGAGTTGACAAAATATTTTTTATTAAAGTTAAATCTTGGGAAGCCGAATACTCATTATAAGGACTTTTGTCTTGAAGCTTCATTGCTTCCAGCAAAAGTTTAGAGGTTTTTTTAGCTTTAATTCCTTTAACTTGAATTTGCTGAATAATTTTATTTTCAACTACAGTTAGAATAAGAACATTATCTTTTACTTCAAGTTTAATGTCAGAAAAAAAATTTGTATTGTACAAATTTTTTAAAATATTGTTTAAATCTTTCTCCGAATAATCTGATCCCATTTTAATATTTCCGAAAGTAAGTATTGTAGCTTTGGGCACTCGATTATTATTTTTAATTATAACGTCATTAATTATTTCTGAATTAACCTGAAAAACAGAATTAAGTAATAAAATTAATGATATGAAAATAATTCTTAGCATTTTTGGGATAATACACTTAAGGAAAATGTTTTCAATCTTACATATCGGCTAAGCTTGTAAATTTGCTCATAATTAGTAGGAATAATTTGTTTATATTTAGAGAATTCTTTTAATTCCAATATTTTTTTTAATATTATTGAAATTTCAGTAAACTTAATTTGGCCTTTCAAGAATAAATAAACTAATTCATCATTAGCTGCAACTAAGACTGTATCATAAAGTGAAATTTTACTAGAAAACTTATTTAATAACTTTAAAGACGGAAATTTTATTTTATTTGGTTCTTGAAAATTTAAATTATTAATAATGGAAAAATCTATTTTTTTTGTGATAATAGATTTATCTGCTTTGTCATAAATAATATTAAAAATTGGAATAGTCATACTCGTATCGTGGACTAGAATTTTGGTCAAACCATTATTAAATTTAATTACTGCATGAACGTAAGATTTTGGATGGATATAAATTTTAAATTTATTTATATTAATATTAAAAATTCTTTGGGCTTCTATAACTTCAAAAACTTTATTCATTAATGTAGCTGAGTCTACAGATATTTTACTACCCATTTTCCAATTAGGATGTTTAATTGCATTTTTAGGTTTAATTTTTTCAAAGTTTTTGAAAGGTAGATTTAGAAATGGACCGCCAGAAGCCGTAATAATTACTTCTTCTATATTATTTTTTTTTTCATTCAGTAACTCTCTTATTGAAAAATGTTCTGAGTCGATTGGAATAAATTCTGATTTATACTTTTTTATTTTTTTTTGAATTAAATTCCATGCACAAATTATTGATTCTTTATTTGCTATTGCTATTTTTTTACTAAATTGAATAATATCTAAAGTTGGTTTTAACCCATCTAAACCTGAAATAGCGGAAATTGTTAAGTCAATTTTAGAGTTAAATTTCTTATTAAATAAATCAAAGTTATTAAACACATTAATTTTTTTATTTTTAAGTTTTTTTTTTAAAATTAAATAATTTTTTAAATTATTAATAATTATATTTCGTACTTTAAAATCTTTAACTTGTTTTAATAATTCCTTATAATTGCTATTAGTAGTAAGTAAAATAATTTCAAAATTTTTTTTATCTTTTTTTAATATATTTATAGAAGATTTACCAATTGAACCTGTAGAACCAAGAATTGCAATTTTTTTTTTCATATATTTAGATAACCAGTTAAATTAACTAAATAATAAGTTGGAAATGCAAAAATCATTCCATCAATTCTATCAAGTAAACCGCCATGGCCTGGGATTATTTTTCCGGTATTTTTAATTTTTGATTTTCTTTTAAAATATGAAACAATTATATCGCCAATCTGACTTACAGTTGAAATCAAAATAAATATTATAATATACTGAATAGGTGTATTTGGATAATCTATATAATTAATAATTATGGTTAAAGATATCAGTGATAAAAAATATCCTCCAATTGCTCCTGCGTAAGTTTTATTGGGACTAATTTTTGTTAATTTGGGCCCATTAAAAATTTTACCAAAAACATATCCGCCTATGTCGGTAGATATACATATCGTAAATACAAAAAGAAATCCAACTACTTCAACTGAAAGTTCATAAAAAGTATAAAAAGAAATAACTAAAAAAATAAATCCATAAATTTTATAAGATTTCCTTTTAGTCATCATGTGCCATTCATAACAAGCTACAACAAAACAAATAAATGTAAAAAACATCAGTATAAAAGATCCATGAGCTATGAAATAAAGTGCTAATGGTATTAGTATTATTGAACTCAATATTCTTTTAATTAACTCTTTGCTCATTAAATATTACCATAATTTCTTTTTATTTTTTTAAACTTTTTTAATATTTTATTGTAATCGTTTTCATTAAAATCAGGCCAAAGTTTCTTTTCAAAGAATATTTCTGAATAAGCCAATTGCCATAGCAAAAAATTACTTAATCTATTAGTATTGCCAGTTCTAATTAAAATATCTGGATCTGGAATATTTGACGTGTATAGGTTTTTTTCTATATTTTTTATATTTATGTTTTTATTTTCTTTATTCAATTTTTGAAATGTATCAATTAATTCAGATTTAGACCCATAATTAAGAGCTAAGTTTACTTGAAGTTTTGTATTATTCTTAGTTAGTTGTTCAGATTTTTTAATTTTGTTTTTAAGTTTTTTTTCGAAAACATTTATATTACCGATTATTTTTAATTTAATATTATTTTGGTTAAATTCTTTTATTTTTTTATCGATAAAATTGTCTAGCAAATTGAATAAAAATCTAATTTCTTTTTTTGGTCTTTTCCAATTTTCAGTTGAAAAAGCGAATAAAGTTAAATATTTAATTTTATTTTCTAATGTTGACTTAATTATTTTTTCTACAGTATTCAGACCAGCTTTATGACCAAGGTTTCTTGATTTTTTATATTTAATACCCCATCGGCCATTTCCATCCATTATTATGGCCACATGTTTTATTGGGTTCATATTGTCATTATTTCTTTTTCTTTAGAAATTACTTTTTCGTCGATTTTTTTAATATGATCGTCGGTAAAGTTTTGAATTTGTTTTTCAAATTTATTTTCATCATCTTCGCTAATTTCCTTCTTTTTTAATAAATTTTTTAGATCATCGTTTGCTTCTCTTCTTACATTTCTAATTGAAACCTTGCATTTTTCACCCATTGTTTTAATCATTTTTTTTATTTCATTTCTTCTTTCTTCGCTAAGATCAGGAATTGGTAATCTAATAAGCTGACCATCAATTTGAGGATTAAGTCCAAGTTCGGATTTTTTAATTGCTGAATCGATCAAATTCACATTGTTCAAATCCCAAACTTGTATAATAATCATTCTAGGCTCTGGAGTTGTAATTGTGCCAAGTTGATTAATCGGCATTTTCTGTCCATAGACATCAACTTTTACTAAATCAAGCATTTTTGAATTTGCTCTGCCGGTTCGTAAAGATGATAGTTCCTTGGTAAAAATTTCAAATGTTTTATCCATTTTTTGGTTATAATTTTTTTCGTTAAACATTTATTCGCCAATTTTTAGTCTATAAAAATCTTTAATTTTTAAATCATTAATGCTTAAGTCTTTCAAAATATCTTTGACTTTTTTTTTAGGCTCCATAACCCAGGGCTGAGATAATAAAGCATTATCTTCTTTAAATTTTTTAATTTTACCTATGCTAATTTTTTTTATAATTTCATCAGGTTTACCTGTGTTTTTCAATTCTTCAGATATTAAAGATTCTTCTTTAGATAAGATTTCCTTATCAATTTTATCACTTTCTAAAGCTAAAGGGTTAGATGCAGCAATGTGCATCGATAAATGTTTTCCGAATTTTTTTAAATTTTCAGAATTATCATTTGTTTCCAAAGAAACTACTACAGCAAGTTTTGAAAGATTGTCTTTAACAATAGTGTGAAGGTATTTAAAATTTTTAGAGCCTTTATGGTTAAAAGTTTTAACTCTACCGATAGTTATTTTTTCACCTATTTTAGATATTAAAGCAACTAGATTTTCATCCACAGTCTTAGAATTTTTCATTTTATGATTTTTTAATTTTTCTAAGCTCGAGCTTACTGAATTGTTTAATTCGCTTAGCTCTTTTACAAAACTAACAAAATCTTCGTTCTTTGCAACAAAATCAGTTTCACAATTTACTTCAATTATTGAGATTTGATTTTCATTTTCACTAACTGCTATAACTCCTTCTTTTGCAAGTCTCGACATTTTTTTAGAAGCTTTTGAAATTCCTTTTATTCTTAAAATTTCAATAGCTTTATCAATATCCCCCTTGGACTCTTGGATCGCTGCACTGCAGTCTTTAAATCCTGCGCCAGTTGACTGTCTTAATAATTTGATTTTTTCAATATCGCTCATTTGGATTTACTTTTTTTTTTTAACATAATCTTCTTATCTAATTTTTCTCTATCAAGTTCTGCCAATGTCTTTGGTTCCTTTTTTTTAGCTGTACTTTTTTTTTCTACCTTGCTGCTTGTTTCAACCGTTTCTTTTGGTGTATCCTTTTTAGCGTTCAATATAGTTTCCTTAATTAGAGAACAATATAAATCAATTGATCTTCTAGCGTCATCATTACCTGGAATTGGGAACTCAATACCTTCTGGATCGGAATTTGTATCTAATATTGCAATTATAGGAATCCCAAGTTTAATTGACTCTTTTATTGCTAATGACTCGTAGTTTGTATCAATGATAAAAACTAAATCAGGTATTTTTTTCATAGACGATATTCCGCCCAAAGATCTTTCTAATTTGTCTCTTAACACACTCATTTTAAGGAGTTCTTTTTTTGTAAAACCTCTATTTTCAGAAACTAAATCAATATTAATTTTTTGAAGTTTTTTAATTGAATTCGATATAGTTCCCCAATTTGTTAACATACCGCCCAACCATCTATGATTTACAAAATATTGATCAGTTTCTTTAGCAAGTTCAGCTATTGCCTCGGACGCTTGTTTCTTTGTAGAAATAAATAAAATTTTTCCATTATTAGCTATTGTACTATAAACTTTTTCTAAAGCTTTATTTGTTAACTCCAAAGTTTGAGTAAGATCTATAATGTGTATGGAATCTCTTTTCCCAAATATATATTTTTTCATTTTTGGGTTCCATCTAAGTGTTTTATGCCCTAAATGTACGCCCGCTTCTAATAATTGTTGAATTGTTATGCTTGGTATGTTCATATTTTTTCCCGGTTGTGCCACCACAGTTACTTCCACTTAAGGACCGGAGGTATAAAACCACAAACTGTGTGCGTGTTAATTTAACCCGTTATTTACAAATTATTTAATAAATAAACAAGTTTTTTTTAATAAATATTAGTGGAAATATTATGTTTTTTAAGGATATTTATTAATTTTCTTTCTACATGTCTTTTATTTTTTAACTTAAATACAAGATTATTTTCTTTGTCCTTAATTTTGATTTTAACTTCAGTACTTCCATTGTTTGATATAATTCTCGCAATATCATCAATATTGCTCTTAGAGTTAAGACTAAATTCAGCAGTTGTAATAGGTTTATTTAGCATGTTTTGGATTGAGGTAATTTTTTTAACAGTAATACGTTTAAATCTATTTTCATTGTCTGCAACATTTTTATTAATTGTTAATAATAATGAATTACCTTCGATTAAGATATTTCGATTTAACTCCAAAATATCTGAAAAAATAAATAATTCAAAAACACCTGAGAGATCAGTAAATTTAATGATTGCGTATGAATTTCCTTTTTGAGTTTTTTTTTCCTGAATCTTCAAAATAGTTGCTGCTATATTGCATTCTATATTGTCATTAGATTTGCTAAATTCATTAAAATTTACTATTTTATATTCTTCAAATATATCCTTAAATTGATTAATAGGATGGTCTGAAATATAAAAACCAATTGCTTGAAATTCTTTTGAAAGCCTATCTTCAAATTTCCAGTCATCAGAAAAATTTACTAAGTTATCATCATTTTTTGGTTCTTCATTAAATAAATTGATTTGATTTAAATTTTTGTTATCAAAAATATTTTTAGATTTTAAAATAAGATTAGGTATTGAATTAAATAAAGATTGTCTATTTGAATTAATTTCATCAAATGCTCCAGCTTTAACTAAACCCTCCAACTGAAGCTTGTTAATATCTTTAGGGTTCACTCTATTAATAAAATCATTTATTGATTTAAATTCACCATTTAAAATTCTTTCTTTAACAATATTGGAAATTGATTCATAGCCTACTGCTTTTATTGATCCCAGGGCATAGTAAAAATTATTTTGATCTGATCGAAAATCTTCATAACATTTATTTATATTCGGCCTGATAATTTTAATTTTTAGTCTTTTAAGCTCCTCATAGAACTCACTAAGTTTATTTTGATTTGATATATCCATAGTCATAGATGCTGCAAAAAATTCATTTGGAAAGTATGTTTTTAAGTAAGCTGTTTGGTATGAAATTATACCATATGCTGCGGCGTGACTTTTATTAAAACCATATTCGGCAAATGGTTCTATTTTTAAAAATATGCCTGCAGCAATATCTTTTTTAATTCCATTTTTAACAGCGCCATCAATAAATTTTTCTTTTAGTTTTTCTATTTCAGATCTTTTCTTTTTTCCCATTGCTTTTCTCAAAATATCAGCTTGACCTGGTGAAAAACCAGAAAGTTTTTGCGCTATTTGCATTACTTGCTCCTGATAAATTATTACTCCATAAGTTGGTTTTAAAATTTCCTCTATATAAGGATGTAAATAATCAGGTTTTTTTTTCCCATGTTTGCAATCATTATAAATTGGGATATTGTTCATTGGTCCAGGCCTATATAAAGCTACAAGAGCTATTATATCTTCTAAATGATTTGGTTTCATTTTCATTAACGCCTCTCTCATGCCAGCGCTTTCAAGTTGAAATATTCCTACAGTATTGCCAATTGACAACAAATCAAAAACTTTCTGATCATCAAATTTAATATTCTCAATTTTAAAGTTTTTATCTTTTTTATTAATTAATTTTTGTGTTTTGTTAATTACTGTTAATGTTTTCAAACCTAAAAAATCAAATTTTATTAAACCCGAATTTTCAGCCGAATACATGTCAAATTGAGTTGATGGTAATAGCAAATTAGCATTAGGGTCTTTATATAATGGAACTTCTTGTGTTAAATTTTTATCCGCAATAACTACGCCTGCAGCATGGGTAGCAACATTTCTATTTAAACCTTCTAATTTTAGTGAAAGGTCAGTTAATTTTTTAACCCTTGAATCTTCTTTAATTAATTTTTGCAATCTGGGTTCGTTGTTAATACACTCTGTCAAACTTTGAGGTCTTGATGGATCAAATGGTATCATTTTTGAAATACTGTCTACAAATCCATATGGTAAACCAATAACTCTACCAACATCTCTTATAACCATTCTAGCTTTCAATTTACCAAAAGTAATTATGTGAGCTACACCATTTTTATATTTTGAGGTTAAATATTTAAAAACTAAATCCCTTTTCTCTTCGCAAAAATCGATATCAAAATCAGGCATCGATATACGATCTGGATTTAAAAATCTTTCAAAAATTAAATTAAACTTTATAGGATCAACATCTGTAATTGATAAACACCAAGCAACTAGCGATCCAGCTCCTGATCCTCTTCCAGGGCCGACAGGTATATCGTTGTTTTTTGCCCATTTTATATAGTCTGAAACTATTAAAAAATAACTAGCATATTTCATTTCAGTAATTATTTTTAATTCATGATTTAATCTTTTTTTATATTTAATAAATCTTTCATTTTTATCTAAATTAATTTCATCAATATTAAATAATTTAATGAATTTATTTTTTAATCCTTTTTCAGAATCTTTAAGTAGTATCTCATCAGCATCACCCCCTTTTTCAGAACTAATATTCGGAAGAACCGGGCTTGATGTTCTAGGTCTATAACTGCATAAATAAGGCAAGTTATAATTATTTTCTAATGCTTCAGGCAAATCAGAAAATAATTTTTGCATTTCTTCATTAGTTTTAAAATAATGGTTTGGACTATATTTTATCCTATTTGCTTCATTTATATAATTTTTCGAACCAATGCATAATAATGCATCATGAGCTTCGTACATGTTTTTATTAAGATAAAAAGTTTCGTTGGTAGCAATTATTGGTATTTTTACTTTTAAAGAATGTTGTAAATTAAATTTTTCAAATAATTTTTCATTATGATCATTGTGCCTTTGTATTTCTATGTAAAATTTATCTTTATATGTTTCCGATATTTTATTATAGATGTTAGATATATCTTCAAATTTACCTTTGTCAAAAAGTTTGCCAAATAGTCCATTAACGGACCCTGACATAACCACTACACCCTCGGGCCTGTTATAAAGAACATCCAATTCAAGATTTGGTTCTATGTCATCACCATTTTCTAAATATGATTTCGAAGAAAGTTCAACAATAGTTTTATAACCAATGCTATTTAAAGCTATTAAAGGTATTAGCCCTACAGTATCACCAAATTTAAAATTTATTTGAGTTCCAATAATGGGTTGAGTACCTACTTTTGATATGTTTTCGGCAAACTCTAATGCGCCACATAAATTTGATGTATCAGAAAGACCAACAGATTGTATCTTATTTTCCTTGCAAAAATTTTTAAGATCTTCGATTTTTATTGCACCTTCGCAAATTGAATATTGGGTATGAATTTTTAAATGATTAAAATTTTGAACTTTTGTTTCTTGCATTGACAGTTTTAATATTACCATCAATCATTTCTAATTTACAATCAGCCATATTGGCAAAAAATCTATTATGGGTTGCATAAACAATTAATCTTCCTGGTTTTTTTGTTTTGTACAATATATTAAAAACTTCTTTAGCAGTATTTTGATCAAGACTACCAGTAGGTTCATCAGCTAAAATTATTTCAGGCTTATTGATTAGAGCTCTAGCAATTGCTACTCTTTGAGCTTCTCCACCAGATAATTCAGAGGGATAATGATTAATTCTTTTTAACAGTCCTAGTTTTTTTAGAATTTTCATTGCTTCGTCGATTGCTTTATTTTTATCATTTTCAAGAGATAGTCTAGCGAGGTAAACGTTTTCCAAAGCTGTAAAGTCTGAAAGAAGATTCTTTTCCTGATAAATAATACCTATTTTTTTTGCTCTTATCTTGTCATTTACTTTTAAATCTTGGTTATCAATTTTATTATTTGCAATAGTCACCTCTCCAGATGATGGTTTATCAATCAAAGACAAAATATTTAACAAAGTCGATTTACCAGAACCAGATGGTCCTACTAGTGAATAAATTTTACCTTTTTTAAAATTATAACTAATTTTATTTAGTACATTAATTTTTTTACTAGTAATAAAAAATTTAGAAATTTTGTTTAATTTTATTAAATTACTCATATTTTAATGATTTTACTGGATCAAGTTTTGAAGCCTTAATAGCTGGAAATATCGAAACTAAAATTGTGATAAAAATTGAACTAATTGAAATAATTATAATTGAATTTAGATTTATTTCTGATGGCATTTTACTTAAAAAATAAATTTCCTCAGGAAATAAAGTAATATCGAAAACGGTACTTAAAAAAGATCTCAAATTTTCTATATATAGTGAAAACATAACACCTAAAAATATTCCAAAAAAAGTTGCGGTTGTTCCAATGGTAACTCCAACTAAAAAGAAAATTTTTACAATTGACTTATTTAGCACTCCTATGGATTTTAAAATTGCAATGTCTCGAGTTTTGTTTTTAACAAGTATAGTTAATCCGGAGATTATATTAAAAGCAGCAACAATGATAATTAATGATAAAATTATAAACATAACGTTACGTTCAACTTTTAAAGCAGAAAAAAGTGAGCTATTTAAGTCTGACCAGCTATAAACAAACTCTTCATTAAAAACTGTTTGTATTGTTTTTTTCAATTTTTCAATATCTGTTGGATTTTTTAAGTAAATTTCAAGACTTCTATCATCTGCATCTAAATTAAAAAAATTCTCAAGAGTATTTATATTTATAAAGGCTATATTCTGATCAAATTCTGCTACCCCACTGTCGTATATAGAGTTAACTATAAACGTTTGTTGCTTGGGTAAGTTTCCAACTATAGTTTGAACACCCATTGGAGACATTATCATTATTTTATCACCAATATTCAAATTTAAATCAAAACTTAATTCTTTGCCTATTGAAATATTATTATTAATCAGACTATCTTTATCTCCTTTAAAGTTTTTTTGTTTTACTATCTTCAATTTTTTAAAATCATTTACCTCATAACCCCTTAGTACAAGTCCTTTTGTAAAATCTTTATTAATAAGAACAGACTCTCCGGAATTAGTAAAAATCAAATTATTAGATATATTTTTTAAATTGTTATCTTTTAAATTTTTAGTATTAATAGGATTATCATAAGGTTTAACTGTTACATGAGCATTAAAACCTACAATTTTATTAATTAACTCAGAACGAAAACCATTCATTACAGACATAACTATAATTAAAACAGCTACACCTAGGCTTATTCCAATAAATGAAAAAATAGAAATTATATTTAAGAAACCATCTTTTTTTCTGGTTTTTAAATATCTAAGAGTGATTTTTTTTTCTAAATGTGAAATCAATTTATTTTTTATTGTCGCTTATTATTTTTTGTATTTTATAAATATCGCTTATTTTAATAATTTCGGATTTGCCACCAACTTCTCTGAATTCTACTGAATCTTCGGGTGTCTTGCTTCCAAGAATAATTTGGTAGGGAACACCTATAAGATTAAATTTTTTAATTTTTGCTGAGATATTATCCTCAGTATCATCAACTATTAGATCTAGAGTATTTAATTTATCTATTATTTGAAGTGCTTTTTGTGAAACAGAGTGACCATCCATTTTATTAGCTGAATCTAAGATGGCACATTCGTAAGGAGCGACTGATATCGGCCACTTCATTACCTCTTTTGTATCATCATACTTGGCTTCAATTATAGCACCAACTAATCTTGAAACACCGACTCCATATGAGCCCATTTTAGCAAACAATTTTTTTCCTTGATGATCTACAGAAGCTTTCATGGGTTTAGAGTATTTATCTCCAAAATAAAAAATATGACCAACTTCAATTCCTTTAGTGATAAGTCTATATTGTTCTGGCACATTTTTTTCAAATTCAACTTTGTTAAACTTCTCATCTGTAACGGCATAATATTTTTCAAAATTATCTCTTAATTTTGTTAATGATTTTTTTTCAAGAATTGAGTCTTTAAAATTGACATCAAAGATTCTTTTATCTGCATAAATTTTACTTTCTCCTGTATCAGCTAAAATAACAAACTCATGAGATAAATTTCCACCAATTGGTCCTGTGTCAGCTGCCATAGGTATTGCAGACAAATCCAATCTTTTAAAAGTATTTAAATATGATAAAAAAAATTTATTATAAGAAAATTTAGCATCATCGTCATTTAAGTCAAATGAGTAGGCATCTTTCATATAAAATTCTCTACATCTCATAATTCCAAATCTTGGTCTTAATTCGTCTCTAAATTTCCATTGAATATGATATAGTAATTGGGGCATAGATTTATAAGACTTAACACTAGATCTAAATATTTCTGTTATTAGCTCTTCGTTTGTTGGTCCATAAAGCATTTCTCTATTTTGTCGGTCTTTTATTCTCAACATTTCTTCACCATAATCATCATAACGACCACTTTCTTTCCAAATTTCACTCGATTGAATAGTTGGCATTAATAGTTCTTGGGCACCAATTTTATTCTGTTCTTCTCTGACAATATTTTCTATTTTTTTCATAATTTTAAAACCTAAAGGTAACCATGAATAAATTCCAGCGGATGATTGTCTGATCATTCCCG
The DNA here is from genome assembly GCA_902522325.1 of uncultured Pelagibacteraceae bacterium. Classification (GTDB taxonomy): domain Bacteria; phylum Pseudomonadota; class Alphaproteobacteria; order Pelagibacterales; family Pelagibacteraceae; genus Pelagibacter. The sequence continues at coordinate 62,979 of CABYVA010000002.1, forward strand.
CTCTCAACATTAATTGATGTGACTTAATTTTAGCTTCAGCTGGATTATTTTTTAGTATTGGAATAAATAATTTTGATAAAAACATATCAGCAATTATATTCTCTTGAATGAAAATTCATACTTTTAAATTTGGACTATATTGATATTTGTAAAAGGTTTTTTACCAGTTTTTTCTTTAGAATATTTTCTACAGCTTATTTTTAAAGCGTCTATTAAATTTTGTTCTTGTTTTTTACTTTTTAATGAAAAAGTTTTAGTTACATTTACAATTGACTCTTCTAGACCATAAATAAATTCTTCTTCTTCCATAACTGGCAAACCTTTAAATGATATAATTGGTTTTTTGTGCACATTTCCTTTGTTATTAACTAAAATAGATACTTCCATGTATCCGTTGCTACTTAAATTTTTTCTTTCTTTTATTGATTTTGAATCTTCTTCAACGCTTACATTTCCATCAAGATATAATCTTCCGCTCGGTGCTTTATCATATACCTCTGGCTTTTTTCCTGGGTAAAGTTTTACTATATCTCCATTTTCGACCTGGACTGGATACGGAACCTGCATTTCTTTAGCAAAATTTATATGCTCTATCATGTGTCTGTGTTCACCATGAACTGGTATCACTGCTTTAGGCTTGACCCAATTATACATATCCTTAAGATCTTCTCGATTTGGATGACCAGAAACATGTACGAATTCACTTTCTTCCGAAATAACCTCAATGCCGTCACGAACTAATTGATTGTGCAGTTTATATAGTTTTTTCTCGTTTCCAGGTATTATTTTTGATGAAAATATTACAGTATCTCCTTTTTCAATTATAACATCAGGATGAACTTGACTCGATATTCTCATCATAGCTCCCATTGGTTCTCCTTGACTTCCTGTGCAAAGATAAACTATTTTTTCTCTTGATATTTTTTTTGCATCTCTTGGATCTATAGGTTCAATTATATCTTTTAAATAACCACATTGTTTTGCAGCTTTATAAATTCTATGCATTGATCTACCAACTAAAGCAATTTGTCTCCCTGTTTTTTCAGCACAATAAAATATAGATTCCATACGTGCTACATTAGATGCAAAAGAAGTAACTATAATTCTTTTTTTTAAAGAACTCATAATATTTAACAAACTTTTTCTTACATCAAGTTCTGAACCTGCTCTACCTAAACTAAAAACATTAGTGGAGTCACAAATCATGGCTAGAACTCCCTTTTTACCAATTTCCTGTAATCTTTTAGAATCAATTTTATCACCAATTAATGGATTAGGATCACATTTCCAATCGCCCGTATGAAGTATACTCCCAGCTGGAGTTTCTATTCTTAATCCGTTAGGTTCTAAAATTGAATGTGTTAAAGTTATAAATTCAATTTTAAATGGTTTTAAGTCTACAGTACCGTTTAGATCAACTATTTGTAAATTATTGCCAATATCAATTCGTTTTTCCTTAAATTTTTCTTTTATTAAAACTGCTGTAAAAGGTGTTGAAAAAATTTTACATTTTATTTGAGGCCAAATGTGAGCTATAGCACCTATATGATCTTCATGAGCGTGTGTTAAAACAATGCCTAACAAGTCCTTCTTTTTATCAATAATAAAACCTGGGTCTGGATATATTAAATCAATTCCTGGCAAAGTATCGTCAGCAAAAGTTACTCCTATATCAACCATAATCCATTTTTGACTATCAGGTTTTCCATATGCAAACAAATTCATATTCATTCCAATTTCACCTGAACCTCCTAATGGACAAAATAATAATTCTTCTTGCATATATTAAAAATTAGTTAATTTTAATGCTCTGATTAAACCTTTTATAGTTATATCTTTATCAATAGATATCTTTGAGTTTAATTTATTTATAAACAAACTCGAAAAACCTCCAGTAGCAATTATTTTAAAAGATTTTCCTGTTTCATTTTTAATTAATTTTATAATATTATTAATTAAACCAATATAACCCAAAAAAAAACCAGATCTAACAGCTGCAACAGTATTAGTTCCAACAACTTTATTAACTTTTATTAGGTTAATTCTTGGTATCAATGTAGCTTTTTTTGACAATGTTTCTAAAGAAATGTTTATACCCGGCGCTATTACTCCACCATTATATTCTTTGCCAATAACAACATCAAATGTTGTAGCTGTACCAAAGTCTAAAATAATAAAATTATTTTTTTTTGAAATTACAGCAATTGAATTTGCTAATCTATCAGATCCAATTTGTTTTCTATTAACATTTATTTTCATTATTTTTTTTAGATTTAAATTTTTCAATTCCGCACATCTAATCTTAAATTTTTTTTGGAGAATTGATTTAATCAATAAAAATTTATTTGGAACCACGCTAGAAAATAAGGATTTTTTAATTAGAAATTTTTTTCTACCAATTAGTGAGAAATATCTATTTAAATTTGATTTAGTAATTTTTTTTGTTGGCAAAATTATTCTTTTTAAAATCTTGTAATTAGAATTTATAATGCAGATTTTTGTTTCAGTATTACCTATATCTCCAATCAATATCATTAATGTGCCTTTTGAGATTTTAAAAAAATCTTATAGATATATTTAAGATCTTTTATTACTTTGCTTATACATATCTTTTTTTTAGTTAAATCATATAGGTTTGTTGTTGGATATGAAGATATTTTTGGGTTCCTTATCAAATTTAGCCCTATGCCTACAATTAAATATTTTATGTTATTTTTTTCTATTGATTCTTGCAAAATTCCACATATTTTTTTTTTATTTATCAAAATATCATTAGGCATTTTAATATTTATTCTTTTTTTGTAGTATTTAGATATTAAATTTATGATTAATTTAACATTAGTGTTTGTTAATTGCTCTAAGGATAAATTAATTTTTTCCAAACTAAAAAAAATTGATACAAAAAGATTCCCTTTGTATGAAATCCATCTTTTACCTCTTTGACCTCTTCCTTTTTTTTGTCTTTCAGCTATTACTAGACCTGCTTTTAAATTTTTTTGTTTAATTATATTAATAGCAGTATCATTGGTGCTATTGACTTTTTTGTAATGAAAATTTTTAATTACCATTAAATTATACTTATTTTAGATACTAAATTAATCAAACTGTCTGGGTAAATAAAGTATAACAGTATTAATAAAGTGGATAATGCCAAAGAAATTTTTAATCCTAAATCATTTTCTTTATCGTATTGTTCTTTTGGTCTGTCAAAATAAATTATTTTTATTATTTTTAAATAGTAAAATGCTGAAATCACTGTAGATAATAGACCAATAATTGCTAAAAAATACATTGATTCTTCTATTACTGATATAAAAATATAAAATTTTGCAAAAAAACCTGCTGTTGGAGGAATTCCTGCAAGCGAAAATAATATTATTAATAGGCATAACGAAATTACAGGGTGATTTTTTGACAAACCGGCTAAATCTTCAAGATTATAAAAAAAAATATTTTCTCTTTTTAACATGAACAGACAACAAAAAAACCCTATGTTCATTACAAGATAAATGCATAAATAAATAATCGAACTCTGTATTCCTGAATTGGTGCCAACGGATAGAGCTGCAAGAGCATATCCCATATGGCCAATAGAACTAAAAGCAATAAGTCTTTTTAAATTTTTTTGTCCTATAGCCGATATTGCTCCAAATATCATTGATGCTAAAGATAAAAATATTATAATTGATTGCCATTGTTCAATTAAACTGAAAAAAGGAACATACAAGAATCTAATGAACACGGTTAGAGCTGCAACTTTAGGGACTACTGCAAAAAATAAAGTTACGGAAGTCGGTGAACCTTCATATACATCTGGAGCCCACATATGAAAAGGAACTACTGAAATTTTAAATGACAATCCCACTAAAATGAAAACAATGCCAAATATATTGCCGTAATCAGATGAAAAAATATTTTCTGAAATTAAAGCGAAATTTGTTGAACCAGTGAAACCATAAATTAATGAACAACCATATAAAAGTAATCCTGAAGAAAGTGCACTAAGTACAAAATATTTTAAACCAGCCTCTGATGAATTTCTTTGATTTTTGTCAAATGCCGCTAGCACATATAAAGATAATGTTTGTAATTCTAAACCCACATAAAAAACAATAAGATCATAAGAACTGATCATTACAAGCATTCCCAATATAGAAGCTAAAATTAAAACTGGATATTCAATGTCTATAATTTTTGCTAACTTAATATATTTATAAGAACTAATTAAAACAAAAATTCCCGATATTAATGTAACTATTTTCATAAAAGTTGATAATTGATCAATTTTATAACTATCACTAAATAAAAAAAATTCTTTATCTGAAGGAAATTTAATTAAAATACCTAGTGCAATTAATAAAATAACAACTGACAATGTAAAAACTAAATCTGAACTTTTTTTTTTAAAAACGCCTATTATTAATAAAAATAATATACTTAATGAAATAAAAATTTCTGGGTAAATAAAATTTAAATTGTTCATAATTATTTTGTTACATTTATTGAATATTTATATGTATCAATTAAATTAGTAATAGATGTTTCAATTGTATTTAACAATGGTTCTGGATATATTCCAAAAAATAATACTGGCAAAGCAAGACTTGTTAAAATAAAAATTTCAGATTTATTAAGGTCTGGCATCTTTAATAAATCCTTATTAATTAACTTTCCAAAAACTACTCTTTTATAAAGCCAAAGCATATATGCGGCGGCTAAGACAACTCCCAAACTAGCAATTGTTGCAACTAGAAAACTTTCCTTAAAAGTTCCCATTAAAATTAAAAATTCTCCAATAAAACCGCTAGTGCCAGGCAAGCCTATCGCTGCCAAAGTAAATATCATTAATAGCACAGCGTATTTAGGCATTATAGATACAATTCCCCCATAATCCTTAATTAATCTAGAATGTCTTCTCTCGTACAAAATACCAACGCAAAAAAATAGTGCAGCAGAAACTAAACCGTGACTTATCATTTGAATAATACTTCCTTCTAGTCCTTGTTGATTTATTGTAAATATGCCAAGTGTTACATAGCCCATATGTGCTACAGAGGAATATGCAATTAATTTTTTCATATCATCTTGCATAAGAGCTACAAATGAAGTGTATACAATTGCAATTAAACTTAATGTGTAAATTAGTAGGGTAAAATTTTCTGATGCAATAGGAAATAAACCTATTGAAAATCTTATAAAACCGTAACCTGCCATTTTAAGTAGGATTGCTGCTAGTAAAACAGACCCAGCTGTTGGTGCTTCCACATGAGCGTCTGGTAACCAAGTATGAACAGGCCACATAGGTGTTTTAACAGCAAAAGAACTAAAAAAAGCCAACCATAATAAATTTTGATATTTTGGCTCGATTCCTAATTTATATAATTCAGCCACATCAGTAGTTCCACTAATCCAATAAATCGAAATGATTGCTACTAACATTAATACTGAGCCTAATAATGTGAATAAGAAAAATTTAAACGCTGAATAAACTCTTCTTGAACCACCCCAGATCCCTATTATTAAAAACATAGGAATCAAACCCCCTTCAAAAAATAAATAGAAAATAACTAGATCTAATGAACAGAAAACACCAATCATTAAACTTTCCATCACAAGTATAGCTATTAAAAAATCTTTTAATCTGACTTTTATGGTTCTATTAACTGAAACAATGCAAAGAGGAGCTATAAAAGTTGATAAAATAATAAACAAAATTGATATTCCGTCTATACCAATTTTATAATTAACAAAACCTTGTAACCATAATCTATTTTCAACAAATTGAAACTCAGTAGAATTAGGATCAAAAATATACCAAAGATAAATGGATATAAAAAAATTAACAAATGAAACAAACAAGGCTACATATTTTGAACTTTTGAATTTATATGTATCGCTTGATTTAGATATTAAAATGAAAAGGGCTCCCACTATAGGTAATAAAATTAATGAAGATAAAATAGGAAAATCCATTAAATAATTATTAAGTATGTAAGTAAAGCTGAAAAACCAAGGAGCATTATATATGCATATTTATATATATAGCCATTTTGAAATTTAACAGCATTGTTTGATAATTTGTTAATTAAATTAGAAATTCCATCCGGACCTAATCTATCAATAGTTTTTAAATCAATACTTTTCCAAAAGAAATTTCCAACTCTCTTAGATGGTTTAACAAATAAATAGTCGTACAACTCATCGAAATACCATTTATTGATTAAAAAATTGTAGATAGGTTTGTTTTCATGTGCTAGCCAACTAGTAATGTTTTTATTCTTTACAAATAAATAATAGGATATTGGAATAGATAAAACTACTAATAAAGGTGTTGAATAAACAATCGAAAGAGGTGGATGTTCAGTGCTTAATGGATTTAAAAATTTAATCGAGTTTTTCCAAAAATCACTATCTATATTAGTGCCAATAAATAATTCTTTAAAAAAAAATCCTGCAAATATTGAGCCTATTCCTAAAATTATTAGTGGGATTATCATTACATAATGTGACTCATGAACTGACTCTAATTTTAAATTTTTATTTTCATATCTGCCATGAAAAGTTTTAAAAATTAATCTCCATGAATATATAGCTGTCAAAAATGCAGTAAATATTCCAACCAAAGATGCCCAATATCCAATGGAGTTGCCTCTCATGTAAGCAAATTCAATTATTGCATCTTTAGAATAGTACCCTGATAAAAAAGGAAAACCTGTTAGAGCGAGTGTTCCCACTATCATAAGAGCCCAAGTGTATGGTAATTTTTTCCATACTCCTCCCATATTTCTAATATCTTGTTCGTCTTTAAATGAATGTATGACTGATCCCGATCCTAAGAAAAGCAAAGCTTTGAAAAAAGCATGAGTAAATAGATGAAACATAGCAGCATTATAAGCTCCTACTCCAGCTGCAAAGAACATGTACCCTAATTGACTACATGTAGAATATGCGATAATTTTTTTAATATCATTTTGCACAAGAGCTACAGTTGCTGCAAAAAACGCTGTTGTTATTCCAACTAAACAGATAATATTTAAAGCTAATTGAGAATATTCAAAAATTGGAGAACATCTTACAATTAAAAAAACTCCTGCAGTAACCATGGTTGCTGCGTGAATTAATGCTGAAACTGGAGTTGGTCCCTCCATTGCATCAGGTAACCAAGTGTGAAGTATGAACTGAGCAGATTTGCCCATTGCTCCAATAAATAAAAGTATACAAATCAAATCAATCGCCTTAAAATTTAATCCTAAATATATTAATTCTCTGTTAAGAAATGGTGTAACGTCAGCATTAGCGACCGATGGAATTTGTTTGAAAACTTCATCATAATTTACAGTTCCAAATAAATAAAATATTAAAAAAATTCCTAAAGCAAATGCTAAATCGCCAACTCTGTTTACTATAAATGCTTTTATTGCTGCAGCATTCGCACTTTCTTTTTTAAACCAAAAACCAATCAAAAAATAAGAACATAAACCGACTCCTTCCCATCCAAAAAAAAGTTGTAAAAAATTATCAGAAGTAACTAAAATTAGCATCGCAAAAGTAAATAAAGAGAGAAAAGCCATAAATCTGGTTTTATGAGGGTCGCCTGACATGTAGCCAATTGAGTAAATATGCACTAATGAAGAAATTAAACAAACAACAACTAACATTACAGAAGATACAGCATCGACTTGAATTGACCAATTCACATCCAGAGATCCAGAGGTAATCCAATTAAAAACAACAAGATTGTTTTCATAGTTATTTAACACAACTTCCTTGAAAATTATTAAAGATAGTAATGCGGAAAATGAAACTAAAAGAGAGGTAATAATTTCTGAGTTTCTGTCACCAATATAACGTCCAAAAAAACCTGACATTATAGCACCTAATAATGGTGAAAATACCAATGTATATTCCATATTACCCTTTTAAATTTTTTATGTCCTCAACATTAATAGTTCCTGCATTTCGATAATAAGTAACTATAATCGCAAGTCCTATAGCTGCTTCCGCTGCTGCTACAGTTAAAATAAATAATGTGAATATTTGACCATTTAGATCGTTTAAAAAAATGGAAAAAGAAACCAAATTTATGTTAACGGCTAACAAAATTAATTCAATACTCATTAATATAACTATTACATTTTTTCTATTTAAAAAAATACCTATTACACCTGTTGTAAAAATTATTGCACCTAATATTAAATAATGAACTAAAGTAACTTCAGTCATCAATTTTTACTCCTTCATTAGTTTTAACTTCAACTAATTCGACACTTTCTATTCTTTCTCTGGAAATTTGTTTTGTATAGCTTTGTCTTTTAATCCCAGATCGTTTTCTAAAAGTTAAAACAATAGCACCTATCATTGCTACTAATAAAATCATGCCACTTAACTGAAATAAATGAATATAATCGGTATACAAAACATTGCCTATTAAATGTGTGTTTGTAACTTTCTGATCAATGCTTATTGAAGATGTTAAAATTAAATTTGGTTTATATTTCCAACCACCTACTACAATTATTAATTCAAGGAGAATAACCAGGCCTACAATAAGACCTAAAGGCATATGAGAATATCCTACTCTCGATTCAAACCATTGATTTTTTTGTTGAGCAACATTAAGCATCATTACAACAAATAAAAACAGTACGGCAACTGCACCAACATAAACAATTAACATTATCATTCCTAAAAATTCTGCTCCAATCATAATGAATAAGCATGAAATACTAATAAAATCTAAAATTAAAAAAAAAACGGAATGAACAGTATTTTTTGAAACTATTACTAAGATCGATGAAATAATTGCTATTAGTGAAAATGTATAAAAAAAAATCGTATGAGCTATCATAGTATTATCTGTATGGTTTATCTGCTCTGATATTAGCGGCCAAAATATTTTCCCACCTATCGCCATTTTCTAAAAGTTTTTCTTTATTGTAGTAAAGCTCCTCTCTTGTCTCTGTCGAAAATTCGAAATTAGGTCCTTGAACAATTGCATCTACAGGGCAAGATTCTTCGCATAGACCACAATAAATACATTTCATCATATCTATATCGTATCTAGTAGGTTTACGACTCCCATCTTCTCTCTCGGCAGATTCAATTGTGATTGCTTGAGCTGGACAAACTGCTTCACACAACTTACAAGCAATACATCTTTCCTCACCATTTGGATATCTTCTAAGAGCATGCTCACCTCTAGCTCTTGCACTGATTTTTCCTTTTTCAAAAGGATAGTTTATTGTTTTTTTAGATTTAAATATTTCTTTTAAAGCTATTAATAAACCTCCTAAAAAATCTAACATAAATATAGTTTTAAATAATCTAGAAATTTTCATAATCAGTTAGTTGGTAATAAATCAAAATAATATAAATAACTCGCTGTAATTATCACATAAGCTAAAGATAAAGGTAAAAATATTTTCCATCCTAATTTCATAAGCTGATCATATCTATATCTAGGAACAATAGCTTTAACTAAAGAAAAAAGTATAAATAAAAATAATATTTTTAAAATCATCCATAATGTAGATGGTATTAGAACAAAAGGATACATTTCAGTTGGTGGTAGCCAACCGCCAAGAAATAAAATTGAACCCATTGCGCACATTAATAAAATATTTGCATACTCTCCTAACCAAAACATTGCATACATCATTCCGGAATATTCTGTTTGATAACCCGCCACAAGTTCTGCTTCTGCTTCCGGAAGATCAAATGGTGGTCTATTAGTTTCGGCTAATGCTGATATAAAAAATATTACGAACATAGGAAACAATGGAATTACAAACCAAATTTTTTTTTGCGCTAAAACAATTTCACTTAAATTAAGTGAACCCACACAAAGTAAAACATTAATAATTATAATGCCTATAGACACTTCATAGGAAACCATCTGGGCTGCAGATCTAATAGATCCTAAAAATGGATACTTTGAATTAGAAGCCCATCCGCCCATTATTATTCCGTAAACTCCTAAAGAAGAAATAGCAAAAAGATATAAAATTCCAACATTTATATTTGATAAAACAAAAGTTTCACTAAATGGTATCACTGCCCATGAAACAAGTGCCAATGTCATTGTAATAATTGGAGCAAGAACAAATATAGTTTTATTTGCGCTAGCTGGTATTATTATTTCTTTAAATATGTATTTTAAAGCATCGGCCAAAGACTGAAGCAAACCAAAAGGTCCAACAACATTTGGTCCTCTCCTTTTTTGAACCAAAGCCCAAACTCTTCTATCAAGCCAAACAATCATGGCAACAGAGACAAGAATAGGAATTAGTAAATACAAAATTTTATAAGTTTCTAAAAATATTATATTTAAATATTCGAACATATTAAACTTCAGTACCCGTATCTTTAAATTTTATTTTTTCTTGTCTGCATCTACTCATTGTTTTCGATGATCTGGCAATAACATTTGAATAATAATAATCTATTTCATTTAAATTTATCTTTTCATTAACAAAATTAAAATTTTCAAAATTATTATTATTTTTTTCACTACTAGTAATTTTTAAATAATTCATCATAGACTTTTCTAGCTCATCTTTATTTTTATAAAGTTCTTTAGATTTTATTTTGCTTGCAAGCTCGTTTATGATTACCCAATCTTCTTTTGCTTCTCCTGGTGGATATGAAGCTTTGTATGCTTTTTGTATTTTTCCCTCTAAATTGGTAAAAAATCCATCTTGCTCTGTGTAGGCTGCGCCAGGTAAAATAACATCAGATATTTCTGCTCCTTTGTCTCCATGACTTCCCATGTATACAATGAACTCATTATTTTTTTTAAAATGGATTTCATCTAACCCAAGCAAAAACAGTATTTTAAATTTTTTATGTTCTATTCCTTTTAGTACTTTGTTATTTTTTCCCTTAGAGCTTAATATGTTAAGGTCGTAAGAACCAACCGTCGATGCGTTGTTTGATAATATATTAAAAGCATTCCAATCAGTATTAATCTTATTGTTTTTTTTTAGGAATTCTTTGATTTTTTCTATAACATAATTGGCAGAATCTAATTTTAATAATGACTGACCAATAATAATAATTGGTTTTTTAGAATTTTTTATTTTTTTTGAAACTTCATGTTTGTCCTCAACTATTTCTTTAATGATTTCTGTTGTATTTTTTAAAACATTATATGGATAAGTTAAATTTCCTACATCGCCTATTGAAAAAACTTCAGTATTATTTTTTAAGTAGGATTTTCTTATTCTTGCATTCACCATTGTTGCCTCATATCTTGGATTAGATCCTATTAATAAAATAAAATCGCTTTCTTCAATACCGTTAATTTTTGAGTTAAATAAATAATTTGATCTTTCATCATTATTTACAAACAAGTGCTCAGCCCTTGAGTCTAAATTTGAAGACTTTATTGTTTTAGAAAAAAAATCTTTTGTTATAAAAAGAGTTTCCATATTAGTTAAATCACCCGTTAATCCTGCTATTTCATCTGAAGAAGTGGAATAAATTTTTTTGGATATAATTTCATATGCTTCTTCCCAAGAACTTTTTTTAAAAATTCCATCTTTTTTAATATATGGTGTATCTAATCTTTGGTTTTGTAGTCCATCACATGCATAACGTGATTTATCTGAAATCCATTCTTCATTAATGTCTTCATTGATCCTAGGTAAAATTCTTTTTACCTCCCAACCATATGTATCAACTCTAATATTTGATCCGACAGCATCCATTACATCTATAGTTTCTGTTTTTTTAAGTTCCCAAGGTCTTGCTTCAAAAACGTATGGTTTTGATGTTAGAGCTCCTACAGGGCATAAATCAATTACATTGGCTGATAATTCTGACTCCATGGATTTTTCTAAATAAGTAGTTATTTGCATGTCTTCTCCTCTGCCTATTGCTCCTAGTTCTGGAACACCAGCAACTTCTGTGGCAAATCTTATACATCTTGTGCAGTGGATACATCTAGTCATTTGAGTTTTAATAAGTGGACCCATATATTTTTCAGGTACATATCTCTTGTTTTCTTTATATCTAGATTTGTCTATTCCATAAAACATTGATTGATCTTGCAAATCACATTCACCACCTTGGTCACAAACTGGACAATCTAGAGGATGGTTAGCTAACAAAAACTCCATCACACCTTTTCTTGCTTTTTCTACTTTAGAAGTATTGGTCTTTATGTTCATGCCTTCAGTAGCTGGCATCGCACATGAAGCAATAGGTTTTGGTGATTTTTCAATTTCTACAAGACACATTCTACAATTTCCAGCTATGGAGAGTTTTTCGTGATAACAAAATCTTGGTATTTCGAATCCTGCTTGTTCACAAGCTTGAAGTACTGTTAAGCCTTCTTCTATTTCAATATCAATTTCATTAACTTTTAATTTAAGCATTTTCTTTTTCTAAGAGATGTTGATCTACTAAATAAGGTATATTTTTATTTTTACTTATTAGTGGTTTAAAATTATTTTTTTTAATTATTTCTTTTTTAAAATGTCTTAAAAGTCCCTGGACTGGCCATGCAGACCCTTCTCCAAAAGCACATATTGTATGTCCTTCAATTTGATGTGTAACATCCATCAACATATCAACTTCTTCTCTTGAGGCTTCTCCTTTGCTCATTCTTTCTAACATTCTCCACATCCATCCAGAACCTTCTCTACAAGGCGTACATTGTCCACAACTTTCGTGTTTATAAAATCTTGCAATTCTCGCTATACATTTAACTATGTCTTGATCTTTATTAATAACAATTATTCCTGCTGTTCCTAGTCCACTTTTTTGTTCTACCAATGAATCAAAATCCATTTTTATTGTTTCACATATATTTTTGGGTAAAAGTGGCATGGAAGATCCTCCAGGAATAACTGCTTTGAGATTTTCCCATCCTCCTACTACTCCGCCTGCATGTTTTTCAATTAAATCCTTTAACAAAATGCCCATTTCTTCTTCAACATTACAAGGTTTATTGACATTTCCAGAAATACAAAAAATTTTCGTTCCTGTATTTTTTGGGCTTCCTAATGATGAAAACCATTTAGCGCCTCTTCTTAAAATTGTAGGAACTACTGCAATTGTTTCAACATTGTTTACAATTGTTGGACAACCATACAATCCAATTAAAGCTGGAAAAGGTGGTTTTAATCTAGGTAAACCCTTTTTACCCTCTAAACTTTCTAATAATGCAGTTTCTTCTCCACAAATATAAGCTCCTGCTCCGTAATGAATAAAAATATCCAAATCCCAACCAGTATTAGATGCATTTTTACCAATCAACTTTTTTTGATATGCCTCATCAATAGCTTGTTGAAGTTTTTGGCCTTCCTTAAAATATTCACCTCTAATGTAGATATAACATTTATGAGCATTAACCGCATAAGCTGCTATTAAACAACCTTCAATAAGTTTGTGTGGTTCAAATCGCAAAATATCTCTATCTTTACAAGTTCCTGGTTCGGATTCGTCGGCATTAATAACTAAATAATGTGGTCTAGATCCTAACTCTTTAGGTGCAAAAGACCACTTTAATCCAGTTGGAAAACCTGCTCCACCCCTTCCTCTTAATTCTGAGGTTTTAATTTCATTAATAATCCACTCTCTACCCTTTGAAAAAATTTCTTTAGTGTTTGACCAATCACCTCTAGACTGAGCAGAAATAACATCCGATCCTTTGTCGTTATATAAATTTAAAAATATTCTGTCGTTATCGTTAAGCATTTTTTAAATCCATTAATGTTTGTCTGTTATTTTCTGGTTCAGTATTAATACGACCTCTGTAAGATCCAGGTTTTGGTTTTATATCACTTAGTATTTGATCTATAATTTTCTCTGTCATTTTTTCATCTAGATCTTCATAGTAGTCATCGTTAATTTGCATCATAGGAGCGTTTACACATGCTCCTAAGCATTCTACCTCAGTCCATGAACAATTTTTATCTTTTGATAAAGTATTTTGTTCCTCGGATATTTTTCTTTTACATATGTCAACTAATTTATAAGCACCTCTCAGCATGCATGGTGTTGTTGTACAAATTTGTATAAAATGTTTTCCAACGGGAGTTAAATTATACATTGAGTAAAATGTAGCTACTTCAAAAACTTTTATGTAGGGCATATTCAAAAATTTGGCTATATGCTTCATCGCAGCAAGTGGTATCCAATTATCATTTTGTCGTTGTGCTAAATAGAGTAAAGCCATAACAGCACTTTGTTTTTTATCATTTGGATAATTTGATAAAATTTTTTCTGTGATTTTTAAATTTTCCTCGCTAAAATTAAAATTTTCAGGTTGCTCTTTTGATATTTTTTTAATACTCATCTGTCAATTTCTCCAAAAACTATATCTAAGGATCCTAGAACGGCCGGTACGTCAGCAAGCATATGTCCTTTAATTAAATAATCCATAGCTTGCAAATGTGAAAAACCAGGAGCTCTAATTTTACATTTATACGGTTTATTAGAACCATCCGAAACTAAATAAACACCAAACTCACCCTTTGGTGCTTCAACTGCTGTGTAGATTTCACTCTTATCAACACGATAACCTTCGCTAAATAATTTAAAATGATGAATTAATGCCTCCATAGATTCTTTAATTTCATCTTTTGGCGGTGGGCTAATTTTACCATCATCAGTTTTTATTAATCCTTTTGGCATTTTATCTAAACATTGATTTATAATTTTTACACTTTCTTTCATTTCTTCAATTCTACAAAGATAGCGATCGTAGCAGTCACCATTTTTTCCAATTGGGATTCTAAATTCCATTTGATCATAACAATCATAAGGTTGTGATTTTCTCAGATCCCATGGTACACCTGATCCTCTTAACATAACTCCAGAAAATGAATAATCCAGAGCATCTTCCTTCGAAACAACCCCTATATCAACATTTCGTTGTTTAAAAATTCTGTTATCAGTTAAAAGAGTTTCTAAATCATTTATAACTTTTGGAAATTTTTTTGTAAATTTATAAATATCATCATCAAGTCCTCTTGGTAAATCTTTATGAACACCTCCTGCTCTAAAATAATTAGCATGCAATCTAGATCCTGAAACTCTTTCATAAAAAGTCATTAATGTTTCTCTTTCTTCAAAACCCCATAAGGAAGGAGTTAATGCTCCGACATCTAAAGCTTGTGTAGTTACATTTAAAATATGACTTAAAATTCTACCTATTTCACTAAACATAACTCTTATGAATTGGGCACGAATTGGGACTTGAATTTTTAATATTTTTTCTAAAGCTAAAGCAAAAGCATGTTCTTGATTCATTGGTGCCACATAATCTAGTCTATCGAAATACGGAACAGCCTGCATATATGTTTTATTTTCAATTAATTTTTCAGTACCCCTATGCAACAATCCTATATGGGGATCAGCTTTTTCAACAATTTCACCATCCAGCTCCAGAATTAATCTTAGCACACCGTGTGCTGCTGGATGTTGAGGACCAAAATTAAGATTTAGTTTTTTCTTTTCTTTTTTCATTGATAGTTGTTTGTTCATTTATATATTTTGTTCCTTCCCAAGGACTCTCATAGTCAAAATTTCTATAATTTTGTTCAAGTTTAACATTTTCATAAACAACTTTTTTTTTATCTTCACTATAACGGACCTCATTATGTCCAGTTAATGGGAAATCTTTTCTAAGTGGATGTCCTTCAAAACCATAGTCAGTTAGTATTCTTCTTAAATCAGGATGGTCTTTAAATTTAACACCATACATGTCGAAAACTTCTCTTTCCATCCAATTAGACGATGGAAAAATTTTAGTTAGAGTTGATACAATTTCATTTTCATTTATTAGATAATTAATAATAATTCTTTGGTTAAATTCGTGACTTAAAAATAAATATGTCATCTTAAATCTTTTTGTATTTTCAGGATAATCTGTTGCTGTGATATCAATTAACTGCCTGAATTTTGTATCTTTGTTAGTTTTTAAAAATAAAACTACATCTAATAAATCTTCACTATCTATATTTAAAAAAAGTTGATTATATTCTATTCTAGAACCATTAATTTTTGTGGTAAGTTCAGAATTAATTTTTTTTTCTAAATTTTTTAGAGTATCCACTATTATTTATCTTTCTAATGAACCTTTGTTTCTAATTTTTTTTTGTAGTTGTAAAATTCCATATAATAATGCTTCTGCAGATGGTGGACAACCGGGCACATAAATATCAACTGGCACAATTCTATCACAGCCTCTCACCACAGAATACGAATAGTGATAATAACCACCGCCATTTGCGCAACTGCCCATTGATATAACATATCTTGGTTCTGGCATTTGATCATAAACTTTTCTTAAAGCTGGAGCCATTTTATTAGTTAAAGTACCAGCAACTATCATAACGTCTGATTGTCTTGGGGAACCTCTTGGAGCAGCACCAAATCTTTCTAGATCATATCTTGGCATTGATGTTTGCATCATTTCTACAGCACAACATGCAAGACCAAAAGTCATCCAATGTAAAGATCCAGCTCTAGCCCAATTAACTAAATTATCAAAAGATGTTGTGATAAAACCATTATCGCTAAAGTCTTTTGCTAATTGTTTAAATTCTTCCGGAATTTTTTTTTCCTGTAGATCCATTATTTATTCCCAATCTAATGCTCCTTTTTTCCATTCATAAACAAAACCTACTGTTAAAATGAAAAGAAAAATCATCATTGAAGAAAAACCTATAATACCAATATTGCCTAATGAAATAGCCCAAGGAAATAAAAACGCAATTTCTAAATCAAAAATTATAAATAAAATAGCAACTAAATAAAATCTTACATCAAATTCCATTCTAGAATCTTCAAATGGTTCAAATCCACATTCATATGCTGATAATTTTTCAGGATCAGGTTTTCTTGGAGATAGTAAAAAGTTCATTAAAATAAAACCAACGCTTAAAGATAATGATATTACTAAAAACAAAATAATAGAAAAATAGTCTTTTAAAAATTCTAATAACATACATTACTTTTATATAAGCTTTTCACGCAAATGAAAGTGATGTTAATACCGCATTTTAAATATAAAATTAATATATTGAGAATTATTATCAATTTAATGGCGGGAGTGACGGGACTCGAACCCGCGACCTATCGCGTGACAGGCGATCGCTCTAACCAACTGAGCTACACCCCCATTTTGGTGGGCAGTAAAGGACTCGAACCTTTGACCCCCTCGGTGTAAACGAGATGCTCTACCAACTGAGCTAACCGCCCAAAATCAAGCTACTATTACATCAGGGTTATAATAAAGTAAATTGTTAATTACTGTACACTTGCTTGTGGTTTTTCTTTCCCGGATCCTGAAATATTTTCTACTTCAGTCCACTCTACTCTTTTTAATTCATTTTTAAGAGCAAGTTTTACTACTTGATCCACTGTGTCTACTGGAATAATCTTAATGTCTTCTCTAACTTTTTTTGGAATATCAAATAGATCTTTTTCATTATCTTTTGGAATAATCACTTTTTTAATTTCAGCTCTATGTGCTGCTAATAATTTTTCTTTTAGACCACCTATTGGTAAAACTTGTCCGGTTAAAGTTACTTCTCCCGTCATTGCAATTTCTCTATTAACTGGATTATTTGTTATAGCTGACACTATTGAAGTAACCATTGCTATTCCCGCCGATGGCCCATCTTTTGGTGTAGCGCCTTCTGGAACATGGATATGAAAATCTCTTTTTTCGAAAAGTGGAGGAATAATTCCATATTCAAGACTTTTAGATCTAACAAAAGATTTTGCTGCTTTTACAGATTCTTGCATTACATCACCTAATTTTCCGGTAATTTGCATTTTTCCTTTACCAGGCATATGCACAGTTTCAATTTTTAATATTTCGCCACCAAATTCAGTCCATGCTAAACCAGTTACTATACCCACTTTGTCTTCAGTTTCTAATTCTCCATATTTAAATCTTTTTACTCCCAAAAAATCCGAGAGATTATCTTCGTTTACTACAACTTTTGTTTCTTCTCCATTAACAACTTTTTTAACTACTTTTCTTGCTACTTTCGATATTTCTCTTTCTAAGTTTCTCACACCAGATTCTCTAGTATAATTTCTAATAATATTTTTTATAGTATCTTTAGAAAATTCAAACTCACCCTCTTTTATTCCGTTTTCTTTTACTTGTTTCGGAAGTAAAAACTTATTTGAAATATTGATTTTTTCATCCTCTGTATATCCTGGAATTCTTATTACTTCCATTCTATCCAATAGAGGAGGTAAAATATTAAGTGTGTTTGCAGTTGTAACAAACATTACATCTGAAAGGTCATAATCAACTTCTAAATAATGATCATTAAATGTCCCATTTTGTTCTGGATCTAAAGCTTCCAGTAAAGCTGAAGATGGATCACCTCTGTAATCATTTCCTACCTTATCTATTTCATCAAGTAGTATTAGTGGATTTTTTTTTCCAGCTTTTTTCATCATTTGAATAATTTTTCCAGGTAATGATCCTATATATGTTCTTCTGTGGCCTCTAATTTCAGCTTCATCTCTAACGCCACCAAGTGACATTCTTACAAACTGTCTGTTTGTAGCTTTAGCTATTGATTTACCTAAAGATGTTTTACCAACTCCTGGGGGTCCTACTAGACATAATATCGGACCTTTAATTTTTGCCATTCTTTTTTGGACTGCTAAAAATTCAACAATTCTCTCTTTAACTTTTTCTAAACCAAAATGGTCTTCATCTAATGTTTTTAGAGCTTTGTTCAAATCAATGTTTACCTGGTCTTTTTTAAACCATGGAATATCTATCATCCAATCAAGATAATTTCTTACAACTGTAGCTTCTGCTGACATCGGACTCATATTTTTTAATTTTTTTAACTCGCTCATACATTTTTTTTGAACTTCTTTTGGCATTTTAGCTTTAAGTATTGATTTATTTAAATTTGATGTTTCGTCTTTTCCATCTTCAATTTCACCAAGTTCCTTTTGGATAGCTTTAAGCTGTTCATTTAAATAATATTCTCTTTGAGTTTTTTCCATTTGAGTCTTAACTCTACCTCTTATTCTTTTCTCTACGCCAATAATACTTGTTTCATTTTCCATAATTTTAATAATTATGTTAAGTCTTTTTTTTACATCAAGAGTCTCAAAAATTTGTTGTTTTTCAGAAATTGTTGCGTTTAAATGTGATGCAATATTATCAGCTATATTTGAGGGATTTTTTAACTTTTTTATAGTATTTATAATTTCTAAAGAAATTTTTTTATTAACAGAAGTTAATTTTTCTAATCTTCGAACTGCTGCTAATGCTAATGGTAATAAGTCTTCTTCACTAGTATCATCATTTTGATGTGAAAAATCGCAAGTAATAAATTTTTCATTGTCTATAAAGTCTAAAATTTTTACTCTTTTAATTCCTTCAACAAGAACCTTTACAGTTCCGTCTGGTAATTTAAGTAGTTGTAATATACTGCCCTCGCAGCCATAAGAAAAAATATCATTTTTTTTTGGATCATCTACCTCAGCATTTTTTTGGGTAATTAAAATAATTTTTTTATCTTTTTTCATAACCTCGTTCAGGGCAGAAATTGACTTATCTCTTCCTACAAAAAGAGGAATAACCATGCTAGGAAATACAACAATATCTCTTAGAGGTAATAATGGTAATTTAATTTTAACATCCATGAGCTAAATATGGATATTAAAACAAATTTTGCAATAGATATTTGCTGTTTTATTGTGGTTATTATGCTGCAGAGCTCTTATCTGTCTTGCTCTTAGTACTTTTTGAATGAATAATAATCGGCTGTGACTGTTCTTTAACGGTGTTAGAGTCCACAATCACTTCCTCAACATTTTCTTGGCTTGGTAAATCATACATGGTTTTTAACAAAATATTTTCTAATATTGATCTTAAACCTCTTGCACCAGTTTTTTTATTTATAGCTTTTGTCGCAATTTCCTTGACAGCACTATCTTTGAATGAAAGTTTTACACCTTCAAGTTTAAATAGCTCCTGATATTGTTTAATTAAAGAATTTTTAGGTTCTTGTAAAATTTTAACTAATGATTTTTCATCTAAATCTTCAAGCGTGGCTATCATTGGTAACCTTCCGATAAACTCTGGAATTAATCCATATCTTAATAAATCCTCTGGTTCTAATTTTTTCATCCATTCACCTGTTTTTTTATCTTCAGTATTTTTTACCTCAGCACCAAATCCAATTGACGTCCCTTTGTCTCTTTGTGAAATAATTTTATCTAGTCCCGCAAAAGCTCCACCACAAATAAATAATATATTCGTTGTATCTACTTGTAAGAATTCTTGTTGTGGATGTTTTCTTCCACCTTGAGGAGGAACGCTGGCAATAGTTCCTTCCATAATTTTTAACAATGCTTGTTGTACACCTTCACCAGATACATCTCTTGTAATAGACGGATTTTCAGATTTTCTGCTAATTTTATCAACTTCATCAATATAAACAATTCCTCTTTGAGCTTTTTCAACATTGTAATCTGCGGCTTGAAGTAATTTTAAAATAATGTTTTCAACATCTTCTCCAACGTAACCAGCTTCAGTTAGCGTTGTAGCGTCAGCCATTGTAAAAGGTACGTCTAAAATTCTTGCTAAAGTTTGAGCTAATAAAGTTTTTCCACACCCTGTCGGGCCAACTAACAAAATATTTGATTTCGCTAGTTCAACATTTTTTGAAGTTTTGTTTTCGTAATTCAATCTTTTATAATGATTATGTACTGCAACTGATAATACTTTTTTAGCATGCTGTTGCCCAATAACATAATCATCGAGTACTGCACAAATTTCTTTTGGCGAGGGTAGTCCATCTTGATGTTTTACTAATGTATCTTTATTTTCTTCTTTAATAATATCCATGCATAGTTCAACACACTCATCACAAATAAAAACAGTTGGTCCAGCAATCAGCTTTCGGACTTCGTGTTGACTTTTTCCACAAAAGGAACAGTAAAGAATATTTTTATTGTTTGTTGTCATAATTTTTTATTAAACGAATCAATTAAAATACTTTATTACAAAAGAGTCATTCTAATCAAGCATGAGTTGTTATTGTCCTAGATATTGTGTATTAAATTCTTTTTTCGACTACTTTATCAATCAATCCAAATTCTTTTGCACTATCAGGTGTCATAAAATTATCTCTTTCTAGAGCTTTTTTTATATCATCTGGAGATTTTCCAGTATGCTTAGAATAAATTTCATTAAGGCGTTTTTTTAGTGATAAAACTTCGTTCGCATGAATTTCAATATCTGTTGCTTGGCCTTGAAATCCTGCTGACGGTTGATGAACCATAATTCTAGAATTTGGTAAGGAAAATCTTTTTCCCTTTTGTCCTGCAGCGAGTAAAAAAGAACCCATTGAAGCTGCTTGACCAATGCATAATGTTGAAACATCAGGTTTAACATATTGCATAGTATCATAAATTCCTAAACCGGCAGTAACCAGTCCACCAGGACTATTAATATACATGGAAATTTCTTTTTTTGGATTTTCAGACTCTAAAAATAATAGTTGAGCAGTAACTAATGAAGCTACATTATCGTTAATTGGACCGACAACGAAAATAATTCTTTCTTTTAAAAGTCTTGAATAAATATCATAAGCACGTTCTCCCCTATTAGATTGCTCTACCACCATAGGTATCAAATTATTCATATGTTCTGATATTTTTGTTGTCATAAATCGAATCGTTCAATTTATACAACTTGTGATTACTTTTTGCTAACTTTTTTTATTTTTTTTTGTTTTAGACCCTCAGATTTAGGGTTTTTTGTTTTTTTTAATTTAGAAGTATCAGTTTTTTCACTTTTTACATGATCGTGATCGTGAGAAGCTTTTAAAATTTTTTCAGCCTCAACTTTGGTAATTTCTTTGCTACTAGCTTTGGCTTTACTTTTAATTAAATTAATTATTTTTTCCTCATAAATAGTACCTCTTAAACTTGCAAGGGCTGATGGGTTTTTCTGATAAAATTCCATAACCATTTTTTCTTGACCAGGCATCATTTTTAATTGTTTTTGAACTTCTGATTGAAGTTCTGACTCTTCAACTTTTATATTATTTTTTTCACCAAATTCATTTAATATCAAACCTACTTTAATTCTTTTTTTTGCTTTCTCTTCAAATTTATTTCTATTTTTTTTAGCCTCTTCTTCATTCATATTTTGTGTTAAAATTTTAATTTCTTCTTCAACTAAATTTTCTGGAATTTCATCAACTTTAAACTTTTCTATTTCTTTAAGAATTTGGTTTTTTGACAACATGTCCAATGAATTTTTGTATTCTTCATTAATTTGTTTTGAGATTAAAGATTTTAAATCATTTAAATCTTTTGCTCCCAATGTTTTAGCAAAGTCATCGTCAATCTTAACTTCTTTTGATTTTTTTACTGCTGTGATTTTACACACAAATTTTGCTTTTTTTCCTCTAAGTTCTTTTTCAGGAAAATTTTCTGGTAATGATACATCAACGTTTACCGATTCATCTTTCTTCGCCTTTAATAACTGCTTATCAAAACCTTTAATAAATAAATCTTTTCCAAGTTCTAATTGAGTATTTTTTCCTTCAGAGCCTTTAAATTCTTTTCCGTCAACATTAGCTTTGTAATCAAATATAACTAAATCTCCTTCGTTAGCAACTTTGGAAGGGTCTACTTCAATAAAATTCTTTTGATTTTTTGCTATTTCTTTAATTCTTTTATCAGTTTCTGACGAATCTATTTTTACTGTATATTTATCAAATTTAATATCCTCTATGGCTTTGATTTCAACTTTTGGTAATTCGGTAACTGAAATTATATATTCAAGATCTTTATCCTCGCCAAAAGTTTTTAAATCTATCTTAGGTTGACCAGCAGGTTTTATTTTATTTTCCTCCAAAGCTTTACTGCTTGTGTCTTTTAAAACTTTATCTAAAACGTCACCAAAAATTTCTTTTCCAAATTGTCTTTTTAAAACGTCTCTTGGAACTTTGCCTGGTCTAAAACCTTTTAAAACAATGGTTTTACCTACTTCCAAATACTTTTCGTCCATATATGACGCTATTGTCTTTTTATCGACAAATATTTTTAAATCTTTACTTAAACCTTTTTTATTTTGAATTGTAACTTTCATAATATTTAGTGGTAGGCGAGAAAGGACTCGAACCTTCACATGTTGCCATATTGGTTCCTAAGACTACCAAATCGTTTAGAACCACACCCCTCAACACCTCTCACATTTCTACTGCAACATTTTTTATCAAATGCAACATCTTGTGCAACAAATTTATAACCTAGTATTGTTACTTCACTAGTCTTTTTACTGGTAGGGGACAAGAGACTCGAACTCTCATGACCGAAGTCGTACGCTCCTAAGGCGTATGCGTCTACCAGTTCCGCCAATCCCCCACTTGCAAATAAACTTTTATCTGGTTGTGAGTAATTAACAGTGTTCATCTTTTATATCAAGCCCTTAGAGTTATGACCAATTAAGTCGTTTTGGTTATCTAAAAAACTATCAAATTGCTCATCTGATAATTCAGCTAACTTAACAGCTCGTTCCATACCCTTGTCAGTAGCTTTGATATAATACTTTTGTGCAGTCTCAGTACAAGAATGACCCATCATCTTAGCAATAATTTTAGGTATCACTCCTCGTTCTCCAAGTCTTGTTCCAAAAGTATGTCTTGTTATGTAAGGTGTGTGGTCTTCAATATCACACAACTCTTTGTACTTTCTGAACATAGCTTCAATCTTATGTTTAGATAATGAAAACATTCTTTGACTTGTTCTTGTCAAAGCAACATCTTTATATCTCAAAGCTATACTCCATGCTCTTTTTGATAATGGTAAATTAACAGACCAATCGCCTATCTTACCTCTATAAAAACAAATAGTCTTCTTCTTCCAATTAATATCTTTAATTGTAAAAGTTTGAAATTCGCTTTCATATCTCATACCAACATCAATCAACCAAGCATACGCATCAGCAAACTCATCATCTCCAAGTTCTTTTGCTTTTGCTATAACTTCAGCTTCATCATCTTTAGTTAAAGTATTCTTATCTTTGACCTTAGCAACTTTTAGGTTTTTCCAACCATAGTTGTTTTGTTCTTTAGGGTCAGTGTTAAGAACTTTATCTTTATGTAATAAGCCATGCTCAATAGCATAGGCAATACAACATCTGATAACGCCAAGCCTTCTGTTGGTTGTAGTCGTTTTGTAAGTGCCACGATTATTCATTTTTCGTTCACTAATTCTTTTAGTCATGAACTCAATAAAATTATCGTAGTGTTCGTGTGTCTGCATATCTGCCATTGTTATACTTTTAGGAAAATATGCAAACAAGTCAGAAGCAAAAATGTGCATGTTTCTTTCTTGTGGTGTACCCTTCCATCTTTTATCAAAGACTAAATTATACACTTCTCCTAAAGTACCTACTGCTCTTTGTTTGATTGTAGTGCTGTCCAAACCATGAATTGCAATATGCTTTTTTGCTAAATTCTTTTCAGCAATAGCTTCGTCTAAAGCAACCTTGAACTTTTCTACATACTCTGCATCAGGTGTTGAAGCGTTAGCATTTATTCTAACAGTTCTTGCATCTTTAACTTGATGCTCTTTACCATCTGCATCTCTTACTAGCTTTCTAGTTTGAACTAAAAAACTATCACTTTTTTTACCTTTACGAAGTCTAATACCTTTTGGTATCAAACTAGTAAGTGCAACATTAACCATATTTATCTCCTTCCACTTATGTTGATTACATTTCTAATTTCAGGTTCATATTGTTTTGATACATCTGTAGTACCAATCAAATGTTTCTGAAATGATTTACCTGCTGTGCTTAACTTCAACCAAGTAAATCTTTTGTCTGGCGAATACGCATTGTCTATATATTTTAAGAGACCAAGCGTATCAGACAGATAACTCAAAGTTCTACTAAGTGATGATTGTAAGATTGTTCTTCCAAAAATCCTTCTGTAGTTATCTGAGATGTTCTGTGTGTTCATTGCACTTTCATTCATGCAAAGAACAGTCTTAAATACTGCAATGTAATGAAATGGTAATCCATTACCATGCAGGTTTTTCTTGTGGCTTTTTTCAACATCTGTAATTTTTTCTAAAAACAGTCTGTCGAAGTGTAAGTTATGAATTACTTTTTCTATACTTAACGCCATCTTGCTCCTTTCTATGTTTGCTAATATGCAACACAGAATTGTTATGATGGGTCTGTCGTGTAATTGTTAATAAAGCTGACAGGATTTTATCTTGTCCTGTTGTTGGGAAAAGTTCAGTTATATTTTCTTCTAGAGTTTTACCAAAAGAGTATTCAATAACGACTTCGCCTATCTTCAGCTTTACAGACCTTTCATAATCATCTTCGTATATCTTTTTCATGATGAATGGTCGTTTTGCAACTGAAGGTCTTTCTAATCTAATAAAATAATCAAAATTATTTTTATCTCTAGAAAAGCTACGACCATAAGCCCAAACTTTACATACGCCATGTGCTAATAACGAAGTTATCTGTGTAGTTAATTTAGCCATTTTTTTATCCTTATATGCTAACATTTATATCATTCTCCTTTCTATGCACAAGTGTATTCAGCAGTGAATTTATATTATCTGCGAAAAAATAGATAAAGTGCATTGATTTGTTTCTACACATAATCGCTATTTTACCAATAGAACATTGCAGGTGTGTAAAAGTTTGTATAATTACTGAGTCAAAACGACTCATCTGCGTTTTGGTACTGTTAAGTAAAACTCTTAAAAGAATTGTCATTGAAACTACTCTAAATAATCTTCAGGTGTTTCAACTATTACAACATCAGCTTTAAATGGTGCTTCAGCGAAAGACTTAAAACTATCAACAGTTGTCTTTAGTTTCTTATCTAATGCTGTTGGCACAGCTTTAGTTGCATTATCAACAGGTGCAGGTTGGTCAAGACCACCCCACAACATTCTAGTTATCACTTGCATGTACTACCTCGTTGGTTTGTTTGAGCGTCTTAATAGACACCTCAGCTTCTTTCCTATCTTGTATTTGTCTAACTCTTTCTCTAGTTAAATTATACATTGTACCTAACTGTTGTAGTGTCAGCTTTTTTTCAGCAACACATCTATGATAATAAATAGCATTATTTCTAGCTATCACTTCTTCATGTGTAACTGCAGTTCCAACTACAGGTAAGTCAGGTTGTTTTCTAAAGTTGGCTTCTGCCATATCCTCTAAAATAAACGAAGGGTCTTTATCCTTCACTTCATTAGCCCATCTATGTAATGCAATCTCTACTATTTGAGACCTACTTAGCTTGGCGTTTGGTAGTATCTTTTGTGATAAAGCAGTGGCTATCTCCCATGCTTTTAATCTCATAGATACCGACTTGTACTTTTGTGGGTTCACTTATTTCTCCTTACTTTGTTTCTTTTGGTTATGTCTAAAAAGACTTTACTTTTTTAGGCGAACAGCTTCGTAAGAGTAGAAAGAAACAAGGATAAAAAGCTCTTAAAAAACTTGTTCGCCTGTATGTAATATGGCACACATTTATTATTGTTCAACGCACACAAAGTATTATCAATCCGAGATGAACTAGGATTTTTATTATTTACTGTGTTTTTGTAAATCCGAGATGACTTAGGATTAATTCTATTTTCCTCTAGCTTGTTCGCCCAAAAACTGTGCAAACATATCAGCATCACTTTCTTCTCTTAACTTAGCTTGTGCTTTAAACACTCTGTTCCATTGTTTAAAATCTTCATTAAATCTTTTGTGGTCTTTCCAATCGTAAGCATACTTTTTAGTCCATGCTTTTCTTTCTTTTGAAACAAAGAATTGTTGTTGTGTGTATTTAACACTTTTCTTTTCAAGTACTTTACTGTCAAATAAATTAAGTAATTCCTCTACTTTGTGAGCATCTCTTTCAAAGTCTAATCTCTTGTATAGCTTCTCTGACTTGATTAATTCATTACATATTAACTCAAATACTCTTTTAGCAGACATACCAGTACCTTCTGCAAGTGCTACTGGATTGTCAAAACTATCAACAGTATAATCAGCTTTCTCTGGGTCGTTATGTGTAGCTATATAATGCTTTGCTATCTCCATAGGCTTCTTCATCTTATGTCTATCCATGTATTTATTAAGACCATTAGATACTGCTAACTTCTTTTCTTTGTTTGCTTTATTTAATAAGTAACCAACATGAACTTGTGGTGGCATACTTTCGTATGGTGGCGTAAAGTTTTCTGATTGACCCCAAATGTCTAATCCACCTGTAATCTTATTTAATTTTGCTAAACTCATTATGCCAAGATTGTTTCTGTCTGACTTAAATCTTAACTTACGACCAATCTCTTGGTAATCCTTTTGCATCTTTTTTAATGGTGCTGTTGCTTGGTCTAATTGGTCTTTAAATTTTCTTAAAGGTTCTGTTGCCTTTTTCATATTATCTAATACTGAAGTTATCTTTTTATTAGATTTAATATTCTTATTCATAAACTCATTATTTTTAATAACCCAGTTCTGATAATTCTTATTTGTCTTCTTGAATACTGCTACTGCTGTTTCATTACCTTTAGATAATGGCAAGTCCATGTAATGATGTGGCACATCTGTGGTCGTAACTATAAAAAACTTTTGGGCATCTGTAAGTGGTTGAACCCAATGTGTCTTAGCATAAACTGCTTGTGCTTTATTTCTAACTGCTTGACGCTTGTAGTATTCTTTTAATGGTACACCTTCTGCATCTGCATTAACTTGGTTAATACTATCAACAAGTTCACTTAGTTTTTGTTTAGATGTTTTCTTTTGCTTAACCATAAGTTCTACATATCACACTGAGAAGAAAAATTCAAAACAGATAATGAGAGAAAGGCTCGTGATTTTTTTATTGTGCAAAAAACTGTAAAACTTTTTGAAAATTGTAGAAAAAGTATCAAAGTAGTTGCGAAGACTACCAAGTATTGTTGCCAGACATAATAAAAACTATCAACTGGTGCAACATTTGTTGCAAACATATATTTTAGGACACCCCCCACCCCTCATATTTATTTATGACCCTATGGGGTAATTTTTTTCTCCCCTATATGCGTGTAGTTGTCAGATTTTTTCTTCAAATTTTTTATCTCTGATTATATCGCCTATCTTTTCGTCTAAACTATAATCAACTGCATATTGCAGAAATTCTTCTGTGTGGTTTAATATGAAGTCTCTACCTGCAGTAAAATCATCTTTTTCTTTAAGTTGAACTTTAGGTTTTATTAGGTCTATTCCTAAGCCTTTTAATTCCTTAATTATCTCTTTAGGTAAACCTTGTTGTTTAGACTTAAAGTTTTTAACTAAAGATTTAAGGTATATAACTTTATTATTAATCATAATCATTAATCCAATGGATAGAAACAAGAGGACACAGTAAGTTCCATCATAAGCATATTACATAAGTGTATGATGATTATGTCTTACTAAAGCTCTTATATCTTATAGCTGACTTATAGTTTCTACTATGAGTACTACAGTAGTGGCACTTTATTGATTTATCTTACTTTTCTTCTTCAAAACCCATTTTCTTTAATTCTACTATTGCTAATGGGTCTGCTGTTTCACAACTCATTCCAATAACTCCATCTTGGTTGTCGTCTGCTACAACACCTAACTTCTTCATATCTTTTAGGTCTTGCAAGACACCTTCTGCTGTCATTATTAGGCTATCTATGCTTGTGTTCTCTATATCAAACTCTGAATTTGGGTTGTATCTTGTTGTATATAAGCTCATGTTTCTCCTTTAGTTAATTTTTAAAAAGATTAACATTTTAAGGATATTTACCAATAGAACATTTATAGAAGCTACCTCTCCAAGAGGGCAACCTATTATCCACCATTTCGTAATTTATTGGGAAACCATAGGTCTAAACAGAAGTATTCTGTCTAATAGGGGTACTTTTCTCCCCTCTCTTTATATATGTGGTTCTAGCGTAGTCTCCCATACTAGAACCCCTAGATTTACTGCAGATTACTAGGATTTCTTTAGAGTTTTATCCAAGAATTATCGTTATTGCCTGTACCATAGTATTTTTCTAGTTCGGCATTAAGCATATCATCTTTTCTGTCTCTATATGCTTGGTCTTGGTCTTTAGCTAATTGCTTCTGCCAATACTGACAGGCAATTTGCATTGCATCTATTCGGTCATCTTGTGCCAAAGTATTAGCTCCTTTTTGAAGCCTACTTATCTGATAAAATAACTGATATTTTAATGCTTGTTCTGGTGGGTACAATTCGTTTGTACCTTCATAGTCATTCTTAATGACATTAGCATCAACTATAATTCTGTGTTGTGATATTAGAGGTTCTAAGGTGTCTAATATCCTTCTATGCTTGTTTGTAGTCTGTCTTACAAGCTCTGTAGTGCATTTATAATCGTTTCTTAGGTAAGGTTGTAGTAATGCTTCAAACATACCTTGACCAAAGTTTTCTTCAATTAATATTTTATTAACTTTATTCTTTTTAGCTATTTGAGTTAATTTATTTAAAACATGTTCTGTGTAACCTGCACTAAATCCACCTGCATCTAAAATAAATATATTACCATTTAAAAATTTCGTAACACAATAGCTAGTCTCATCTTTACCTTTACCTGCAGGGTCGATTGACATTACGCTACCACTATAAGGTAGCCATTCTCCTTGTACCTGCATAGGTCTATAATAAGTATCTCCTTGTAAACCAACATTAGGTAAACCTTCTTGTCTTAGCTCAGGACTACTTGCCCATATAATCTTTTCAGGAGCATTGTCAGGATTTAAAGACATAACTGTTAAGTCAGATAATTTAAGAGGATATTTATTTAAGTCATTTAAAGTCGTATCTAACATAAATTGCATGTTAAAAGATAAACGACCATAACTAGCTTCTCTCTTTAATAAATCTTCATCATTAAATCTTATAGGGTCTGTAGGTTCTCCTATTCTCTCATGTGTCCAAGTGTTCCCAATGATGGGTGCTAAACTTGAACCATAAGACTTCAACTGATTTTCAGTTGGGTATCTTGCAGACCAAAAACGAACTTTGTAACCTCTTTCTTGAAGTTTATTGTAGATTGAAAATTCAGATTGTGGTGTGCCAAGAAATATAATTCTAGATGTTTTTTCTGGTTTAATGATTGCTTCAAATTCTTTAATACCTTCAGATAACTTTTCTCTCATTGTTTGAGTTTGAGTATTGCCTGAAGTCTCAACATCATCTGCAATAATTAAATCAGACCTAGAGCCTGTTAATTGGGAAGTTATACCTAAACTTTTAACTGAAGGTTGATGACTTGCTAATGCAGGTGCAACATCAAAACTAATCTTAGATTGTCTTTGACTTTCTTTTGGATAGAGATGATTTAATATAGGCATCTCATACAGTAATCTTAAACAAAATGTACTGAAGTCATCAGCTCTATTCTTACTACCTGAAACAACAAGTATATTAAGCTGTGGGTCTAATAATAAACGCCATAAAACATAAGCTGAAGTAATCCAAGACTTACCACACCCTCTAAAGGCACTAATTATCTGTCTTTGTGAGCCATGTTGTAAGTAATCAGCTATATCGTATTGTATAGGTGTTGGTTGTGGTAACTTTAGATGTTTCCAAGCTATATAGAGAAAATTTCTAAAATCTTGCAATTTATTTGGTACTTTTTTCATTGGTAAATAAGGATAATTCGTCTGGAGTATATACTTGTATGAAAACTATTAAATTAACTAAGAAACAAATAAAAATAATAAATCATGCTTTAGGGGAATATCATCTATTTTTAGAAAGTATTGATAATGAACAATTTCTTGAACATGATAAAAGCTCAGCTCGTTTATTTAGAAGCATAGATAATATATTTAAGAAAATTAATTCTTAATTACTTGTTTCTTTTCGTCAAAAGGCATTTCGTCTAAGAGTTTTTGTAATGGACTGTCGTCAGTAGGTACTGCATCTATTCCATTATCTCTTAGAAATTGTCTAGCCACATTCAAATCTGCTGACTTTGCATCAGGGTCATTAATTTTTTCTAATAATTTTTCACATAATATACTGTGAAGGTCTCTTAATTTATCATTACTCATATTTTATAACTTTATCTTTATTAATACCTTTTTTAATTTTGTAACCTAAAGTTCCATTAGCTCCAGCGTTTACTTCTTTTTTTAAGTTTCTAAATAAACTCATCTCAACAATTTTTTTGTAATTGTCTTTAAGAAATTTTTCTAATAATTTTGTATCTCTCATTAGTTTGCACTTAGTCTATCCATGTGATGATAAATACGACCTATAACTTTATCTAAGTCCATTAACTCTTGTTGCAACATCATAACTATAACTTGTATTTCTACTAATGTAATAACTACCCAAGTTGCTAAACCCATAAGTATTGTACCTAACAAAGCAATTAACATTGTGTTTGTTTTTCTTGTCATAGCCAATATAAAAGTAACAAACCTAAAAAAACTATCACATTTTTGTAACGCTTACTTCTGTGAAACCAAAGTAAATCTAATGTGTCTGGTAATGTCATGTTGCTTTGCCTACTTCTCTACATTCAAATTTAATTACAATTTTATCTTTTTCAAAATTAGGAATATCCCACTCTGGTAATTCTTTTAAATTTCTAAAAGTTGTTTGTGCAATCGCATAACCTGCGTTAGTGCAATCATAGTGTGATGTGAATTGATAACCTGATATAGAACTAGATGGACACTGCCCAGTTGTGATTGAGCAAATATACAACACTAGTAAATATTTCACTTAAATTGAAATACACCTATTATAGTTGCTATTATTGTTCCTAAAAATATAACAACAGAAATTGCACCTTTACCTTTAGATACATCTGTTCTTAATCCTTTAACTTCTTTATTTAATTCGTTTATTGATGCTTGTAGTGCTTTCATTCTTTCAGCACATAATTTTTCGTGACTAGAAAGTCTAACCCCAGTGGCAAGTTCGCCATACTTTGTAGGGGTCATTTTCTTAGCCATTAGTATTGAAGTGAAACACCTCTTATTCTAGCTTCTTTAGAACCAGATGCTTGATTAGCAAAAGATATTTTATATTTTAATTGTGTACCTGCTGTAACAGCTAAGTCATTTACTTTAGCCATCTTAATTCCAGTAGCAAAGTCTGGTAAAGCTGTCATTGTAGCAGTCGTAAAATTAGAACCATTGTCTGCTGATAATTGTAAAACAATATCTGTATTTAATGAGTTAGTTCCTGCGTAGTCTTGATAAGTAATAATAGCACCCATTTTAGATGTACTTGATGATGCTGTAATATTGTTAGATGTAAAGTTCCCTGTTGCATTTACAACATTAGTTAATCCAAGATAAACTGTTGGTGGTGTAAAGTTTCCTGTATAAATAGCAGTTCCATTATTAATTATAATATCGTCCATTCTACCTGCCATATCTTTAGTTCCATCTCCTGACCTACCAATTCTTAAATCTACACTATCGTGAGTGTCCATATTAGTACCTGCTGTATGTGTACTATCTAATACTCCATTTTTCCAAAATTTAAGTTGTCCACTATTTGACCTTGTGACTGCTAAATGATACCAAGTGTCAGTTGATAAGCCTAAATTATTACTGTTTACATTAATTGCATTTGAACCACCTTTATAATAAAAGAATTTCATAAAACCACCTGTCAATGTCCAAGACCAACCTTGATAATCCGTACTTGCACCCAAACCACCAAAAGAAATCATTGTTTGGGCTGACGTTACACTATTAAATCTAAACCAACCTGCTAAAGTAAAATCATTTGTGTTAAAAATTCCTTTAGATGAAAAATCAGAATAAGATGCTTCAATAGCTTCGTTGTTTCCATCTACCCATAAAGCAGTTGTAGATTTTGTACTTGATGTTGCACCGATTGGAACATCTGGTTGTGTAATATGTTTTGCACCATTGTTCATAGCTAATGTTGTGCTTGTACCAGAATGGTCTGTTATAGTTGTTGTTCCATTTGCAACCGAATTAGCTTTTAAATATACTTTAGTATTTGATGGAACTGCTGTTCCTGTTTGGCTTATAGTTGAAATATATTCATTAGTATCTCTTATAGTATTAGCACCATTTACATAACCTGATGTATCTTGGAATACATCAACATACATTGAGTTAGTATTGTAAGCACCTTTGTTTTCGTTAGATGCTTGTCTAATAGCTAAAGTAGAAATATCATTAACAATTTTATTATCATCAAAAGATGTTGCGTGTTGAGATACTGCACTAGCTGAAACTCTTGCATCTGGTATTGTACCAGAAGTTAAGTTAGTTGCTGAAAGATTAGTTAAATCAATATTTCCTAATCTAGCTGTAGCAATAGAGCCTGAAGTAATTTTACTTGCATCTATATTTGGTATCTCATTAGCATCTAAAGTAATTAAACTATTAGGTACACCTGTTGATATGAGATTTGATAAATCTCTAGCTTTTGTCATTTATTTATTTCCTATAATTTGTTGTTGTGAATTTTGTAGGCTAGATATTTCTACCTAGCCTTTAAGTTTATAATACTATTGTATTAGCTTCATCTTCAGTTAATGCTTCTCCTGCAATTAACTTTGCTTTAGCACTAGCTTTTAAATCTGCTTTTGCAGTTTCGCTATTATCTTCTGCTGTTTGTAGTTCAGAAAGTTTTGCGTCAATGTCTGCATCTGAAATAGGTGCAGTATCATTTAACCATTCAATACTTTCCTTACCATCAATATTTTCATTTCTAATAGTAAATTCTGCATTTGGATTTATTGAACGAATTGCTTTATTTTTTGGTAATTTAGTTGCCATAATTATTATTCCTATGTTTTAGTATTGTTAGTATTAGTATTAACAACTGTAGAATTTGCACCTGCTAATTCAAAGACAGTCATTGTTGAAAGCATATATCCACCATCATCTGTATCAGTTGCACCATTAAAACTTCTATTAATCATCCATGAGTGACCACTATTTGCTGTTGCTAATCTAACTCTAAAAGTAACTGCTGAAGCTGTAGCAGGAGATGCTACTACGCAACAAGCTGTACTGGGACTACCTGCATTACTACTTCCAAAATCTGCACCATCATATCTAAAAGTTAATCCTCTAGTACCACTTGAAGCTATTGCATATTCAGTTCCACCTGCAACTTGATAAGTAAGCCAACCTTGACCAACATAACTGCTTTCGTGTCCACCTTGTAAATGAAGTTGTATCATAAATTTAGATGTACTAGCTGATGGTGTCATTGCTATAGTTAATGCAGATATTTCATAAGAATTACCAGTAAAAGTATAATTACTTGTTCTGTTTTGAGTACTTATATCATAAGTATCTCCAGTTGATTTATGACTAACTGCTAGAATTGAACCACCTGCGTCTGTTCCCCATGATGGGTTAGCACCAGAACCACCAGTTTTTAATACTTGACCAGAAGTTCCTGCAGGTAATCTAGCAAGACCACTTCCATCTCTGTAAAGTATATCGCCTTGTGTTGTTATTGTTGTTCCAACATCTGTACCATTATTTCCATTAGTACCATTAGTACCTGCTGAACTCATTATATTCCAGTAAGCTGTCGCATTGCCTACTGCTTGATTTGAATGGGCTTGTATACAAACATAACTATTTCCACCTGATGAAACTACATCATCAACAGCGTAAGATGTGCCACTATTGTAAGCACCCTTCCAGTTAAATTTGATAGCACCCAGATTTATTGTTGCCATATTTGTTTCCTTATATTGTTGATATTAAATTGCCATTTGTTCCAATGCTAAAGACAAAGCCTGAAGCACTAAATAAAACATCATCAAAGTTGGCATATTGACTTTCGGTAATGTTATCTTGACCTTGATTGGTCGTAATATATTGAACTGCATTATTTGCAGGTATTGGTGTATTTGCTTGTCCACCCATTCCTGAGTGAGACGAACAATAATAATAAAGTGTAGGTGCATTAGATGCCACTACGATTGTAACTTGTGTTGAAGAATTTACAGTAACACCAGTAGTGTAAGCACTTGAGTTTCCACTATCTGAAGAAAATCTAAATGGGTGTGCTGAAGGGTGGTTAAATACATAAGTATTACCTTCATATAAATCTAAAGTATCTTGCTGAACTCCATCTATAAAATATTTGTTAGAACCACCAACTGAAGAAACTGTGACTGTTTTTACTAAAGTAGATGGATTGTAATATTTATTGAAACCATAAACTTCTGCTGAAGAAGCATTAGAAAATTCTAAAGCGTTAGCACTAGCATTAACTACTAAAGCCTGACCTGCTGTACCTAAAGAAGCAGGTACATCATTTGCACTTGTAATACTGAAGTTTGATAAACTAAAAGTACCAAAAGCAACGACCATTAAAATATCGTTTACTGAAGCACCAGTTCCAAGAACTACTGAAGTTCCATTTGTTGCAGTAAAATCTGCATTAGCTAATTTTACCCCATTCAAATAACAATCAATAAATCCTGCGTCATACGCCATTGTATTTGAATTGCTGTCTGAACCAGTAAATGTTGTCTGACCTGCTGTTGCTGTATATTCAAATCTATTTGCTGTTCCATTTACTGAAGAACCTGCATTTATCCACCCACCTGATGAGTAGACTTTCATAGTATTCGAAGCTGTATCGAACGCCAAATCTCCTACATCATTATTTGAAGATGGAGAACCAGATTGAACTCTGTATCTTTCAGCAAAACTGTTTACTCCTGCAATGTTAGTTGCAACAGTTGAAACTGCTGTATGTGCGTTAGCTAAATTTGTTAAGTTAGTAATTCCTGCAAGTGTAGCCATATTAGATACATTTGTAGAAGTACCTAAAGTTCCCATGTTAGTAATATTTGCTGAAGTTCCTAATAATCCTATTTCTGTAACTTTACCT
Organism: uncultured Pelagibacteraceae bacterium; assembly: GCA_902522325.1. Lineage (GTDB taxonomy): Bacteria > Pseudomonadota > Alphaproteobacteria > Pelagibacterales > Pelagibacteraceae > Pelagibacter. The sequence continues at coordinate 98,864 of CABYVA010000002.1, forward strand.
GATACTGATGCTATATTTGTAATTACTGAAGATACTCCAAGTAAACCCATAGCTGTAACATTTGCTGAAGTACCTAGTAATCCTAAATCAGTTATAACTGCTGAAGTTCCTAATAATCCAATTTCAGTTGCTTTACCTGCAACAGAATTTACATTTGTTATTGCATTTCCAACTATGTTTACATTTGCTATGTTTGTAGCAACTGTATCAATTTCTGAAGTTGCTTCGTTTAAATCATCTGCAACAGTTTCTACTTCACTAACTGCTTCTGCTAAATCATTAGCTACTGCAATTACTTTAGCAATATCTGTTGCTACTGTGTTTACTGAACCTATGTTGGTTGCTACAGCGTTAATATTAGTAGAGTTATTGTTTACTGTCGTTATTGCTGACGCACTTGCGTTCACAACATTTATAGCTGTTATATTTGAAGCTACTGTCGTTAAAGCTGTTTTGTTAGCAGTAGATAACCATGTGTTTTCTAAATAAGTTTTATTAACTGCATCATTATTATTTGTAGGATTTGCTAAATTCTTAATTACTTTACTTTGTGCATCAAACTTATCATCAGTATCTATAGTCATTGATGACTGGTTAGCGTCTGATGTTTCTTGTGCTATGAAAAAGTTTTGGTCTGCTGATTGGTCTAAGTCTGCTTCAGTTAAAACTGAACCATCTGTAAAATCTACTAATCTTGCATCTGTAGGTGTTTGTCTTTCAATTCTAATAATTGCTGAATTAGCAGGTGCAGAAGTAAATGTTAATGTACTTCCTGAAATAGTAAATGCTGTATTTGATACATTATTAATAAATACTTTTATATGTGAACTGGCAATATACGAAAATGGTATGGCGTAGCCTGTTGTACTACCATTACCTGTATAGGTTACTTGTGCTAAAAATGACATTGATTAATAATTCCTTAAAATTTGTAAAGTCTCTCTTAGAGACTTGTTTGTTCTATTCTCATTAGTGATTGCTGATTTGTTAATATTTTGCTTACCAATATCTATTGTTAAGTTTCTTTTCTTATCGTCTTTATGTTTAAATAAAGCCCACTCTGTTCTGAATTTTGCTTCAGCTTTTGTTTTATACTCTGCATAAACTTCTTGTATTCTTGTGTACTTTCCACCCACATCAGAAATTCCCTTATCTGTTTTAAGTGGTGCAGTTAGTCCTTGATATTCTTCTGATTGAATAACTTGCTCTAGTTTTTGTTCTAAAGTCATGCCTTCAATTTTAAATTCATTTAATATGGTATTTAGTCTCCAATAAGCTGATTTGCCTTTGTATTCGTAATTAGTGTAATCAACATTATTTTGATACTTCTTTAAAACTTCTGGTGCTTTACCTAATCTTAAAAGTTCTTCTGCAACAATTTTTCCTTCTTCTAAAGGTGTTGCTGTAATTGGAGAAATTAAGTTATTAAATAATCTTTCAAAATCTCCCTCTGGTATAGCATGTGCTTTACCCATAAAATTAAATTTTGGTTCTGCAGGTGTGCCTATGCCAGTTCTTTTCTTAACTTGCTCTATAAATGTAGTTGCATCTCTTAAATATTTATCATTAAGAATTTTAGTTAATATATTTGGATAATAACTTCCTATTTTATTAGTAAAGTATCTTTTAACTGCTCTTTCATCTTGGCTATACATAGCGTTCACAATTTCGTGAACTGTTTGTAAATATGTTTTACTTAATAAATTATCTCTAGTTGCTCTAAATACTGCTTTACTTGCAATAGCACTTTTATCTAACATTGATAAAGGATTGTTTTCAGATTGATTAAATAAAAACATTTGCATATCTGCACCTAGTTTCTCAATCTCATCTTGTGTTAATTTTTGATAGTTTGTAGAAATATCTGCAACCAATCCAAAGAAAGCACCATAAGGGTCTAATCTTCCAAATGGTATTTGAACTCCATTTACTACAAAAGAATAAGGTTTAAAGTTTAATTCAGATTTTTTAAATCTCATTAACTCACTGTCTTTAAATTTATCTAAGATAACTCCCTTACCTTTTTCTGGGTCATCAACTTTATTTGTTGCTGATTGTAAAATTCCCATTTTCTCAAATATAAAAGCTGTACTAAATAACATTGTTCCCATTGCCATTTGACCTCTAGCTTTAGCAATCATTTTAGGGTCGTTAGTTTGCCCTAGTAAATGTTTCATTCTATAAGTTAAAGCTACTGGACTTCTGTCCACTATAGATTTAGCTAATTGAAATGGTGTTCTAATAAATGGAAACAGTTGTTTTAAAACTGGATATTCATTTACTGCTTCTTGAAACTTTTTAGTAAAACCTGTTAGTTCATTTGTGTAAGTAGCTTCTCTTGCATAAGCTAATGCTTCTTCATCAAGTCCTCTACCAAACTCATCAAAACCATCTTTGTAATATCTTTCTGTAAATTCTTTAAATTCTTTTCCTTTTAATCCAAGTTCTTGTGCTTTTCTTGTAGCTATCGCTTCTAACTTAGAACGATAATTAACTTGTTTAAATGCTTCGTCTCCTGCGTTCAAAGCTCTTGATGGACTTCTAACTATTTGTCCAAATGTTCCTGAACCTGTTGCTTTATTAGTTCCAGTATCAATTTTAGACATTCCTTCTTTACCCTCTAAAATTAATTCTCCTCGTCTAAAGGCTTTACCACCCATTTTAAGAGCTTCGCCCATATATCTAAATAGTCCTGCAAATGTAGAACCTGCTTCTTGTGATAATTGATTATATCTTGTTACTTTGCCTAAATTCTTACCTGCTAACATTGCAGATATATTTGCACCTAATTTATCTTCTATAGGTTTAACGAGTGCAGTAATTCCATTACCAATAGCATTTACAAATTGAGTTTTAGGATTTGATAAAAGTGCATTAATCCATATTTCATTAGCAACTTCCCATGTTCTATTTTTAGAGACAAAGTCAAAAATTTGTCTTGTTACAGTTGGGTTATCTAAAGTAGTTAATTGTTGCATTAACTTTTCTTTAGCACCTTTAATTTCTTTACCTGCTATATTACCAAATTCTTCATATTCTCTTAAAGCACTTTCTAAATTGTCTGACACTAACTTGCTGTCTGCTAATTCTTTTTTAACTATTCCTAAAGTTCTAAAATTACCACCAGTTGTTGAACCATAATTCATTTTATGCTTCATCATTCCTAAGATGTAATTTAAAGTATCATCAACATCTCTTTGTGTTCTAGTTCCTACTTTCATTTTAACTTGTCTTTGAAATGCAGGTAATGCTTTAATTAATGAATGAAGCATCATTTCATGTGCGTATATTAATGAAGATACATTTTTAGTACCTTTACTTAATGAACCAAAGTCTTGATAAATTTTATTAATATCTCCACCATAATCTTTAATGGCTTTTCTTTTAATTACTTCATCACTAAATTGTCCATCTACTTTACTGAAACCTTTATAAACAGCTTCGTGCATTGCTTTCACTGTTTGAATAAAACTTTTAGTAGCAATACCACTTTCCATAACATCTATGTTTAAGAAGTTATGTGGAATACTAAATGCTTCTTCTGCATCTAATTCTCCTTTTTTCCATTTATCGTAATTTACATTTAAGTCATCACTAGCAATTTTATTATAGAGAATAACTCTTTTCTCTCTTGAAATTTTTGATTTAGGTTTACTTCTAGTATTTTCTACAGCATCACTTAAAATTTTCATCTTATCGCCAATAGTCGTAGCGTTATCTAAAAGTTTTTGTGAATTAGAAATACCTACCTTTGCTTCTTCTATAATTTTAACATCATTAGCAATTAATTTTTCATCTATGTTACCTGCAATATAACCTTTGGTCATTCTAAGACCTGCCATGATTACATCTGCGAAAGCACCTATACCTGCACCTTCAATAGTGTTTTTCATTCTGCCTTCCCACCAAGTATCATTAGGGTCTGATTGTAAGTAACCTAACCAAGTGTCTGCCATTTCAGGAGAGTGTTCTACAACCATGTCTGTCAATCTTCCTGACAACTCATCAAAACCTATAAAGTCTGCTATAGCACCTTGTGCTGTTGCTTTAGTAAATTGTCCTGCTCTTGTTGTTTGAACACCTATCTTTGCACCTTTTAAAATCTTGCCACCAGTAAGCCAACCTGCAACGAATTGAACTCCACCTTCAACAAAACTTGCTGTTAAACTTTCAGTATTATCTTCAGGATTAATTTTATCTGGGTCATAAAAAAAACCTTTAATTTTACTGTAATCTTTTTGACCTATATTTCCTGTAATTGGAGCTAAGATACCTTTAACATTTCCTAGTTTGACTGCTTCATCATAAGGAATATATTCAATCATTCCATTTGATGCTTCGCTACCATATCTGAAGCCACCAAAATTAGTCTTTTCTCCTAAAGTGTCCCCTAATCCCTCTGTAAGGCTACTAAAGGAATTAATGGCTTTTCTTGCACCTTCGTATGGTGCAACTACACCATTATCAAATAACCAACTAGTTGTTGAACCTTCTGGTCTCCAATCGCCAATCAGTCCTGACTGTTCTTGACCATCTTCTGCTTTTTGAGCTTCTTCTGCTTTGAAATTAGCATTGTTTGTAATTGTATTAATAATCTTTTGTTTTTCTTCTTCAGAAATATTGTCATCTACTTCTACAAATTGACCATTAGGTAACTCTAATTGCATTATAGTCCATTCTCCTTTTTAAATTGTGCTTTTGATATTCCATATTTGTTTAGGAATTGAGCAGTAGTTAATCTTGTTAAATCTTGGATTTGGTCAGCTAATTTCTGTCCAGTCTCATTATTAGTTTTAATGTCTTCTACAACTTTATCTGTTTGGTCTTCTAATATTTTAACTGAAGATTTACCTGTAAGTTCAAACTGACCTTTACCAAATAAAACATCATACTTTCCAGTTTTCTTTATTAAGGTAATTTGTCTGTCAAACTGTGCATTGAAATCTTCTTGTCTTAAAGTTTCATTGCCTTCATATTTTGGATTGTTAGCATTTTCATCTAGCCAAGCTAAAAGTCTTTTTCTCATAAAAGCTCTAACTGTAATTGCTTGGGTTACACTTCCACCCATTTTTCCTGAAGAAATAATTTTATCAAAAGCATCAAAACTTCCTGAAATATATAAATCATCAAAATAAACATTTCCTTCTAAAAGTTGTGAGTTAGGAATAACTGAAGACTTATAAGATTGATAAGTAGATTTTCTTATGTCTCCACTTTCTAATGCTTCAAAAGCTAAATCTGATGCTTCTTTATATTCTCTATTTACAAGATGTTGTTCTATTCTTTTAATGACATCTCCATCATCTGAATTACCACCATCAAAATCTAAACTCTTTTGGTATTGTTCTCCTGCAATTCTTTCAGCATCAGTTCTTGATTTATCATTAGTCCATTGTGATATATTAAAATCAGGATTTAATCTTTTTTGTTCTTCTAAAAAGTTATGAGTTTTAATTGTTGTCATCTTATCTTTGTTTGCTTCAAACTTAACTTCTTCGTTTAGTTTTTCGTTTTGTTTAGCAATAAGTAAATCTCTTAATTCTTGTTGTCTGTTTTTAAGTCTACCAATATCTGCGATTGAACCAGTGCCACCTTCTAATAATTGTGGAATTTCTTGAATTACTTGTAGAGCAAACTCATAATCATCTGTTGAAGTTATATAAAGTTCTATGCCTTCAAAGATTGTATCTATAACATCTCTACCATTTCCAGTTACTTCAAATAAATCTGTTATTTCTTTTTGCAAAGTTTCAGAAATTTTATCCCATTTGGTTACACCACTTTGAATTTCTGCTTCTGACAATAACTCTGTATCAAAGTTTTTATAGGTCTCTATAGTTCCTACAATTCTGTCTTTAATTTTATTATCAAAATCAGCATTAAATTCATTAAGTAGATTTTGTTTGTGAGTTGCTTCTAATTGCTGTCTGTATTGTGATGTTTGTTGAAAGAAGCTCTTTTCTAATTCTTCTGGTGTAAAGAAACCTAATTCTTTTTCTTTAACAAACTTTAGTAGATTTTCTTTATAAAACTTCTCAAAAGCACCTTCTGAAAGGTCTTTCTTAACACCACTGTTATTGTAGGCTTCTAATGCTCTTTCAGTAAATTGATTTGCAAATGAATTAAGTGTTAGTTCTTTGTATTTCTCTAAATAATAAGGATTTGCAGTTTTATCAATTTCTCCATTTTTAACTGCATCTCTAAACTTACCCTTCATTTCATTATAGTCTTTTAGTGCTTTAGCTCTTTCAGACTTCTTCATTTTAACTTCTGCACCAAGTACTGCTTTAGTTGCACCACCATTTACAAAGTTATCTAATGAAGCTGTAAACTCTTTCATACCTGAAGGTAATGGAGCTTCCTGTGGTACATAAAATAAATTAAAGTCTTGTGATAAAACTTTTTGTTCTTCTGGTTGCAGATTTAGCTCAGGATTTCTTCTATCTCTTTTAGCCATTATATATCGTAACCATCTGGTTCATTAACACTTTCAGTCTGTGCATTTTTCTGTGTGTTATCCATCAGTCCAGCGTTTTGTTTTTGAAATTGTAAAGAGTAATAAGTGTTAGCTACATTCAATGCTTGTGTAGCAAATAATAATTTTGAATTAGGTGGTGTTAAATAAGTTGATTGACTTTCTTGACCAAATTGAATTGCTTCTAAATTTCTCTCAAATTGAGAAATATTTATATTCATATTATTTCTAATAGCATTTCTAAAGTTACCTTCAGTTCTTTGGTAGTTTGCTAATAGTGCATTTGTTGAACCTGATAAAGCAAGTCCACCTGCATCTCCTACACCTGCAATATAAGTTGCTCTAGCTTTTCTAGCTTTTAGTGTTCCTCTTAAATCTGATTGTGATGCTTTAGTTAATTCTTGTCTTATCTTTAATTGTGCTGAAGCATATCTTGCTACAGCATTTTTCCTTGCTAATTCATTTTGTCTAACTTGTTGTGCGTACTGAGCTTTCTGTTGAGCTTTACCTTGTTTATATTGTAAACCTGCACTTGCTACACTGGCAACTGTTAAGGCTATAGTTGGACTACACATTGTTAATTCTTATAAACTCATAAAAAGGTTTATTTAAAACTCCATAGTTTTGTTTGTTAATAAATTTGAACCCACACCATTTTAACCATTTAATGTGTAGTGAATTTCTACAATCCACAAAGTTCCATAAAATTTTGTATTTAGTATTTAAGACTTTAACTACATCTCTGCATTGTCTTAAAAAACTTATTTGAGCTGTTGTTAAATCTTCAGAAGCTAAAAGCCATATTGCACCTACTCCTCTACCACAATCATTAACTCCAAATATTCCTACTGGTATATTTTTTTTATTAACAATCGTAAAAACTATCACATTTTCAAGGTAGCCTTTTAGTAATGCTTCATAAGGTAATAGACCTGTTGATGCTAAAATTTCTCTTTTATCTTCGTATCTTAATCTTGGAGCTAAAAATTTTAAATCTTCAATCGTTGTTAATCTAAAATGATTATGCTCTTGATGATGCTGTAACATAATAGCCTTGCCAGTTTGCGTTAATAAAGTTTGAAGGCAGGTGGCTATTGTTTTTTAAAGTTATAGTTAATTTGTCGTTTTCTGATTGAACAGCAAATGTAAAATCTCCATCAGATAAATTTACTGTGCCTAATGCACCTGTACCTGTTGTTGTTCCTGTAAATGTTGAAGTTGATGTACTTCTACCCACAGGCACTACTTCTGTAGTAAAAAAACCAGTATCATTAAAGGAAACATTCCAGTTTCTAATCTGTAGTCTTCCTTCTCTTACTGATATTCTAGAACCTGAACTGTCAGCTAATTGTATAAATTGTTGTGAAAATTGAAATAAAAATTCATATTGTTCTCCAATCCATAAATTAGCACTAGTTAAATCTCCTGCTACAACAAT
>CABYVA010000003.1 GCA_902522325.1 uncultured Pelagibacteraceae bacterium
TGATTTACGTTATTTTCATAAGTTTTAAAATGTCTGGTATTTCAAAAATTTTAAAAAATCTTAAAGATCCTAGAAGAAATTAAAAAAATGTCTAAATATTTAATTTTTGGAGCAACAGGTTCAATTGGATCAAAATTATCGGAAAAACTTTATGAGTCTAATAAAGATATTCATTTAATTGGAAGAGATGAAGATGAGCTTAAAAAATTATCTTCAAAACTTAACTGCGAATATACAATTCTAGATATTTTGTCTGATAATATTTCAGAATTTGTGAAAGACGAATTTAATAACATTAATATATCCGGTGTGGCTTATTGTGTAGGTTCTATTGATTTAAAACCTTTGAAACTTGCAAGAAAACAAGATTTTGAAAGATGTTTAAATCTAAATTTTTTTCCTGTTGTTGAAATTATAAAAGGTTTACAAGATAATTTAAAAAGAAACAAAGGATCAATTGTTCTTTTCTCAACAGTAGCAGTTCAGAGAGGTTTTAGTAACCATTCTATTATTTCATCTGCTAAAGGCGCTATCGAGGGATTGACTGTGTCTTTGGCTTCAGAATTTGCTCCTGATATTAGAGTTAATTGTATCGCTCCTAGCTTAACTGACTCAAAAATGTCTAAACCATTATTAAAAAGCAAAATAATTACTGATGGTATTGCAAAATCACATCCTATGAAAAGAATTGGAAAAGCTGAAGACGCTGCATCAATGGCAAAATTTTTACTATCTGATGAAAGTCCATGGATTACAGGCCAAATAATTGGTGTTGATGGTGGAAGATCGTCGTTAAGTTAATAAATACTCATTTATTCATTATTAAAAATTTATTTGCTATGAATTTTGAACCTTCAAGAAAATCTGCTGTTGAAAGACTTGAAAATTTTGTTGAAAATAACTTAATAGAATATTCTAAGCTAAGAAACTTTGACTTTGGACCAAATAATAGAAAGAATATTTCTTGTTTATCACCTTATATAACTCATGGAAGTTTAACTGAAATAGAAATAATTAATAAAGCATTAAAAAAACACTCTTTTATTAAAAGCGAAAAGTTTGTACAAGAAATTTTATGGAGAATTTATTGGAGAGGCTGGTTAGAATTAAGACCAAAAGTGTGGTCAGATTATCTAACTGATTTAAGTAATTTAAAATTAAAATTTAAAAATAATCAAAATTACTTAAATGCAATAAATGGAAAAACTAACATAGATTGTTTTAATTTTTGGGTAGATGAACTTAAAAAACAAAATTATCTTCATAATCATACTAGAATGTGGTTTGCAAGTATTTGGATATTCACTTTAAAACTACCATGGCAGCTTGGTGCTGAATTTTTTATGAAATATCTTTGCGATGGTGATAGTGCTTCAAATACTTTAGGTTGGAAATGGGTAGCTGGAATTCAAACTAAAGGTAAAAATTATATTGCTTCAGAATGGAATATAAAAAAATTCACTGATAATAGATTTAATAATATCAAACTTAATGAAAATCCAGTTCCAATAGCAGATGATAGAAATTATACAGTTGTTAATAATAGTTTTTTAAACGCTCCCTTATCTAACGATAAAGATCTATTAATATTTGACAACAATTTATCTTTTGAACAATCCGACTTTAAGGACCAATTATTCAAAAATATTTATTTTGTATTTAATGGAAATGAAACAAGACAAATAAAACTAGACGAAAAAGTTATTAGTTTTAAAAAGTCCCTTATTGATAGTAAAATCAAAGATTTAAAAAATAAATCTTTGAATTGTAGGATAATTAATATTCAAGATTTAAAAAGTATGAAAGAAAATTTATTGGCTTTATATCCAACAATTAGTGAAAATCTTGATTATATAAATTCAAATAGTCTTAAAAACATTAATTTTCTATTTAGAAAAATTGATCAATATTCTTGGAAATATTGTAATAAAGGTTTTTTTAATTTTAAAAATTATATACCAAAGATAATTCAAGAATTTATTTAGAAGAACATTTTTTAGAACAATACTTAATTCGATCCCAGTTTAATCTCCATTTTTTTCTCCAAACGAAAGGTCTTTTACAAACTGGACAAATTTTGGAAGGTAAATTTTGTTTATTCATCTTAGTTGATTTTTATTTTTTAAAAATAAAAAGTAAGCAACTATTTCATAACCGTAGTGAAATAAAAAAAATATAGGCTTAATAGAAAATATTTTTGCCAAAAAATTATATTTTGGTATTTTAGACCAAATTATAATAAAAGCTTTAGCTCCCCCTATTACCTTTCCGTCTTGGATTATATGAAGTCTTCTTAATAGTTCTTCCTGTGATTTAGATGTTAATTTTAACGCTTGATCATTGTTTGTAATATCAATCCATTCTAAATTGCTATCTGCAATTTTTTTGTAGTGATTTATCTCCATTCTGCAAACACTACACGAATTATTAAAAAAAACTTTAATTGCCATAAGTATTTTTATTTATAAACTTTTCAGCCTCTGACAATATTAATTTTTTCCTTTCGGGTTTCATTTTGTCAAAAATTCTTACCATCATTGAAAGTCTTGGATTTTTTAAAAAAAATGATCGATTTCTATTTATAAACCTCCAATACAATCCATCCATAGTATTGCACCAATCTCCTTTTTTAAAATCCATCATTTTCATAAAATAACTTGAACCACAAATATATGGTTTAGTTGCAAATATTCCACCCTCACTAAATAAACCCATTCCATAAACATTTGGTACCATCACCCAATCTGAAGAGTCTACAAACATTTCCATAAACCATTTGTAAACAATTTTAGGTTTTAATTCACATAGGTTCATTATATTTGAAAGTATCATCAGTCTTTCAATATGATGTGACCATCCTTGATTTAATGCATTCTTAATTGCATAATCCAAAGGTGGCAAACCTGTTGTACCTTCGTACCAAGAGTCTTTCATTTTTCTATTTTGCTTAAAGAAATTTCTTGTCTCCATTTCATCACTATACTTTTGATAAACTCCTCTCATAAACTCTCTCCAACCTATAACTTGTCTTATATAACCTTCTAAAGAATTAATTCTAATTTTATTTTTTTTATGAAATTCTAGAGTTTTAAAAATTATAAATTCAGGAGTTATAAGGCCTAAATTTATATAGGGGCTTAAAGCACTATGGAATAAAATATTATTTTTTTGATCAACTGCATCTTCGTAATCGCCAAATAAATTTGATTTTTCTTTTAAAAAAAAATTTAGAAGTTTAACAACGTCATTATACTCAGTTGCAAACCAAAAATTTTGAGTATTGCCTGGATGATCTTTAAACATTTTTTCAATAATAGGTTTTAAATTCTTTGTATGTTTTGTTTCCTTAAGACTTGGAAACTTTGGAACTTTAATATTTTTTGGTAGTTTTTTTCTGTTATCTTCATCAAAACTCCATTTCCCTCCTTCTGGGTTTCCGTCTTTTTTCATTAATATATTTAGTTTTTGTCGCGTACCTTTATAAAATGTTGCCATGAATGGTCTTTTATTTTTTGACAAGTAATCATTAAATTCTTCCCTAGAATTTAAAAACATGGGCGATTTAATTTTGTTCCAAATTAAACTGTTATTTTTTACAAAATTTCGAATTTTTTTTTCAAAAAATTTATCTTCAATTTCAAAGCTTGTAATTTCTTTAATTTTTTTTAGTTTAATAAATTTTTTAACTTTATCTAAATAATCTTTTTTAAAATCACTTGAGTCAATTTTAGTATATTCAACTTTGAATTTATTTTTTTTTAAACTTTCAGCATAAGATCTCATTGAGGATAAAAATAATAATATCTTTAATTTATGATGTCTTTCATATGTGCAAAGCTCATAATCTTCCGCCATATATATGATGTGACTAGTTTTATACTGTTCTAGATTTTTTAAGGGAAATAATTGGTTCCCAAGAACTATAAATAAATTCATTGAATAAACTTAATATATCAAAGAATATTTATATTGAATGTGGCAGGTTATACCTTTTTTAATTTTACTTATAAATTTTATCTATTTCTACCTGATAAGAGTTAACCAACTTATTATTTTGATTTGCAATCCCCACAACATCAATCATTTCTTTAATCATTTTATCAGTTGCACCTTTTTTTTTAGCAGCAAATGTATGAGATCTTATACAATAGTCACAGCTATTAGTAATTGAGACAGCCACATAAATAAGCTCTTTTGTAACTGGGTCTAAAGCTCCCTTTTTCATTATTTGTTTAAGATTATTCCATGTTCTTTCTAAATTATCTGGATTATTTGCTAAAGATCGCCAAAAATTAGGAATTTTATTTATTTTTCTAGAGAGCTTTATCTCATTAAATATTTTTTTTACTTTTCCCTTAGCCTTTTTTTCATTGATTGGTTTGAATATCGTCATTTTGCTCCTTTTTAATTTAATGCAATAAATCTTCGATTTTCTTTAATTGTTAAGCTGTAATATGTTATTGATAAGAAAATTAAAAAACCACCAATAATAGTGCTGTTGTTTGGGATTTCATTAATTCCAAAAAAAGGTAACCAAACCCAGAAAATTCCACCCACTATTTCTGTTAATGAAAGTAAGGTTAGTTCTGCAGCTGGCAAAGCCTTTGATCCTATAGAATACAAAATTAAACCCAAACAAACTAAGGTTCCATGTAAAGAAAATAAACCTTGATTGTAATTTGATGATAAAAAATTCCCTTTAGAATTAATAATAATTATAGCTGACACAAATACACAAAATAGACCTGAAAGAGCAACTGTTGTAAACTTCGGCGTTTCTTTTCTCCATCTTAAAGAAACAGAAAAAACAGAAAATCCCAACGCTGACAGCAATCCAAATAATAATCCCATTAAAGAACTTTTGCTTGTATCGCCAAATGCCATTAGTGTTATTCCTGTAGCTGCAATTATTATTGCAATCCAAACATTTGTTGATATTTTTTCTTTTAAAAATAAAAAACCTAGTAAAGCTGTTATAACTGGCATAGCTGCTAAACAAAGCAAAGTAACAGCGGCTGTAGTGTTGGTAATTGACCATATAAATGTTATCATGGCCACTCCTAACCCAATACCTCCGATTAAACCTGACCAACCTATATGAAAGTAATTTTTATAAAAATTTTTTCCTTCTTCAAAAAATAGAAAAAAATTTAAAATTAAAAAAATTGTAATTCCTCTAGTAAATATATATTGCCAAGGAAATAAATTTGGTTGATCCATATAACGAACAACCAATGGACCAAATGACCATAGCAAGCCAGCTAATAGCACTACTGGGATAGCAGATTTTTGATTTTTTATATATTCCATTTTGGAATGTTTATTATTTATATTTAATCACTACAATAAAAATTAATCTTTATAGAAAATGATTTTTGTCCCATCCAAGTGGAATATAGCAATCAATTATTTCATTTTTCTTAAATGTTGATTTTCCTGCTTTAAATAAACTCCACACGTTACTTTTTACAAAAGATTTTATTCTAAATGACTCTTGACCCGTTAAAACTTCAATATACAAATTTCCACTCTTGGTTGTGATTAGTTTACTTTTTAAAAATCTTGTAAAATTTTTCTTTTTTTCAAATTTATTTTTTAATCTAGCCTTAAATGACTTTTCAGACTTCACACCTAGTATGTTTAATAAATAAGGATAAACAAAAAACCTAAAACATGCTGCTGAAGAAATTGGATTGCCAGGTAAACCAAAAAAAGATTTTTCTTTATTTTTAAATTTTGCGAACATTATTGGTTTGCCAGGTCTAATTGCTAAACCTTTAAAATATTTTGATAGTTTAAATTTTTTTATTACCTTAGGTACAAAATCAAATTTTCCTGCTGATACCGCTCCATTTGTAATTATAATGTCATATTTAGAATTAAAATTTTTGTTGATAATTTTTTTAAACAATTGATCATCATTATCCCTTAATATACCTCCATCAATTAGATCAAAGAATAAATTTTTTGATAGAGATTTTATATAATGAATATTTGAATTTCTGACCTTCCAGTCCGGTATATTATTTTTTTCTGAAATTTCGTTTCCAGTTGAATAAAAAACTATTAAAGGTTTCTTTTTTACGTTAATTTTTTCAATTCCAAGAGTTTTTAAAGCAAGTATATGTGAAGAATTAATGATTTCGCCTGAAGAAATTATTTTATCACCCTTTTTATAATCAGAACCGGCAAATCTTACATTGTTATTTTTAGGAATTTTTTTATCAATTATTATAAATTTAGGTTTTTTTTTACTTGGATAAAAAATTATTTTTTCAATTGGTATAATCGTATCAAAACCATTAGGCAACAATCCTCCTGTCATAATTGCGAAAGTTTGAAACTTTTTTATTTTCTTTGAGCTTGGCTTGTTTCCTGCGGCTATTGTGCCTAAAATCTTAAATAATTTACTTTTCTTTTTACTTAAATTTTTTGTATCTTTAGAATTTATAGCAAAACCATCAAATGATGAATTATCTGCAGAAGGATAAAGTGTATTTGAATATATATTTTTTGCACAAACTCTATTTAAACTTTTTGAACTTTTAATATATTCATTCTTTATAAATATTTTGCTTTCTTTAAGTATTTTTAAAGCTTGGCTATAAGATTTCATATTTATATTATATAAGTAAACACAAAAATTTAAATGGATTTAGAAATATTAAATATTGCGTCTGATACGGATAATAATAAAAATATTAAGAATCATACCCATCATTCAAAATTAAAAAATTCTTTATGCGGCGATGAAATAGAAATTAAATTAGTTATAAAAGACGATAAGATAATTGATTTTGGCTACCAAGGTAAATCGTGCATTTATTGCCAAGCTTCAGCAAGTTTACTTTCAAAAATTTCAATCAATAACAAAAAAAACAAGTTAAATGAATTATGTGATGATGTGAAATTATATTTTGATGGTAATCTTAAAATTATTGAAGATAAATGGATGTCTTTAAAAAAACTATTTAAAAAAGAAAACCTTTCTCGAAAAGAATGTATACTATTACCTTTTAAAACATTAAAAAGAATAGTAAAAATTTGACTCGATGGTTAATTTAAAAAAATCCTTTTTAGCTGGCATTTTTTCAATCATTACAATCAGTATATTAACTGTTTTAACTTACAAAACTGAATATGGCATATTTTTATTAGCCTCTTTTGGCTCTTCAATGGTTTTATTATATGGATATCCGGAAAGTCCTTTTGCTCAACCAAAAAATGTTTTTTTTGGACATCTTATAACTGCATTGGTTGGATTATTTTTTCTTAACTTTGTTACACTTCCTATTTATATAATAATTCCCTTAGCAGTTGGTTTTGGAGTTGGTTTAATGATTTTTTTAAATGTTACTCATCCGCCTGCAGGTGGAAATCCGATTATAGTTATTATTGGAAGTGTTTCGTTTGATTACTTGTTGAGTCCAGTGATAACAGGTTCAATAATAATTATTGTTTTTGCAATAATAATTAACCGTTTTATTTTAAAAAAATCGTATCCAAGTTAAAAATATTTCATTTGCTTGGACCTCAAAAATAATGTTAGATGCCGTATAAAAATTAATAGTTTAAATTATATAGGAGAGTAAATGAAAATATTATGCGTATTATATGATGATCCAAAGGGAGGAATGCCAAAGTCATACCCTTTGTCTAGTCTTCCAAAATTAGAAAAATATCCTGATGGCATGACATTGCCCACGCCGAAAGGAAGAGACTATACGCCTGGTCAACTTTTAGGATGTGTTTCTGGCGAGTTAGGTTTAAGAAAATTTTTAGAAAGCAATGGACATGAATTAATAGTAACTAATAGTAAAGATGGCGATGGTTGTGAAGCAGATAAACATATTGTTGATGCTGATATTGTAATATCTCAACCTTTTTTTCCATACTATTTAACTAAAGAGAGAATTGCTAAGGCCAAAAATCTTAAGATGGCAATAACAGCAGGTATTGGTTCAGACCATGTGGACTTGCAGGCTGCTATGGATAATAAAATTGATGTTGTTGAAGTAACTTTTTGTAATTCTAGATCAGTGGCTGAGCATATAGTGATGATGATTGTCTCAATGGTAAGAGATTACCATAACCAACATAGAATTGTTAATGAAGGCGGATGGAACATAGCGGATGCGGTTCAAAGATCATATGATGTGGAAGGAATGCATATAGGAACAGTTGCAGCAGGAAGAATTGGTTTAGATGCACTTAGAAAAATGAAGCCATTTGATGTTCATTTACACTACTTCGATAGACATAAATTACCTGACAATGTAGAAAAAGAACTTAACCTGACTTTTCATGAATCCGTAGAGTCAATGGTTAAAGTTTGTGACGTTGTAACAATTAATTGTCCTCTTCACCCAGAAACTGAAAATTTATTTGATGATGCAATGATAAGTAAAATGAAAAAAGGTGCTTATATTGTTAACACTGCAAGAGGGAAAATTTGTAATAAAGATGCAATTGCAAAAGCTTTAAAAAGTGGTCAACTAAGTGGATATGCTGGAGATGTATGGTTTCCTCAGCCAGCACCAAATGATCACGTGTGGAGAAGTATGCCAAATCATGGTATGACACCACACACATCTGGAACATCCTTAACTGCTCAAGCAAGATATGCTGATGGTGTAAGAGAAATCTTAGAATGCTTTTTCGACGGTAAAGAAATAAGAAATCAGTATTTAATTGTAAAAGATGGCCAATTAGCAGGAATGGGTGCTCACTCTTATAGTAAGGGTTCGGCCACAGGGGGCTCTGAAGAAGCAGCCAAATATAAGAAAAAATAAAAATTAAAATTAAAAAAAAAGCGGTTTATAATGTTATAAATCGCTTTTTTTATGAATAAAATTAACTGGAATTTTGACAATACTTACTCAACTTTACCAGAGTCTTTTATTTCCAAAACATCTCCAGTTCCAGTAAAATCTCCAGAACTAGTTCTGTTTAATTATAATTTAGCCAAAGAATTAGGGTTAGATTTTTCTTTAACAGATAAAAAAGATTTATCTAAATTATTTTCTGGAAATTTATTACCTAAAGGCTCAAACGCAATAGCACAAGCTTATGCAGGTCATCAATTTGGTCATTTCACTATGCTTGGAGATGGAAGAGCAATTTTAATAGGTGAACATCTTTCAAAAAATAACGAAAGATTTGATATTCAGTTTAAAGGATCGGGTAAAACACCTTTTTCAAGAAATGGCGATGGAAGGGCTGCTCTAGGACCGATGTTAAGAGAATATATTATAAGTGAAGCAATGCATGCTTTAAAAATTCCAACAACAAGAAGTTTGTCGGTAGTCACTACAGGTGAAGATGTGATAAGGGAAAATATATTAAAAGGTGCTATACTCACTAGAGTTGCTTCAAGCCATCTGCGTGTGGGAACATTTCAATTTGCAGCTTTTAGAAAAAAAGAAAATGAATTAAAAACTTTGATTGATTATACAATAAATCGCCACTATCAAAATATTAAAAAATCTAAAAACCAAGCACTTGATTTATTAAAAGTTTTAATTGAAAAACAAACTAGCCTTGTCGTAAACTGGATGCGAGTTGGTTTTATTCACGGTGTTATGAATACAGATAATATGGCTATCTCTGGAGAAACAATTGATTATGGTCCTTGTGCATTTATGGATACTTATGATCCTCAAACAGTATTTAGTTCGATAGATCAATTAGGTAGATATGCTTACTTTAACCAACCAAGTATTACAAAATGGAATTTAGCTAGATTTGCGGAATGTTTATTACCTCATATTGAGTCAAACAAAGACAAGGCAATTGAGATCGCTACAGAAGTTATAAATAGTTTTGACAAAAACTATGAAATAAAATGGATTAATATGATGAGAGATAAATTGGGTTTATTTGGTGAAAATTCCAAAGATCATGTTTTAATATTAGACTTGTTAACATGGATGCATAAAAATAAGGCTGATTATACAAACACTTTCTGCTTTTTAATGAATGAAAATGTTAAAAATAATAAAATTTATAAAAATGAGGATTTTCTTATATGGAAAAAAAGATGGGAAGATAGATTAAAACTAAATAATAGTGATCCAAAAAAAACTTTAAATTTAATGAAATCGGTTAATCCTCTAGTTATTCCAAGAAACCATAGAGTTGAAGAAGCATTAGAATCCGCAAATAGTAATGATTTAAGTCTTGTAAAAAAATTAATTAAAGTTTTAGAAAAACCATATGAAAAAATAGGTGAAAATGTTGATTATCAATCTCCCGCTCCATTTGATGCTAAAGATTACAAAACTTTTTGTGGTACTTAATAATGATTTTATAAGACGTAAGGTTCGTGCCGAACTTTATTACTTAAAACTCTTTCAACTGCAAAATCACTAATGTCTATTGTTTGGTAAGATCCGGTTGTAATTAATTCAGTTAGAGCTCTTCCTATTCCTGGTGCTTGCATTAATCCTCTGCCAGTAAAACCAGATGCTAAATAAACATTTTCATACTTAGGATGTTTTCCAACTACTGCATTATTGTCTAATTTATTACAATCATAATATCCTGCCCATCCACCTGTTAACTTTAACTCTTCAAATGCGGGGATTCTTTTTGCAAGAGCAGGCCATACTAACTCTTCGAAATCATTCCATGCTGGTTCTAAATCTGTTGCATCAAACACTGAATTGGGTGATCCAGCTAAATATTCTTTACCTTCTGGTCTCCAATAAACTCCCGTTGTTAAATCTCCAGTTAAAGGCATTTCAGGAATATGCTTAGGACACTTAACTCTAAATACTGTATGTTTTTGTGGAACTACAGGTATATCTTTGAGTAAATTTTTAGTCCAACATCCTGCTGCTGAAATAATAGTTTTTGCTTTTATATCTGAAATACTTTTAACCTCACCTTTAATAAATTGCGCTCCAAGCTCAATAGCTTTACTTTTAAGTGCGCTATGAAACATAAATGGATCAATCCATCCTTCACTTTTATTATCTGTAAAAGTTGCTGTTTCTATTCCTTCATTATTTATATAAGGAAATATTTTTTGTAGTTCCGAACCTTTAATATTTTTGGTGCCAGCTTCACAGGCCTTATGATTTTCTAAAGCTTTATATTGTTCTTCTGCATGCTCAGGACCAAACATTAACAAATATCCATTTGGCACCATACTTGCAGTAGGATTTGGATTTTTTTCAGTTTTCAATAATTCTGGTATTTGAAAAATAAATTCTCTAGCAAATTTACCAAGCAAGATATTTTCTTTTTGAAAAAATTGTCTTCTGAAACCTCCAAGAGATAATGGGAAGGAAGCATTTTTGTAAGTTGGGTCTCTTTCTATAACTTTTACTTTTCGTCCCTCCTTAGACAAAAAATAGGCACTTGCAGCACCTATAATTCCACCTCCTATTATTACAACATCGTCCATGTTTAATTTAATATGAATAAACTAAAATTAAGAATTAATGCATAGCAGCACCAAAGTAAATAAGGAATCATTAAATAATAACTTACCATATTGACACGTTTAAATCTAACAATGAGAACTATTATTAAAAAAATCAAAATTACTAAAACAACTAGTGCTAAAAAGATTTTATGGAAAATAAAAAAAACGACACTCCAGGTTGTATTAAAAATCAAATGAATAAAATAAATGTAAATTGTATTCATATTTCTATTTTTGCTATGCCAAAAAATCCAAATTGCTAATGTCATCATTAAATAAAGAGTTGTCCAAACAGGCGCAAAAATCCAATCAGGTGGATTATATGAGGGCTTAATAAGTAATGAGTACCAAGGTTCTTTAAAGCCAATAGTGGCCATTCCTCCAATAGCTGAGGCTGAGTAAGTTATTAATGCAAATAGTAAGAAAGATAAAAATTTGTTTTTTAGCATATTCATATTATACATTAGTTAATGGAAGATAAAAAAGTTATTTGGATAACTGGAGCTAGCACCGGAATAGGAAGAGCATTAGCAATTAAATTTGCTGAAAAAGGCTGGATAGTCGCTGCATCTGCAAGACGAGAAAACCTACTTAAAGAACTGAATCAATTAAATAAAAATATTTATCCCTTTCCTGTAGATGTTACAAATATCGATCAATGTAAAATAGTCTCTAAAGATATCCTTGAACAATTTAAAAATATTGAAATTTGTGTATTTTGTACAGGGATGCATGATCCAAAGTCAGAAAAAGAATTTAATTTAGAAAAAATAAGAAAAATAATGGAAGTTAATTACTTTGGTGTAATGAACTCTATAAACTCAATATATTCTTACTATAATAACAAAAAAAGTGGTCAAATATCTATTGTTTCTTCTGTTGCTGGCTATAGAGGTTTGCCTGCAGCTGGAGCTTATTGTGCGTCTAAATCTGCTCTAACAAGTTTTACTGAAAGTCTTCATTTCGAAATGCGAAAAAAAAATGTGAGAGTCTCTTTAATAAGCCCTGGTTTTATCAAAACACCAATGACAGACCAAAATGACTTTCCTATGCCAATGATAAAGTCACCAGAATTTGCTGCTGAACAAATCTATAGTGGTCTAATTAAAAAAAATAGTTTTGAAATTCACTTTCCAAAAGCTTTTACTTTTATAATGAAAATATTAAGAATACTTCCTAATAGTGTTTATTTTTGGCTTGTTGAAAAAGGAATGAAAAAAATTGAATATTAATCTTTAAAAAACATAACTGTAAGCTCTGCAACTTTTATTCCAAATTTAGTCATGGTTGCCCTGTTTATAGCAACTCTTTCATCTTGCATAAATATCCAGTCATCAAAAGTAATTTTCATTTGTTTGCCTTTAACAGGAACTAGCAAAACATATTCAAATTTAAATGCAGGACCATACGAATAACCTTTCGCTTTACCAACTACATCCCCAGCTGTTCCCTCATAATTATGTTCATCAATTTTATTAATCTTCCATTGTCTTTTTTGAATCTCACCATCATCCCAATTAAACTTTTCATCCAAGATTAATTGTTTACCATCCCACTTACCGCTTAAATCAGCAGAAAATTGTCTAATTACTTTTCCAGATCTATTTTGTAAAATTCCCCAAGCTTTTACATTACCTGATAAATAATCCTCTATTATTAACCTTGGTTTTTGATCTTTAAAGTCTGTTGGTTTCATATTATTTCCTGAGCAACTACTTAATAAAACTATAATAAATAGTGCTACTATATTTTTCATATAACTATTTATTACATAGCGAGAATTGAATCAAATCTATATTTTTTGATTTAAATCCTGCCTCACAATAAGATAAATAAAAATTCCACATCCTTTTGAAAGTTAAATCAAAACCTTGTTTTGAAATCTCTTCCCATTTTTTAGTAAACTCATTTCTCCATATATTCAACGTATTTGAGTAATGCAATCCATATGAATTATATTGCTCAACTTCTAATCCATTTTGATTTGCATATTGATATAAACTTTTCTTAGATGGTAAAAATCCTCCAGGAAATATATATTTTTGAATAAAATCTTCTTTAGTTTTGTATCTATCAAATAATTTATCATCAATAGTAATGGCCTGTATTGCTGCTGTACCATTGTCATTCAAATTATTCTTTATAGTTCCAAAATAATTTTTTAAATAATTTTTTCCTACAGCTTCAATCATTTCAATAGATGCTATTGAATTATACTTGTTTTTAACATCTCTATAGTCCATCATATAAATATTAACTTTTTCATTAAGTTGATTTCTTTGAACTCTTTCTTTAGCAAATTCATATTGTTTTTTTGAGATAGTTATACAATCTAACTTTATATCAAAATTTTTACCTACATGTTCTGCAAAGCCACCCCACCCACATCCTATTTCTAGAATTTTATCTCCAGCTTTAGGTTTTATTAAATTAATAAGTTTTTTATATTTGTTAATTTGCGCATCTTCTAAATTATTTTTATTTTGATCAAATATTGCGCTTGAATATGTGAGTGTTTTGTCCAACCATAATGCAAAAAATTCATTTCCTAAGTCATAATGTTTAGAAATATACTCTTTGCTATTTTTTTTTGTATTTTTAAGAAAAAAGTTTTTTACATAGTTAATAAATGAAAAATCAAAAAGACCTGAAAACTTATAAATTATTTTTATATTTCTTGCTGTGAGCTCTATCAAATCAGAAAGGTTATTTGTTTCAAAATCGCCTCGCATATATGCTTCTGCAAGTCCTATGCTTCCTTTATGTATAATTCCAAAAGTGAATCCGGGTTTTTTAATTATTAAATCAACATTTAAATCTTTGCCCTCTTCTCCAAAAATATATTTTTTTCCATCATAATTGGTTAAGTTTAGTCGACCGTTTTTGATAAGTTTTAATGCCTTAAATGATATATTGTCTGAAATAGTTTGAATCATTTTTATGTTTCAAATGTAATATTATTTTTAATTTTAGTTTTCCTTTTTACCAACTTTACACCTTTCAACCAGAGTTTTAATGCCTCAAAATGTATCGCTCCTATAATTTTGAAAGACATTAGGGGATGCGACATATATGAAATCATTAAATTTTTGTTGTCTAAATCTTTTTTTGAGCCATCTTGAGAGGCAAACAAAATTTTTCCGCTACTATCATTTTGATTAATTACAACTGATAGTTTATTTTCAGGTTTTAAAATTTTAAAATTGTATGAACAATTCATTTCAATAAATGGAGATACATAAAATTTTTTCGAACAAGAGTGATCTAATAATTGATTGTTCTTATCAATTTTAAAAACATAAGTATGTTGTTCACCAAAAGTATTTTTCACTTCATATAATATAGAAATTAGATTCGAACTTTTATCGTAAATAAAAAAAACGCTTAAAGGATTAAAAACATAACCCCATATTCGTGGATAACACAAAATTTTAATTTTTATTTCATCAGTATTAATATTTTTTTTATTTAAATTACTTTTTACCCAAGAAATTAATGATGTTCCATCACGTGGTCCATGATCTTTATCATAAAAACTTAATAAATTAAATTTATTATAGGAAAATAATTTAAGCTCGCTATCTAAAAGGTGGAGTTCTGACAAATCAATTAAAAGTGAAAATACTTTGTAACTAAAAAAATGCTCTTTTGGTTTGAAACGCTTATGAATTACCTGGCCAGTATAAATACAAGATGAATTAATCATTTAAATATTTCAACATATCTATTGATGACTTTATTCCATCTTCGTGAAATCCATAACCAAAATAACTTCCACAAAACATTATGTTTTCTTTATTTTGTAACATATTTAATTGTTGTTGAAACTTTAATGCATCATGGTCGAAATATGGATGTGTAAAATAAACTTTTTTATAGATTTGATTCTCTTTAATTTCTTGTTGTGGATTTAAAGTTAAAAAAATATTTTTTTTAATATCTAAATTTTGTAATAGGTTTAACCAATACGTAACTGAATTTTTTTTTACATCATCTTTTAACAATGTTGAGTTCCAAGAACACCAGTTTTTTTCATTTTTTGGCATACAATTATCATCTGAATGTATGACAGCTAAGTTTTTTTTATACTTAAAATTTTTTAATATATTTTTTTCATCATTTGTTGGATTATTAATAATGGAAAGTGCTTCATCAGCATGTGTGGCAATAACAACCTTATCATACATAAAAAATTCATCATCTGATCCATATTGAAGTTTTACGTTATTTTTGTTTCTAATTATTTTTTTTATAGGATAATTTTTGTAATGCTCTCCACTAATTTGTGAAACTATTTTATCCACATAAGCTTTACTTCTATTAGATACTGTAAACCATTGAGGCCTATCTTTGAGCTTAAACAAGCCATGATTTTTAAAAAAATTTATAAAGAAATTTAGTGGCATTTGTTTAGCTTCATAAGGGGGCATTGACCAAATCGCAGCAACCATTGGTATAATATGAAAATTTACGAAATAATCAGATAGATTTCTTTTTTTCAAAAAACTACCTAATGTCTCTTCATTTAATATTTCAACATTTTTCTTTGAACATTCTTTATAAAATTTAATAATTTCAAAAAACATTTTTAAAAATTTAATATTTAAAATATTTTTTCTATTTGAAAAAATTCCATTTATTCCCTTTCCACAATATTCAATATCTGTTTCTTTTACAGAAACAGAAAAAGACATATTGCTTTTTTCTATTTTAACTTTAATTTCTTCAAAAAATTTAATTAAATTTGGGTAAGTAATTTCGTTAAAAACTATGAATCCAATATCCACTGCAACTTGTTTTTTTTCTTCATAGGAAATATTTATTGTATGTGAATGACCGCCAAAATGGTCCTCTTTCTCAAATAAATCTACTTTATGTTTTTTTGATAAATAATAAGCTGCGCTTAAACCAGAAATACCTGAGCCAATTACAGCAATTTTCATATCACTGATTTTTATTTAAAAATGTTTGAAGTAAAATTGAAAAAATTATTATGCCTCCACCAATTAAAACTCCGAATGGTGGAATTTCGTTTATAAAAAGCCAGGCCCAAAGGGGTCCAAAAACTGACTCTGTTAGCATCAGGACACCTACCACAGCTGCTGGAGTTGTTTGAGAACCTAAAGTTATAAAAATAAAACCAAATCCTATTTGAAAAAAACCCGCAAGCGAAGCTAAAATAATATCATGCAAAGAAATTGATATTTTATCAGCAACTAAGAATCCTATAAATGCAGCAAAAACTCCCGCAGTAAATTGAGCGGGAACCATGTCTACATTTGGATATTTTCTTACAATTATAACTAATATTGCAAAAGAAATAGGCATTATAAATGCAACTATATTACCTAAAAATTGATCACTAGATTGAATAGAAAGTGAACTTCCTAATATTAAAAGTACACCACACATTCCTAGGATAATTGAAATCAACGTAACTAAAGTAATTTTTTCTTTTAAAAAAAAATAACCTAGACCAGCCAAAAATATTGTTTCTGTTGTAATTATAAAGTTTGTGTTTGCAACTGTTGTTTTATACATAGCAAAAACATAAGCTGCAAAACCAATTGATAAAAATAAACCTGCTATAAATCCTGGTAATCCTGATACATAAAAAGATTTAAAAAAATTTTTTCTGTAAACTAGAAATAAGTACAAAGCTACAATAATTGAAAAGAAAAACTGTCTCCAAAAAAGAATCTGCCAAAGATTAGCTCCTTCAAAAGATTTTACTATGGGGCCTCCAAAACTTAAGCAAACTGCTCCAAGGAAAATAAGCAGCGGGCCGGGTATTTTTTTCAGAATTGTCATTTAATTTCTCTTATATATTTATTAATATTTTTTATATGATCTTTAAAATAATTTTCTGCGTTAATTAGGCTCACTTCTTCGAATTTTATTTTAGATCCAGGAGGTAGTTGTGCAACTTTGTCAAGATCAGCGCTTATAATTACAGCTATTTTAGGATAGCCTCCTATAGTTCCATGATCAGAGAACATGATAATAGGTTTTCCATCAGCAGGAACTTGAATAACACCTTTGACTAATCCCTCTGATTTAATATTTGTATTCGTGATATTTTCTAATTTTGGTCCTTCCAACCTCATTCCCATTCTATCTGATAAATTAGAAACTGTGTATTCCTCCTTAAAAAAAATATTTAATGCGCTCTCTGAAAAATAATTATAATTTGTACCTTTTATTACTCTAATTATGTTTTCATTTAAAAAATTATAATCAATTTTTTTCTCTAAAAGTTTTTCAGTTTTTGATTTATTAATATATATTTTTTGTCTTAGAGAAAATTTTTCTCCATTATTCGGTCCAACCTTCGCTTTAGTGTTAATTGAAAGACTATTCCAAACTTTATCTGTTTTAAAACCACCCTGGACTGCAAAATAGCCGAAAACTGAATTTTTAGTAGAAATTATATCAATTTGATCTCCATCTTCTAAAAAATAATTTTTAAAACATATTCCTTCCTCTGTTGTTGAATTTTTTCTTAAAATATTAAAATTAACATTACCTGTGATAGCTATATTAATATTACCGTTAACTAATTTTAAACAAGGGCCTTGATATGCAAATTCTAGCACACCTTCATTATAATCATTATTTACTAGAGCATTTGAGATTTGGAATTTACTTTGATCCATTGCTCCACTTACAGTTATTCCTATATGATAAAGATGAAATCTTCCTTTATCTTGAATTGTAGTATTGATTCCAGGCCTAAGCACTTCTAAATAAACTTCATTCATTCCAATTTAAATATTCTTGTTTGGTTATTTTATAAAAACTTACCTTATCTCCAGGATTAATTAATAAAGGCTTATCAAAGTTTAGTTTGTTAAAAATATTTTTTGGTGTATTTCCAATTATATTCCATCCACCTGGACTCTCATAGGTGTAGATGTTGCAAAATTGTTCTGTAATACCAACTGACCCTTTTGGAACTTTTACACGTGGTGTTTCTAATCTATGAGTTCTTAATTTTTTATCAATATCTCCTAAAAAAGGCATGCCAGCAATGAAACCAGTCATATAACAAAAATATTCTTTATTAAGATGTGTTTCTAAAATTTCATTTTCTGAAATGTTTAATTTATTAGATAAAGAAGTTAAATCTAAAGCATATTCTTGGTCACAGCAAATTGGAATTTTTATTTTTTTTGGATTTTGAATAATATTTTTTTTTATTTTGGAATTTTCTATTATTTGTTTTACTTCATTGTAAGTAATTATTTCTAAATCAAAACTTACGATTAGTTTGTTATAAGATGGTGTTATGTTTGTAATACCTTTAATTTTATTATTTTTAACTAGTTTTTTTATATGGTTAAAATAACTTACAACGTTTGAATTAATTTTTTGATTAACGTCTTGGCCAAAATCACAATATATTGATGCGTCACCAAGATTTGATATATTTTTAATCATGTCATGTTATACTCTAGACTTCGAATTATGGAAATTAATATCAATTGTGATTTAGGAGAAAAATCAAAATTTCATTCAACCGAGAATGATCCAGATTTATTAAACATTGTTAATTCTGCCAGTGTTGCCTGTGGATATCATGCTGGTGATGAAGAAACAATGAACAAAGTAATCAAAATATCAAAAAAAAATGCTGTAAGTATTGGCGCCCACCCATCTTTTAATGATCCTGAAAACTTTGGAAGAAAAAGAATAAATTTAAACTCTTCAGAAATAACTAAACTAATTATTGATCAATACAAAATATTACAAAAAATTGCTCAAGATTACGATGAAAATGTTACTCATATCAAGCCTCATGGAGCTTTAAATAATATGGCTTGTGAAGATTTTGATTTAGCTAATACAATTGCAAAAGCAATTAATAGTATAGATAAAAATATTATATTTTTAGTACCAACTGGCTCTAAAATGGAAATAGCTGGAAGAAAACTTGATATGAAAATTGCATGTGAAATTTTTGCGGATAGAAATTATGAAGATGATGGCAATCTAGTTTCAAGATCAAAAAATCATGCATTGATAACAGATCCAGAAATAGCAAAAAAACATGTTTTAAGAATGTTTAAAAATCAATCTATAAACTGTTATTCTGGAAAACAAATACCTTGTAAGATTGATTCTGTATGCATACATGGTGATAATGAGAGTTCACTTGCTACAGCAAAAGCTATAAAAGAAAATTTAATAAATAATGGACTTGAACTTAAAGCATTAAATAAAATGAAAAAATTTATATAATTATGTCAAAAAAATATCCTAGAAACATGATTGGTTATGGATCAAACGAAATTAAGGTTAATTGGCCAAATAACGCTCGATTAGCTTTACAAATAGTCTTAAATTATGAAGAGGGCGCTGAGAATTCTGTTCTGCATGGAGATAAATACTCTGAAACTTTTTTATCTGAAATAATAGGAGCTCAACCTATTAAAGGCCGACATATTAATATGGAGTCCTTTTATGAGTATGGTTCAAGAAGAGGATTTTGGAGATTGCATAAATTATTTGCTGAAAAAAAAATTCCTGTGACAATTTTTGGTGTAGCGATGGCCCTAGAAAGAAATCCAGAGGTTTGTAAAGCAATAATGAGTGGTAATTACGAAGTCGCTTCACATGGGTGGAGATGGATTGATTACCAAAATGTAAAAAAATCAGTTGAAAAAAAACATATGCAGCTTTCAATAAAAACTATTAAAAAAATATTTGGCTCACGTCCTTTAGGTTGGTACACAGGAAGATGTAGTCCCAATACTAGAGACTTAGTTTTCGAAGAAGGAGGGTTTTTATATGATAGTGATTCCTACAGTGATGATTTGCCGTATTGGGAGTATAGAAAAAATAAAAAACAATTAATCATACCTTATACTTTAGATAATAATGATATGCGCTTTGCAACTAATCAAGGATTTAACAGTGGAGATCAATTTTATACCTATTTAAAAGATAGTTTTGATGCTCTTTATGAAGAAGGAAAAACTAATCCTAAGATGATGTCTGTTGGTTTGCATTGTAGATTAATTGGAAGACCTGGTAGGATTCAATCGTTAAAAAAATTTTTAGACTATGTTCTAAAACATAAGGATATATGGATTTGTAAAAGAATAGATATAGCTAAACATTGGATTAAAAACCATTCCGATATATAAAAATTCAAATGAATAATAAAAAAAATATTTTTTTAAATGGTTTAATTGATCTTGCGCAATCAAGACTTGGGACAAAAATTGTATATAAAACTGATGAATTTTTTGCACCGGCAAAAAGAATAATCAATCCTTGGCCCCCAGTATTCAAGGAAGGAGTTTTTGACAAAAATGGTAAATGGATGGATGGATGGGAAACGCGAAGAAAAAGAAATAAAGGTCATGATTATCTAATTTTAAAACTTGGCAAACCAGGAAGAATATACAAGGTGGATGTGGATACTTCTTATTTTAATGGAAACCAACCTTCAAAAGTTTCTTTGGAAGCAACCTTCAGTAAAAAAAAAATACCAGATAAAAGTTGTAAATGGATTACAATTTTGAAAAAAAAACCTACTAAAGCTAATAGACATCATTTTTTTAATATAAAAAATAAATCTATATTCACTCATGTTAAACTAAACATTTTCCCGGACGGAGGGGTTGCTAGACTAAGAATTTATGGCTCAATGAATGTTAAAAAAAATTTCGATAAAATTACTAATTTAACTTCAGTTTTAAATGGAGCTAAACCAATAGCTTGCAATAATGAACATTTTGGAAGAGCAGAAAATATTCTTGCTCCTGGAAAGGGAAAAAATATGGGAGATGGATGGGAAACAAGAAGAAGCAGAGGTAAAAATTTTGATTGGCTAATAATCAAATGTGCTGCTCCTGGAAAAATAAATAAAATTCAAATTGACACACATCATTTTAAGGGAAATTTTCCAGATAAATGCTCTTTGCAAGGAGCATATATACCTGAAAAAAATTCTGGAAAATCTATAGTAAACAAATCAAAAAAATGGAAATTTTTACTAAATAAAGTAAAGCTTTATGCTAATAAAAAACATAATTTCCAAAATAAAATAATGAAAAATAAAAAAATAAATTACATTAGAATTAATATTTTTCCTGATGGTGGAATTTCTAGAATTAGAGCTTTTGGAAAGGTTGAATAGTGAAAAAAATTATAATCCCAAAACCTATAAATAAGTCTAATTTTTCTGAGTTTGGAGAAGTGATTACCACAAAGGATATTAAACCCCTTAAAATAAACAATGGTTATGCAGAAAGATTTGATGGTATTGCAAATTTAGACACGAAAATAAATGATGGTGAGACTACGATTTCGATATTTTCTGCTTTAAAAAGAAATTTTCCAATGCGAATTGATATGATGGAAAAGCATCCAATGGGAAGTCAAGCCTTTATCCCAATGAAAGAAACTACTTTTTTGACATTTGTAGCACCCAAAGGTGACAAACCCTTAATTGAAAAAATTCAATCTTTCATTGTTGCCCCAGGAATTGGAATCAATTACAAAGCTGGTGTATGGCATTTCCCTTTAATATCAACTGAGGATATGAATTTTTTAGTTGTAGACAGAAAAGGATCTGGAGAAAATTTAGTTATAGAAGATTTAAATAAATATGAATTAATACTTGATTATAAACCCGCCGTATAACTACGACGGGTTTAATATAGTTTAATTTATTTTTTATTAGATATTGCTAAGTGAACGATTGCGCCTAAAGCAGCACCAATCATCCAAGAATATCCTCCTCCGCCACCTAAGTTAGCGAAGAAATCACCTAGAGCACCAGGTAAAATATTTGGCCAAACAGATCCAACGGCGATGTAACCTGATAAGATCCAAGCTATCATTCCTTTTTGGTTAAAGCCTCCGTTGTAATGATATTTACCATTTGGTCTATCAGTAAATAAATCATCAACTTTAAGCTTCTGTTGTTTGATAATATAATAATCAGTTATCATAATACCAAATACTGGCGCTAATATTGCTCCTAAAGTATTTACAAAAGGAAACATTCCCATTTGTGTGATTACAGAAACCCATAGACCACCAACGATAAAACCACAGATCGCAGTAATTAGTCCACCAGTTCTGAAATTTATTTTACTAGGAATTAAATTAGCTAAGTCATATGCAGGAGGTATAAAGTTAGCAACCATATTTATACCAACCGTTGCTGCAAAGAATGCAAATGCTGCAATGATTGTTAATAATACGTTATCAACTTTAGCTACCATGTCTGTTGGTTGAGCCACGTACTCACCAAATACAGCAATAGTTCCTCCAGTAATCATCAATGTAATGAATGAGAAGAAGATTACGTTTCCTACAAGACCCCATAGGTTACCTTTTTTCATTTCATTTTCATTTTTGACAAATCTAGCAAAGTCACCAAAGTTAATTACTACTGCAGCAAAATATCCTACCATAATTGAAAACACTGCTAAGAAAGCTCCAAAATCACCTAAGCCTTCAAAACCACCTGAACGTGTTCCTCCAGAAAATATATTTCCAACTTCTGATAAAAGTCCTCCCCCTGCTTTTGCCCAGATTGCTATCATTAGTACTAACATAACAACATAAACTGCTGGACCAGCAAAGTTTAAGAATCTTCTAATTAAATCAACACCTTGCCAGAACAAATAAATTTGGAATACTGAAACAAATATGAATGATATCCACATAGTAGAACTCATTCCTAAAAATTCACCACCAGTACTTGCTCCAAATAAGGTTGTTAAAAGTAATGCTACAGCTGTTGAAGCTGCATAAGTTTGTGCCCCATACCAGAACATAGCGACAAGTCCTCTGGCCATTGCTGGAAAGTTTGCTCCAAATACGCCCATACTAACTCGTGCAAAAACTGGATAAGGAATTCCATGTTTAACACTTGGTTTTCCAGATAAATTAACTAGCCACATAATAAAAAATCCTGCAAGAATTAATGCAAGAAAAACTGACCAGCCGTTTAATCCAGAAGCCAAAAATAGTGATGCTGCCAAAGTATATCCAAATAAACTTTGAACATCATTTGCCCATACGTTAAAGATTTCAAACCAACCCCAGTTTTTCTTATTACTTGGAGTAGGAGCTAAATCTGAATTGTAGAGCTTTTTTGATCTACTCATAAAAGTATCTCCCTTCATGTTACTTTCAATTTAATGTTGGACGCTATGATGATTTAAAGGGTAGGTAAAGAGTATTTTTATAAATTCAAAAAAACATGCATTATACAACAAATTAAAACCCCATAATGGTCGCTTATTGAATTATTTTCAAAATTTAATAGAATGATTCTAAATTGATAGAACAACTCATCATATTAGTTCAAATTATATTTATAGATATAATTTTAGCAGCAGATAATGCAATTATCATTGGTCTGATAGCTGCAAGCTTTGTTCCAAAAAATAGAAAAAAAATTATTTTATGGGGAGTTGCAGGGGCATTAGTTTTTAAAGTTATTTTTGCTATTTTTGCAACATATCTATTTAAATTTTATTGGATTAAAGTTCTTGGTGGAATACTTTTAATTTGGATCGTTAATGATTTAAGGAAAGATTTATTTGAAATAAAAAAAATTAAATCTCCAACAAAAAAATCTAAAGAACCATCATATATACAAAGTGTTTATAAGGTTTTATTTGCAGATATAACTATTAGTTTTGATAATGTGATTGGAGTAGTAGGTGCTGCTAAAGGATATTTTGGATTTATGATTTTTGGATTAGTTCTCTCAGTGGTTCTAACTGGAGCAGGTGCAACTTATTTAGCAAACTATATCCAAAAACATTTATGGATAGCTTATATTGGCCTAGCCTTTATTTTTTTAGTTGCCATTCAACTTATAATTAGTGGTCTAGCTGATTTTGGAATGATAAATATCAACGAAAATTTTTTACAATACTTTTAGTAAGAATATTTTTTTGAAGGATATTTTTTCGATATAACCTCACGTTTAAATTTTTTAATACCTTTGTTTATAATTTTTTTAATATTTACAAATTTTTTTACAAATCTTATATTAGTTTCATTTAAACCTAAAAGATCGTCAGTTACTAAAACTTGACCATCGCAATGAAGTGATGACCCAATTCCTATAGTTGGTATTTTAATTGATCTTGTAACCAATTTAGCAGCTGATGTTTCTACGCACTCTAAAACAATTGCAAAGACTCCTATATTTTCTAATAATTTTGATTCCCTTAAAATCTTTCTTTTTTCATTTTTAGATTTTCCTTTAGATCTAAATTTACCTCTAACACTTTGAGGTAACAAACCAAGATGACCCATTACAGGTATTTTATTTTTTACCAAATATTTTATTATCTCTCTTATCTTGACGCCTCCCTCTAATTTTACAGCATCACACTTTGTTTCTCTCATAACTTTAATTGAATTTTTAAGTGCTTCTTTTTTATTACGATAAGTTCTGTATGGCATATCCACAACCATTAAACTTTTTTTAGTGCCCATTCGAACACTTTTTGAGTGTTCAATCATATTTTTTAAAGTAACTTTTCTAGTTGTATTATAATTATAAAGAACAGAGCCTAATGAATCTCCTACTAAAGTTATATCAGCATATTTATCCACTTCTTCTGCAAAATTTTTTGAATAAGCCGTTAAGCAGATAATTTTAGATTTATTTTTTTTTTTTATAATTTTTTTAATCTTACTATTCATTACTCTAATTCTATTGTACTTGGTGGTTTGGATGTTATATCGTAAACCACTCTATTAATACCATTTATATTATTAATTATTTTATTTGAAACAAGCTGCATAAACTCTTTTGAAAAATTAAAAAAATCAGCTGTCATACCGTCCTCTGATGTAATTGCTCTTAACAAACACATATATTCATAAGTTCTGTTGTCGCCCATAACTCCAACAGTTTTAACTGGCAATAAAGCTGCATAGGCTTGCCATATCTTGCTATATAAATTGTGCTGTCTCAATGAATTAATAAAAATATCATCAGCTTCTTGTAAAATTTTAATTTTATTCTCTGTTATTTCGCCTGGTATTCTTATTGCCAAACCTGGACCAGGAAATGGATGTCTTAATACGATCTCTTTAGACAATTTAAGTTCTAACCCCAATTTTCTTACTTCATCTTTAAACAATAATCTTAATGGCTCAACCAATTTTAATTTCATGTTTTTGGGTAGTCCACCAACATTGTGATGTGATTTTATTTTGGATGTTTGACTGCCAGTTACTGACTTGCTTTCAATTATATCTGGATAGAGCGTTCCTTGGGCTAAATACTTAACATTCTTTATTTTCTTTGCATATCTCTCAAAAATTTTAATAAATAAATTACCAATTATTTTTCGTTTATTTTCAGGTTCACTAACATTTTTAAGCTTATTTAAAAATAATTTTTTAGCATCGACGTAAATCAAATTTATTTTAAATTTATTTTTAAAAGTTTTTACAACTTGAGTTTCTTCATTTTTTCTTAATAGACCTGTGTTTACAAAAATACATGTTAATTGTTTTCCTACAGCATTATGAATTAATTTGGCAACTACACCACTATCAACACCGCCGGATAATGCACAAATTACTTTCGATTTTCCTACAACTTGTTTAACATTTTTTATTAATATTTGTTTTTGATTTTTTAATGACCAATTTCTTTTGATACCACAAATTGAAAAAATAAAATTTTTTAAAATTATCTTTCCATTTTCTGTATGAGTTACTTCAGGATGAAATTGAATTCCATAAAATTTCTTTGATGAATTTTCAACTATTGAAAACTTAGATGTTTCTGTTTTTGCAATAACTTTAAATCCATTTGCTAATTTTGTTACTTCATCTGCATGGCTCATCCATACATTATTCGATCCAGATTTTTTAAAAAAATTTTTAGTTAATTTACTTTTTCTTAATCTCTTAAGTTTTGCTAAACCAAACTCTCTATGTCTAGCTTTTTTAACTCTTCCGCCTAGCTCCTTTGAGATTATTTGATGGCCAAAACAAATTCCTAGAATTGGTATGTTATATTTAAATATTTTTTTATCAAATTTAACTTTTTTAGATTGATAAACATTTAAAGGTCCTCCTGACAAAATTATTCCTCTTATTTTTTTTTTATCTAATTTAGATTTGAATTTTTTATGACTAATAATTTCAGAATATACTCCTAACTCTCTTACTCTTCTTGCTATTAGTTGTGTAAATTGTGAACCAAAGTCTATAATTAAGACTTTGGAAAGACTGTCTTTAAGACTCATCTTTTGAATCAAAATTTTTCAATTTTTCATTTATGGAAGATATTTTTGGACACATTTTTGAACAAACCAATTCAAAATCTTTTTTTAGTTTTTTTACTTTATCAAAATTTGATCTCTCAATTTCAATGTCCATCAATAAATATATGGCCTCTTCATTTTGTGGGTCTAGTAAAAGTGTAACGTTTATATTCTTTTCTTGTTCTTTTAGATTTTCTTCTATTTTAAAAATTTTTGCTAAAAACAAATATGACTTTGCTTTTTTTGGATTATAAACAATATCTCTTTGAAATAAAAATTTAGATTCTTCATATTTTTTGTTATCAAACATTTTTTTTGCCTCATCAAAAAAATTTTCTTTTGAGTATGAATTATTTATTAAAAGCAAACTTAATACTAATGTTATAAAAATATTTTTAATCATTTTATCTAATCACTTTATCAATATTATGTACCATACTTTCATAAAATCCTGCTTTAGTAATTTTAACGAATTTAGGTTTGTTTTTAAGATTTTTAATTTGTTTACAACCGAGATAACCCATTGAAGATCTTAATCCTCCAACTAATTTATAAATTATTTTTGAGACTGATCCTTTATATTTTATAAAACCCTCTACTCCTTCTGGAACATATTTTGAACTATCATTTTGTTTTTTTTGAAAATATCTATCGGCAGATCCCTTGTTCATTGCCCCAATAGAACCCATGCCTCTAAAGCTTTTAAATAACTTTCCATCCCTTTTTACAATTTTTCCTGGTGCTTCATCTGTTCCAGCAAATAAAGAACCGATCATAACCGCATCAGCCCCTGCTGATAATGCTTTTGCAATATCACCAGAAAATTTAATTCCACCGTCCGCAATAATTACTACTTTTCTTTTGCTTAAACCATTTCTTACATTTAAAATTGCACTTAGTTGTGGAACTCCTATTCCCGCTACTAGCCTTGTAGTACATATTGAACCTGGTCCTATTCCAACTTTTATAATATCTACACCTAGTTTAATTAAAAATTTTGCAGCTTCTGGTGTTGCAATATTTCCAGCACATAAAGCGGTTTTTTTTGGTTTAATTTTTTTTATTTTTTTAATTATTTCTGCAACTTTTTTTGTGTGACCGTGCGCTGTATCAACAACAATTAAATCGATATTTTCTTTTAAAACATTTTTAGCTCTATCAAATTCATTTAATCCAGCACCAACTGCTGCACCTACTAAAAAATTTTGTTTTTTTACTTTTCTAATTTCGACAATTTGTTTTTTTATATCTAAATTTCGATGAATTACCCCGATACCCCCTGCCTTGGCTATTGCTATACACATTTTTGATTCAGTTACTGTGTCCATAGCTGAAGATATTAAGGGAACTTTAAGCCTAATATTATCTGTAAGTTTTATACTTGTATCAACATCTGATGGTAATACTTCAGAATACCTAGGGGCTAATGTAACATCATCAAACGTGAGTGCTTCTTTAATGGGATCCATATTCTTTTATATATGATTCTTTTATAAATAAAAGTGGTCTATCTCAATTTTTTGCAGATTATAAAACTTTCTTTCGACTCTTTTCTGCTTGAAGGAGGTTTATAAATGTTTGTTTCTCTAAATGTCGATTTTGCCTCACTTACTATTTCTTTAAATGTAGATCCCATAAAAATCTTTGAAACAAAAAATCCATTTTGCTTAAGTTGATCTTTGGCAAATCTTAAAGCTTCTAAACACAGCTCACCAGTAACAACCGAGTCTAAGTTTTTATTCCCAGTAGTATTTACAGCCATATCTGACATCACAAGATCCACTTTATTTTTAAAATAATTTATTATTTTTTGTTTAGAGCTCTGTTTTTTGAAATCTCCAACGATTTGCAAAGAATTTCCAATTGGCTCCATTTCTTCTAAGTCTATAGAAAGTAGTTTACAATTTTTATATTTTTCAATTGTAAATTGAGACCAACCCCCTGGTGCGGCACCTAAGTCTATTATTGAAAAACCATTTTTAAGTATCTTATATTTGTCATTAATCTCTTGCAGTTTATATACAGCTCGAGATCTAAAACCTTCTTGTTTAGACTTTCTTACGTAAATATCTCTACGTTGCCTTTTGATCCACTCTTTTGATATTTTATTTTTTTTCAATTAATTTAGATACCTAAGACTTTTAGAAACTTTATTTTTGCTTAATGTTTCAATATCTATTTTTATAGATTTATCCACTCTCATATCTTTTCCGTCTTTCCAAATTCCAGCCGCAAGATGTATTATACCTATGGAAATGTTTGGTAGAAAAGGTTCTACAAATTTATTATTACTTTGATCTAATTTAGGTAGTAAATTGCTAGCTATCCAGTTGCAATTTATTGGTAAAAACTCTGTTTCAACATCGTCAATATAAACACTTATATTTATTGCCAAACCCTCAGATCCAAAAATTTGGCCACTACTCAGTGTTTTTTTTAAGTTTGCTTGCCAAACTTGCCAGCATTTTGAATTTTTTTCTAAAGAAAAAACTCCAATATTAATGTGTGGAGCAAATGCTAATTTTCTTGCCTTTTCAATTCCAATTTTTGAACTAACGGCGTGTTTAAAATTTTGAGATTTAATAATTGCTAATTTACCAAATAACCATTTAACTTTAGACATTATTCTATAACCTGGAGCCATAGTTTGAGTGATACCCAGTTTTCCACCTTCGCAAGCCTTAAAATAAAGTTCAATAGCTGACCAATCTTGAACCCATGCATCACAATCAATCCATAGGAATTTTTCATAATCAGGAAAATATTTTGGCAAAAAAGCTCTTGATACTTGACTCTTAAGCCACTCTTTGCCTTTGACTTTAAATTGGGAAACATTTATGTCCCATTCTGCTGGTTTAATTTGATCTACTTTTTTAGATAGTAGTGTTTTTTGATCTTGAGTAAGTCCAGCATCTAAAATACAAATTGCAACGTTTTTGCTTTCTTCAAATCTAATAATTGATTCAATAAGTTCATCAAGCAATTCGAAATAATTCGAATCTGCTAAAGATACTATTACATTTTTTTTCATTTACAGAACGTCTTCAGGTTCTTCTTCGCTATAGTTTTTAATATTTTTTAAATTATTTTTTAACCTAAAAAAATGAACTCCGCTTAAAGGAATCATGAAAAGATAAATCAAACAACCTAAAGCTAAAACTTTGAATGTAAAAATCAATAATAGACCAAATAGTAGCACTATTCCAAAAAGTAAAAATATTGTTGTACTTCTAGGTACCACAATTTTTTTAAAAGAATATGTTGGTATTTTGCTAATTAATAATATTGATACAACAATAAATATAATTGGCGTAATCACCTTATAGTTTATATCAATTATATCAAAACCACTTACTTCATATATTAATGGACTTAAAACTAGAATTCCTCCGGCAGGTGATGGCACACCTTCAAAAAAATTATCTCTCCACGAAGGTTCACTTCCCGTATTAATATTAAACCTGGCTAACCTTAATGCTACACAAACTACATATATTAATGATATTAACCAACCAACTTTTCCAAGTGAATTTAGTTGCCAAAAATACATTATAAAAGCTGGAGCAACGCCAAAGCTTATTACATCAGTTAAAGAATCCAATTCTTTTCCAACTTTAGAAGTACCTTTAATTAATCTTGCAATTCTACCATCTAGTCCGTCAATTATTGCAGCAAATAAAATTGCAACTATAGATAATTTATAATTTCCATTTAATGCAAAATTAATAGAGGTTAAACCAACGCATACTCCTATTAGTGTTAATGTATTAGGTAGTAAAACTCTAGCCCTGGTATCTGTAACTATTTTAAAGTTTTTTTTTGGTTCACTCATTATTTTATTTTTTTGCTAAAAGTGTTTCTCCTGCTATAGTTTTTTGATTAACTTTAACTAAAGGATTGTAATTTTCAAAAAAAACATCAACTCTACTTCCAAATCTAATCATTCCTATTTTTTCGCCTTGTTTTAATTCTTTATTTTCTGAAGTTTCTGAAACAATTCTTCTTGCTATAAGTCCGGCAATTTGCACAACTATTACATCTTCTCCACTAGAGTTCGAAATTTTATAATAATTTCTTTCGTTGTCTTCGCTAGCTTTGTCTAAAGATGCATTAAAAAACTTTCCAGGTTTATATAATATTTCAGTTACTTTTCCTGAACATGGCGTTCTATTTACATGACAGTCAAAAACATTCATAAAAATACTGATTTTTTTAAATTTTTTATTTTCTAAATTTAATTCTTTTGGACCATCTGAATCTTCAACTTTTAAAACAAGGCCATCTGCTGGACTAACTAAATAATTTTCATCTTCGATTGATACTCTTTCTGGATCTCTAAAAAAATAATAACACCAAATAGTTAAAACTAATCCAACAAAACCTAAAAAACCATTAATCAAATTAAGAACAACAGTCCCTATGCCAAAGATAACTAAAAATTTATATCCCTCATTATGCAGTTTTGGAAAAATTTTATCCATCATAAGTGTTTATTTGATAATTTTTCATTAATATGTATAAAAAACTCGAAAATTCAATTATTAAGATATAATAGTTAAATATGAGCAAAATTAAGGTCAAAAACCCTATTGTTGAGTTAGATGGCGATGAAATGACTAGGGTAATTTGGGATTTTATAAAAAACAAGCTAATTCTTCCCTATATTGACCTAGGAATAGAATACTTTGACCTAGGAATAAAAAGTAGAGACAAAACAAATGATCAAATAACAATTGATTGTGCTAAGGCAATTAAAAAAAATGGTGTTGGTATTAAATGTGCA
The DNA here is from genome assembly GCA_902522325.1 of uncultured Pelagibacteraceae bacterium. Lineage (GTDB taxonomy): Bacteria > Pseudomonadota > Alphaproteobacteria > Pelagibacterales > Pelagibacteraceae > Pelagibacter. Next base: position 31,484 of record CABYVA010000003.1, read on the forward strand.
ACAATAACTCCTGATGAAGACAGGGTAAAAGAGTTTAATCTAAAAAAAATGTGGAGGTCCCCAAATGGAACAATACGAAATATAATTGGAGGTACAGTTTTTAGAGAACCTATAATTTGTAAAAATATTCCAAAGTTAGTTCCAAGTTGGACAAATCCTATTTGTATAGGCAGGCATGCCTTTGGCGATCAATATAGAGCCACAGATTTTCAAGTCCCTGGAAAAGGTAAATTAGAATTAAAATGGACATCAGAAGACGGTAAAGAAAAAAAGGAGTTTGAAGTATTTAATTTTCCTGGACCAGGAGTCGCTCTTTCAATGTATAATCTTGATCAATCCATAAAAGATTTTGCAAGAGCATGTATGAACTATGGCTTAAATAGAAAATGGCCAGTTTATCTCTCTACTAAAAATACAATATTGAAAAAGTATGATGGAAGATTTAAGGATCTATTCGAAGAAGTTTTTGAAAAAGAATTTAAAGAAAAATTTAAAGAAAGAAAAATAACTTATGAGCATAGGCTTATAGATGACATGGTGGCCTGTGCAATGAAATGGAATGGGAATTATATTTGGGCTTGTAAAAATTACGATGGAGATGTTCAGTCAGATACTGTTGCTCAGGGATTTGGCTCCTTAGGACTTATGACAAGTGCATTAATGTCACCAGATGGTAAAACTATAGAGTCAGAAGCAGCGCACGGTACAGTAACCAGACACTACAGATTACACCAAGAAGGTAAAGAAACCTCAACAAACCCTATAGCTTCAATCTTTGCATGGGCAAGGGGTTTATACCATAGAGGTAAACTTGATGGTAATGAAGATTTAAAAAAATTTGTAAAAACTTTGGAAAAAGTTTGCATTGAAACAGTGGAGAGCGGATCAATGACAAAAGATTTAGCAGTACTTATTGGTCCATCAACAAAATACTTAAATACAAATCAATTCTTGGATAAATTAGATAATAATCTAAAAAAAAAATTAAATTAAAGATTTTATTTTATCAAAAGCTTCATCAATCATTTTTTCTTCAACTCCACCCGCTTGAGCGAAATCAGGTCTTCCACCTCCACCTTTGCCGCCAACAACTTCTGAACCTATTTTGACATATTTTACTGCATCATACTTTTTTATTAATTTATTTGTAACTCCTACAGCCAAACCAACTTTTCCTTCTTTTGTTGCAAATACTATTACTATCCCTTCTCCCAATTCTTTTTTTCCTTTGTCCACAAGGTTTCTTAAGTCTTTAGAAGGAAGATCGATAACTTTTTGAAATCTAACTTTGATATTATTTATAGTTTCATCTCTAACAATATTTTTCGACTTATCTGATAATATAGATTTAACATGAAGTTGTTCAAACTGTTTTGTTAAATCTTTTATTAAAACATTTTGATCTTTATTATTTGAATTAGGTTTACCACCAAGTTGAATAATTTTTTTTGATAAATCTTTTATAGCATCTTTATTTTTTTGACTTGAAATATTTGATAGTTTTTCTTTTTTATTTAAAAACTCTTGTAACTGTTTGTCTCTTAAAGCTTCTACTCGTCTAACGCCAGCAGCAATAGATGATTGGCTAATAATTTTAAATTTTCCAATGTCGCCTGTATTTCTTACGTGCGTTCCACCACATAACTCAGTAGAAAAATATTTATTTTTTTCATCTCCCATAGATAAAACTCTTACTTCTTCTCCATATTTCTCGCCAAATAATGCTAATGCTCCATTATCTACTGCTTCTTTTGGTGTCATTATTCTTGTTCTTACATCGGATTTTTTTTCTACCATTGAATTTACAAATCTCTCTATTTTGCTTATTTCTTCTGAAGAAATTGGCTTCATATGGCTAAAATCAAATCTTAGTCTTTCTGCTTCAACTAATGATCCTTTTTGAATTACATGTGTGCCTAAAACTCTTCTAAGAGACTCATGAAGCAAGTGTGTTGCTGAATGATAAGCTCTTATATCATTTCTTCTTTCTACATTTATTTTCATTTCAACGTTAGTGTTTATGTTTACTGACCCACTTAAGACTTTTCCATAATGCACAAACAGATTGTCTAATTTTTTTTGTACATCTGTTACTTCAAATTTAAAATCACCAGAAACTATATAACCTGTGTCTCCTACTTGACCTCCTGACTCTCCATAAAAAGGAGTTTGATTAACTATAATAATTGCTTCATCTCCTTTGTTTAAATTTTTTACTTCTTTATTATCTTTTACAAGTGAAAGAATTACTCCCTCGGCTTGATTTGTTTCGTAACCTAAAAATTCAGTTGCTTCTATTTTATCCTTTATTCCAAACCAAATTTCTTCAACGGAACTATCACCTGAACCTTTCCAATTCTTTTTAGCAAGTTCTCTACTTTCTTTCATTAATGATTTAAATTTTTTATGATCCACTGAAAGTGATTTATTTTTAAGAATATCTTCTGTTAAATCTAAAGGAAAACCATAGGTATCATAAAGTTTGAAAGCAACTTCTCCAGGTAAAACTTTATCAACTTTGCTGATTTCGTCATTTAAAATTTTCATACCTCTTTCAAGAAGTACTAAAAATTTTTCTTCTTCGGTTTTTAAAGTTTCTCTTACTAATGATTCAGCTCTTTTTAATTCTGGATAATTGTCAGACATTTCGTTCATTAAAGTTTTAAAAATATTAAAAAATACTGGTTGTTTCGAACCTAATAAATGAGAATGTCTCATACCTCTTCTCATAATTCTTCTTAAAACATAACCACGTCCTTCATTAGATGGTAAAACACCTTCTGCAATTAAGAAAGAGCTTGCTCTTAGATGATCAGCAATAACTCTAAAACTCGAAATATTTTTTTCATTTGGTTTTGTTTTAACAGCATCACCAATAGAATTTATTAGTTTAATAAAATGATCTGTCTTATAATTATCATGAGTTCCTTGTAGTAAAGCTGTTATTCTTTCTAAGCCCATTCCTGTATCCACAGATGGTTTAGGTAGATCTATTCTTTTATCTTTTGATAATTGCTCAAATTGCATAAATACTAAATTCCAAATTTCTATATATCTATCCCCATCTTGATCTTTGGTGCCAGGCAATCCACCTTTTAAATGATCACCGTGATCAAAAAATATTTCTGAACAAGGACCGCAAGGTCCAGTTTCACCCATTGACCAAAAGTTATCTGATGTAGAAATTTTAATTATTCTATCATTTCCAAATCCTGTAATTTTTTTCCAAAGTTTGAAAGCTTCCTCATCCTCATTAAATACAGTAAAATAAAGCTTATTTTTATCTAAACCAAAATCTTTAGTTATTAAATTCCAAGCTAATTCAATTGCTCTTTCCTTAAAATAATCTCCAAAAGAAAAATTTCCAAGCATTTCAAAAAAGGTATGATGCCTAGGTGTGTAGCCTACATTTTCTAAATCATTATGTTTTCCACCTGCTCTAACACATTTTTGAGAGGTAGTAGCTCGTTGATAATCTCTTTTCTCAAGGCCTGTAAATACATTTTTAAACTGCACCATTCCGGAGTTAGCAAACATTAATGTTGGATCATTATTTGGAACTAGATTACTAGACTCAACAATTTTATGATCATTCTTCTCAAAATATTTAAGAAAAGTATTCCTTACCTGTTTTAACGATTTGTCTGCCATATTTTTAAAATACAGCTTTTTTTTTTGATGTCTAGACGTGCTTTAAGGGAAAAAGGCGCTTAAATAAAGCGCCTTTTGACAACTAAAAGTTCTCTGCTAATTTTTTTTGCTTGGTACTTCTTCCTTTTGATCTTTTTTTACTTTTTCTTCATCAATAGGATTTCCCTCTATTTTCTTTGAAATCATTCCGGCTTTTTCTCTTATAGCCATCTCAATTTCTGCTGCTGCTTTTGGATTTTGTTCAAGATAAAGTTTTGCATTTTCTTTACCTTGTCCAATTTTTTCTCCTTTGTAAGCATACCAGGCACCTGCTTTTTCCACTATCTCTGCCTTGGCACCTAAATCAATTAGCTCACCTGTTTTGCTAATTCCTTTTCCATACATTAAATCAAATTCAACTACTTTAAATGGAGGTGACACTTTATTTTTTACAACTTTCACTCTTGTTGCATTTCCTATAATTGCATCTTTTTCTTTTATTGCTCCTATTCTTCTAATATCCATTCTTACTGAAGAATAGAATTTTAGAGCATTTCCTCCTGATGTTGTTTCAGGACTTCCAAACATAACACCAATTTTCATTCTGATCTGGTTAATAAAAATAACCATTGTATTTGTTCGTGAAATTGAGCTTGTCAGCTTTCTTAAAGCTTGACTCATCAACCTTGATTGTAAGCCAACATGATGATCTCCCATCTCACCTTCTATTTCAGCTCTTGGGGTTAAAGCTGCAACAGAGTCCACAACTAAGACCGAAATTGACCCTGATTTAATTAACGTATCAGTTATTTCTAAAGCCTGTTCTCCTGTATCAGGTTGAGATATTAATAATTCTTCAGTATCTACACCTAACTTTTTTGCGTAAACTGGGTCTAAAGCATGTTCCGCATCTACAAATCCACAGATACCTCCAGCTTTCTGGGCTTCAGCAACAACTTGTAATGCAAGTGTCGTTTTACCAGATGACTCTGGACCATAAATTTCAATAATTCTTCCTTTTGGTAATCCGCCTATTCCTAAGGCTAAATCCAAACTTAAAGATCCTGTAGAAATGGACTCAATATCCATCGTTGTTTGTTGGCCAAGCTTCATTACAGAGCCTTTTCCAAAGTTATCTGTGATCTGGCTAATTGCTGCGTCTAAAGCTTTATTCTTCTCTTTGTTTTCTGAATCTTTGTCTTTAGTAGGTTTAACTACTTTTAAATTATTCTTAGTCATTTTTTTCCTTATTTTTTGTGTTTTTTAGTACTCGAATCATGCCTTTATTATGTACCACTTTTGTTCTCATTAGCAAGATAATTATTAAAATATCGAAAAAAAACCTTATTTTACCAAGTTAATTTTAAGATATTCAGCGTTCAATAATCCAAGATATTGCAATAATTTAAATTGTGACAGCAAATAATTTCTCTCAGAATTAGCAAGGCTTATTTTTGAGTCTAGAAGGAATGTGTTAGATTGAATAACATCTAGGGTAGATCTTCCAAGTCCACTTTCATATTCTGCTGTTATTCCTTCGTTAGCAATTTCTGCTGCTTGAACTTGAGATGTAACTGAAGCTAATAAACTTTTTGAAGATTCTAAATTTGACCATGCGCTAGCAACATCTGTATCATTTGTTTTAAGCGCATTATCAAAAAGTAGTTTTTGTCTATTTTTTAAATTTTTGCTTCTATTTAATGATGCTGTATTTTTTCCTCCTTTAAATATAGGCCAAGATAAAGTTGCTTTTATTGTTTCTTTATCTCTTTCATCATAAGTGGAGCTTAAGTCATCTGTTTTTGAAGACTCTAATGATAATGTGGCTGAAGGAGATAAATCTGACCTTGCAATTATAACATCTTTTTCTGATTGTTCGTATTCTAGTTTTGCAATAATTAATTCAGGATTATTGTTTTTTGAGATTTGAATAGCTTCATTTAGAGTGCCTGGAATTTTAAAATTAATATTAAAATTTTTGCTTAGACTGTTCATATCTTTTATTGGACCAATTACTTTTTCATAAACCAACTTTGCAGTTATTTCCTGATTTGTTGCTTCTATAAATTTTGCGTTAGCACCTGCCAGCGAAGATTCGGATTGGGCTACATCTGCTACTTTAATTTTACCTTTTTCCAATCTAGCTTGATCCGTTTCAACTTGTCTTTCTAGCAAATTTAAATTTTGTTTATTAATATCAAGTTTTTCTTTTGCTAGTATTAAACCTGTGTATGCTTCAATTGCTTTATACAATATTTCTTGTTCAGTTTTTAAAAGTTCTGCTTTAGCTAAAATCAAACCAATTTTATTTTTTTGTAAATCAGCAACACCTCCAAGTCCTTGAAAAAGTTTTTGTTCAATAGTAATTGAAGTTGTTTTTGGATTAACATCAGTAATTGTAGAATTATTTCCAGATCGATCAGTAAGTTTTTCTGTATCCTCTTCACTTTTAGATCCAGATAAAGTGACCGATGGCAAAAATTCACTTCGTGATATTTTTAAATCTTCTTCTGAAACTTTTATATTTTCTCTTTCTGCATTTAATTCTGGGTTATTTTTATATGCTTGATTAAGTGCTTCAGATAAAGTTTCCGCTAATAAATTTTCAAAATAAAATATTGAAAAAAATAAAATAAGTATAGATTTTTTCATTTGATAAATTATTTTTTCTTGTCCAAGGGATGATTGACTCCATCAAACATTGTAACATTTTTTAAATCAAATGGATTAACACCTTCTAAACATCCTACATTTATTCCGTAGGTATCGGGATCTGATCTACGAGAATGATGTGTGTAAATTCCGCAATTTGAGCAAAAATAATGTTTAGCAACTTTAGTGTGATATTGATAAGATTTTAAAAGATCATTTCCTTTTATTATTTTTAAATCATCTTTGCCAATCATAGACATTGTTGCACTTTTTCTTTTACATATTGAACAATTGCATCGCATTAATTTTCCCAAATCATCGGGCAATTTAACTCCAATTTCTATACCACCACATTGACAAGTTAATTTTTTCATTTTTTTTTGTAATATTAAATTTCTTAACACAGATTTTAGCCCTCTGGTAACAGTTATCCACAGTGCATTTTAACTGGTTTTAAATGTTCTCGTTTTGATTCACTTTTGATTCACTTGCAGACTCAAAATACAACCTTTGTTGACTATATCTTAAATATGTAGTAGAACAAAACAAGAACATGAAAATATTAGTACCATATTACTTACACAAGGCGGGTGCTGGGTTCCCATCCCCTGCAACAGATTATATCGAGGAGGACATAGATCTTAACATTCACCTGATAAAAAACGTTCCAGCGACTTTCATTATTAGGGTCCAAGGAAAATCAATGACAAGTATTGGAATTAATGATGGTGATTTGTTAGTTGTCGATAAAAGTTTAAATCCTAAAAATTTTTCAACAGTAATTGCAAATGTTCATGATGAACTGGTTGTTAAAAGCTTTGTTAAAGAAGGTGAAAAAAAGTTTTTAACTTCTGGGTCCAAAAAGTTTGAGGATAGAATTTTAATTAATGAAGAAGAAGATATTTTTATTTGGGGAGTTGTAACCTATGTCATTCACTCAGTGTACTAAAAAAATAGCATTAATAGATTGTAATTCTTTTTATGTATCTTGTGAAAGATTATTCAATCCTAAAATTAGAAAAAAACCTGTTGTAGTTCTATCAAATAATGATGGTTGTATTATTTCAAGATCTAACGAAGCAAAAGCCCTGGGTATTAAAATGGGTGAACCTTATTTTAAAGAAAAAAATATAATTGTTAAAAATGATGTTCAAGTTTTTTCATCAAATTACTCTTTGTATGGCGACATATCTAGAAGAGTAATGAGAACTCTTAGACGTTTTAATTCAGATATAGAAATTTATTCAATTGACGAAGCATTTTTGGACTTGTCGAATTTCCCAGATGAAGAAGTAGAAAATGTTGGAAAAGAAATTAGAAATATAGTTTTAAAGTGGACAGGTATACCAACAAGTATTGGCATTGCAAAAACTAAAACACTAAGCAAAGTCGCAAATCATATTGCTAAAAAAAAACAATCTGGTGTTGTTAGCTTAATAGGAATTAAGGATATTGATCCAATATTAGAAAAAGTAGATATTAACGATGTGTGGGGAATTGGTAAACAACTAACAAAATTTTACCATCAAAACGGAATTTATAACGCTAAACAACTAAAAAATAAATCGAACACATGGATTAAAAAAAGTTCTAACGTTTTAAGTTCAAGGACCGCAATGGAACTTAGAGGTGTTTCATGTATTAATTTAGAAACAACATCTTCAAAAAGAAAAAGTTGTGTGGTCTCACGTTCTTTTGGAAAAAGAATAGAAAATTTCCAAGAATTAAAAGAAGCAGTTGCAAACTATTCTTTAAATGCTTCTGAAAAAATTAGGTCAGAATCTTTAATTGCAAAATCAATAACTATTTTCGTTAGAACTAGTCCTTTTCAAAGTCGATATGGTTTTTATTCAAATTCAAAAACAATTGATTTTCCTATAGCTACTAATAACAGTATTGAAATTGTAAAAGCTGCAGTATCTGGCTTAGAAAGTATTTTTAAAAATGGTTATAGATATCAAAAAGCTGGTGTAATGCTATCTCATTTATCAAATTCAAATAATGGAAAAAATTTATTTTCTTCTAAAAAAGATGAAAAAATAAATAACTTAATGAAATCTATTGATAATACCAATTATAGATACGGAAGATCAACTTTAAGTCTTGCTAGTGCGGGAATTCAAAAAAAATGGAATATGAGAAAAGAATATTCTTCTAAAATAGATACTGCAGACTTTTATTCTTTACCAACAATCAAATCTAATTAGAATCTAAATTTATTATTTAAGTTTATCAATACTTGATATGCTTAATAGTGAATTGCTTAATTCATCTAAACTTTCTCGTTTTGAAACTGTAAAAACAGAGGCTATTAATACAAAAATTAGCATAACGGGTATAAGCATAATAAGTGTAATATTTTGGTGAATTAAAAACATATAGACTGCTAAAAATAATATAGATCTAATTAAAACATTCATTTTAAAAACGCTAATAATAGAAAGTGAATGAATAATTAAATTTTTAAAAGTCATCTTAGAAGGGCCAAAATATCTATTCCCCCTTTCTGACGGCACTCCTAACTTACGTTTGGCAACTTTTGCAAGTGCCCCTGAAAAACTACTCCAAGTAGCTTTTTCATTAATCATTTTTTCAACGGTTAATTTGGGTAAACAACTATAATTTCCATATTTGATAATTTCTCCTGTAAAAGTGTAAGTAATTATTTTATGTACTAAATAACAAAATTTAAAAAAAAATCCTTCTGATCTTTTAATTCTTTCTCCAACAATTGGTTTATCAGGATGATAGTTTAAATTATCTATAAGTTGCTTAATTTCTTCGGGTCTGTCCTCCCCGTCTCCATCCATTAGGATAACATAATCAAATTCCTCTTTTTCAAAAATATATTTTAAGCCAGCAGCATTACATCTCGCATGTCCTTGATTTTCCTTCATATTAATAATTTGTATAGATTTTAGATTGTCTAAATTTAATAATTTTTCTGATCTATTTTCTGTAGAAGCATCATTTACAATGATGACAGAAAATTCATGTGACAAAGTTGAAATTTCAGAATTAATATTTTCTAAAAGTTTAAAAACTGATTCCCAGTCGTTATAAACAGGAATTAATATTTTAATTTTTTTCATTAATTGATCACTTTGTCTTTGGCTTTTTTATATTCCTCTTCAGTCAAATCCCCAGCGTCATACAATTCCTTCAAAGTTTTAAGTTGTTCTGCAATATTTTCTTGAGAAACTGATGTGGTAGTTGCTGGCTTGTCTTTTATATTTGCCTCAAGTTTTTCAGCACCTTTACATTTTTTCTTTTTCATTATTTTGATTAAATGATGTTTTCTATCATTGGCTGCTAGTATGGCCTCATCAGCGTTATGTAACGATTGAGCCCATGCTGGCCAAAATAAAATTACTCTTGCATAATTTCCCCCTGAGTCTTTTGAAAATACAGCCTCCTCTTTTATCTTTTGAACTTCTGCTATTTCTGTTTTTAGTTCTTCACAATTTAATTTATCATCATTAGGCTGAACAATTTCTACAACTGTAGGTTTGGCGCACGAATTAAGTATTAAAATAACTACACTTAATATAAAAATATTTAATAATTTTTTCATTTATTCCCAAAACAAATATTATCTACACAAATGAATTTATTATAACTATTTAATTTTTCACTATTAATTTTTCCTTCCCATGTAGGTCTGGATTTTAAATGGTAAGAAAGATTACCAGCTTCCCACTCATTTCCTAATACTACGTTAATAGGTTCGTCAAAATCTTGGCTCCACTGTTTCTGGACCTTTTCAGCTATCTGCTTTCCTAGATAATCAGTTCTTTTATCGGTTTCAGTAATTGATACATATGCGTATGCAAATGGTGAAAAAATAAAAAGAATTATAAATATAGTAAAAAAGTTTTTTAATTTTTTTAAATTCATTTGAGATTGAAAAATATAAACCACAAAAACACCAAAAAATAAATAGAAAGGTGTCATCCACATTGTTCTAATTTTAACACCCATGATCATTGAAGTTAAAAATACTAAAGCTAAAGGAATAATATTTATTGAAAATAAAAATAATAATTTACTATCTTTTAAGTTAAATTTAGGTTTAAATTTTCTAATCACAAATAAAAACATCAAAAAGAAAGGTATTAGTATTATTATTTGTTTTGCTAAAAAAATAATTGGATGAATTATATGATCTATAAAATTTTGATCACCCGTTCCTGTTCTATCAAGACCATAGATGATCGTTATAAAATCATTTTTAGTAAGCCAAATTAAATGAGGTAATAAAATTATAAAAAAAGTAACGAGAGACGATAAACATTTAAAATCAATTTTCTTTTTATAAATCATATAAAGTAAAAAAATATCCATAGCTAAACCTAAATAGACAAATAAATATTTTGATAAAAAACTAAATCCAGAAAATAGACCAACTAATAACCAGTCATTAATTTTATTATCTTTAAATCCTTTCCATAAATATAAAACCGTAAGTGACCAAAAAAGCATCAAACATACATTTACATTGAATTCAGGAGAGGTAAAATTATAAAAGAAAATACCCTCTAATAATAAAACTGATACTAAACAAAAAATTTTATTATCAAAAAAATATTCTGCAAATTTAAAAATAATAAAAAAAGAAGCAATTACACAAGCTTGGCTTAATAAATAATAAGCCCAATCGTTTGAGCCAAATATTTGATAAAAAATCTCTACTAAGAATGCACTCATTGGAGGATGCTTGCTAAAACCCCAATCTAAATTGCTTCCCCATGCTAAAGCTTCGATGGTATCTAATGGTAAATTATTATTTGTGAATGTTGGAATCGCTGTCCAAATAATTAAGTGCAATAATAGAAAAATATAAAATAATTTTAATGTATTTTTTTTATTTATGGCCATTTTACTTAATTTATACAATTAATGGTTTCTTGACAGCTATTTATTCATGAATATATTCAGCCACGTTTAAAACTTGACTATGGTTAAAATCTCAAAAACCTACACACCTAAAGAAACCGAAAAGTATATGTGTGAAAAGCATAAAGCATTTTTTAAAAAAAAGCTTACAGAATGGAAATCTGATATCATCAAATCTAATAATGAAGCTCTGTATAATGGTTCTATGGACGATAATAGTGTATCAGCTGATATCGTAGATCAAGCTAGCTCTTACACAGATAAAAATGTAGAAATGAAAGCTATTAATAGACAGATAAAACTTATTTCAAAAATTGATCAGGCCTTAAAAAAAATACAAGATGGTACATATGGTTTTTGTGAAGAAACGGGTGAACCAATTGGTATCAAACGATTAATGGCTAGACCAGTTGCTGCTCTTTCAATTGCTGCACAAGAAAAACACGAAAAAGAAGAAAAAGTGTACGCTGATAGTTAATAATTAATTTTATTTTTTTTCTTTAAAAATTAAACAAACGCCGTTGTTACAATACCTTTTGCCCGTTGGTTCTGGTCCATCGTCAAAAATATGTCCATGATGACCACCACAATTTTTACAATGATATTCTGTTCTTGCATAACCTAACAAATAATCCGTTTTTGTCTCAAATGCATTTGGAAGCGATTTAAAAAAAGATGGCCAGCCTGATCCGCTTTCATATTTGGTATTTGAGTCGAATAATTTTACATCACATCCTATACAATGGTAACTTCCTTCTCTTTTTTCATTATTTAAATTACTTGAACCAGGAGGCTCAGTGCCTTCTTCTAACAATACTAATTTTTGTTCAGCTGTTAATTTCAATTTATCAATTTTAGGCATTTTTAATTTTTTTATTAGCTAAGAATAGACCAATTATTACAAAAATAGATCCTATAAAATGATATGCTTGGAATTCTTCCTTGAAAAAAAATATAGCCATAACTGCACTAAACAAGGGTATTAACATAAGAAAAATTCCAGCTCTATTTGGTCCTATAATTGATACTGCTCCAGTCCAGCAGTAATAAGATCCAATACTTGGAAATAGAGCCAAATATATCAAACAATATAAAAAGTTTTTATTTACATTTATAATATCACTTTGCGAATATTCATATAAAAATTGAGGAAATAAAAATATTAATCCACATGAACAAAGAATATGGACCAAAGATAATAATGATATTTTTAATTTTAATTTTTTTAAAAAAGCAGAATAAATCCCCCAGCAGAACACTGCGCATATCATCCAAATATCTCCAATATTAAAGCTAAGAGTCAATAAAATATTTAAATCCAATCTAGTGATAATTGCAAAAACTCCGATTACAGAGATTATAAGACCAGCTAGCTGATAAGAGTTTGTATTTTCGATCTTAAATAAAAAGCAAAAAAGAATTATTGCTGCTGGTATTGCTGTATTAAACAGTGATGCGTTAATTACCTGCGTATAATTTAAAGAAATATAAACAAAAGAGTTAAAAAGACCGACGCTTGTTAAACCAAGAAGAAGTAACAAAGAAAAACTATTAAATATATTTTTTTTATTATTTAAAATTTCTTTGTAGGTAAATGGTAATAAAATAAACCAAACAGTTAACCATCTAAAAAATACTAATGAAAAAGGTGGTATATTTTCAAAAAAAGCAAATTTACCAACAATAAAATTTCCAGCCCAAAATATTGAAGCCAAAACTAACATTAAATATGCTTTAATGTTTTTATTCACTAAGCAAACCTTAAGGAGCTATATGGTTCTAATTCTAAATTTGTATTTTCGCCTGATATCATCTTTGAAACAATCTTTCCTGATATTGCTCCTAGCGTCCATCCTAAATGATGATGTCCGAACGAGTAATAAACGTTTTTATAATTTTTGGAAGGTCCTATGACTGGTAGATAGTCAGGTAGCGTAGGTCTGAAACCTAACCATTCGTCTTCATGTTCCGGTAATCCATCTAACAAATATTTGGCATTATTTACCAAATTTTTTATTCTTCCTTTGCTTAATGGATTTTCTAAGCCACCAAATTCTACTGTACCTACTACCCTTAATCCTTGTTCCATTGGGGTCATTCCAAAACCTCTATTTTGAAATACTACAGGGCGTGAAATTAAATTATCGCAACCTTTAAAATGAATATGATAACCACGCTCTGTATCTAGTGGAATCTTTTCATCTAACTTATCAGTTAATTTTTTTGAAAAAGCTCCACAAGCAATAACTAACTTATCAAATATAAATCTTTGAGCCTCAGAAATTACTACGGGGTTTTCACCATCAAAATTTAAATCCTGAATATTTAATTTTAAAAATTTTCCATCTTTTTTTATAAAATTTTCAAATAATTTTAACCAAATTTTCCCAGGATTTCTAGCATGTCTGGCCTTCTTATAAAAAACTCCAGCGTGATAAATATTTTTAATATTTGGTTCTAAATCATGAATTTCTTTTTTATTGAGAATTTGTTGCTCTGCTCCTACTTCTTCTCTAGCTTTAATTTCTAATTCTCTGCTTTTAAGATTTTGATCATTCCAAATATACATAATACCTTTATTTTCTACTAATCCGGATAAATCAATTTCTTCAAACAATTCATCATATGCTGGTATTGCTAGGTCTAATATTTGATGCATGTACTTTGCTGTATGCATCATTTTTTTTTTAGTACAATTATTTATAAATTTTAAAAACCATGGAATCATTTTTGGAACGTAATTCCATTTTAAAGCTAATGGACCAGTAGAACTTAAAAGCATAGCTGGAACATCCGTTAAAATATCTGGTCTGTTTAAAGGTATAGAAGCATAAGGCGAAAAATGACCTGCATTTCCATAGGAAGCAGCTGCGCTTCCCGGTGTTTCTTTGTCAAATAAAGTTACTTCGTGGCCTTTTTTTTGCAAAAATAACGCATTACAAACACCTTGAATTCCTGCTCCAATAATTCCTATTTTTAATTTTTTTTTTTTGTCCGACCTCATAATAACTAGTTCAATTTAAAATTGTAATGAATTACTTTTTAGAAATAATTTTTTTTCTAGTTTTTTTAATACTGGTTTCAATTAATGCAATTAAATCTTCATCTAAATTTATTTGTTCGTTTTTTTTTTCTAGTAAAATAGATGCATGTTCAAGTGTATTTTTTCCAGTTTTTTCTTTAACTAGTGTATTTGATTGATAAGACAATGCGGCATGATATATATTTCCTGTTTCAGCAATTGTATAAGTTGGACCTAAAAAAGAGCTGTATTGTGCACAGCTATTTAAAAAGACACCCGTAGCTATAAAAAAAATTATCTTTCTCATTTCCCTCATGAAAATTAAAACATTTTAAAAGCTAAATAACAAATAAAAAAACTCCTAAGACTTGTTTTAATATCCGTTTTGAGCCTTTTTTAGTAAAAAAACTAATTAAAATTAGGAAACTGTTTGTCTTGAGTGTATTTTGGCACTCATAACTATGCTTAAACCAATCATTGTTGCTAGCATTGAAGATCCCCCATATGACATTATTGGCAAAGGAGATCCTACTATAGGAAGTAAGCCTAAAACCATGCTCATGTTAATTGTGACATAAACAAAAATTGCAGAGCCAAATCCAAAACAAAATAATTTTCCAAAAAAACTTCTAGTATCAGAACCAATTTTTATAATTCTAAAAATCATAATTGCATAAATTAATAAAAGAAATGTTGAACCAATAAATCCATGCTCCTCTGAAAAAAGTGTAAATATAAAATCAGTGTGTTTTTCAGGTAAAAATTCTAAATAACTTTGAGTTCCTTTTAGAAATCCTTTTCCAGTAAAACCTCCAGATCCTACGGCAATTTTTGATTGAATAATTTGATATCCTGCCCCCAAAGGATCTTTATCAGGATCAAAAAAAGTTAAAATTCTTAGTTTTTGATAAGGTTTTAAAAAAGAAATTATAAATGGAGTTGAAATTAGAAAAGTTAAAAAAGTATAAATAAAATATTTTATATTTATTCCTGCTAACCACATAACAATGATTCCGCTTAAAGCAATTAGTATTGATGTGCCTAAATCAGGCTGACTTACTACTAGCAGTATTGGTAGTACCAATATTGTAATTGGTATTACCAAATTTTTAATTTGATTTACGTTATTAATTTGAAGTCGATGATAAAGTTTTGCATAACAAATTATTATTGCAATTTTCATTAATTCTGATGGTTGTAAATTAATGAAATACAAATTTAACCATCTTTTTGAACCTGATGATGTAACTCCATAAAACGATGTCCATATTAAAAGTCCCAAAACCACTATGTAAAATAAATATCCTATTGCATGCCAAAATCTAATACTTAAAAATGAGAAAAAAAACATCATTATAAAAAAAATTAGAAATCGTAAAATATGGCTTTTGCTATGGTATAAAAGTTCTCCTCCATCAGTAGAATACATTGAGAAACTACTTATTATTCCTAATATAATAATACAAAATAATAAAACTAAATCGAATGATCTTAACTTTTGAAAGAAAGTATATTGATCTGAATATGAAACTTGTTGATACATTTATGTTGCTAAAGAAAAATTTTTAGATCTCGCTTTTTCTCTTTCCTCATGTCTATCTATAATTAGTTTAAATAATTTTTTTGCCATAGGTGCTGCTGTTGTGCTTCCTGATCCTCCATGCTCAATAAGTATGCTTAATGCATATCTTGGATTTTCATAAGGACCAAAAGCTACATATAAAGCATGGTCTCGTTCCTCGTATGGAACGTCTTTTGCTTTTAACTCTAATTCTCTGTGTCTCTCAGTTATTTTTTTTACCTGTGCTGTTCCTGTTTTTCCTGCAAACTGATACTTTTTATCTTTAAGTCTTGAACCAAAAGAAGTTCCCATCACCTCGTTAGTTGAGCCCCACATTGCTTCTAAAACAAATTTGATATTTTCAGGATTTCGAAACAAAGTTTGATACTCTTTATCTTTAATATTAAAAAACTCCTTAACTTCTTTTCTGATAGGATTTATTTCTTCTTTTGCTGTTAAAGCACTTTGTTTCATTTTAAATTTTATTTTTTCTAAACTATCTTGGTTTTTTTCAACTGTTATTCTTGGATAAATTTTAAATCCTCCATTAGCTAATTGTGCAGTCATTAAACATAATTGTAGTGGTGTAGTCTGAATATAGCCTTGGCCAATACCAGTGATTATTGTTTCACCTAAAACCCATCCTTGTCCAAGCTGTTGTTTTTTCCAAGTTGTGCTTGGAATTAGTCCTTTTTTTTCATTGCCTATAGTTCCTTTCAAAACTGTGTTACCTAAACCAAATTTTTTTGCTGTTAAACTTAAACGGTCAACACCAAGTTTTCTGGCAGTTTCATAAAAATATGTGTCGCAAGATTGTTTAATGGCGTTTCTTAAATCCATATATCCGTGCCCTTTTTTTTTCCAACAATGGTATGTTTGTCCGTACATTTCCATTTTCCCTGTGCACAGCACTGTATTTTTAGGTGAGATTATGTCGTTCTCCAGAGCTGATAGAGCTACGATTGGTTTTATTGTTGAACCAGGAGAATATAAACCATAAACAGTTTTGTTTACGAGAGGCTTAAGAGGGTTACTTTTTATCAAATTCCAATCTTGTTGAGATATCCCATATAAAAATAAGTTAGGATTAAATGATGGCGAAGACTGCATTGCAATTATGTCTCCAGTATAAATATCCATTACACTAATAGATCCTGCTTTATCCCCTAATAATTCACCAGCTAATTTTTGAACCTCTAAATCTAGAGTTAATTTTATGTCCTGTCCTTTTGTACCTTCCTCAAAATCTAACTGATTAATACGTTTTCCATAAGCATTAACTTCATATCTTTGAACACCATTTGTTCCTATCAAATAATTTTCAAAAGTTTTTTCTAGACCAATTTTTCCAACTCTCAAACCCGCAACATGGTTTTGTTTTATTGTTTCGTTTCGAATTAAATCATTTTCGCTTGCTTCTCCAACGTAGCCTAGCACATGTGTAAAAGTTTCATTATATGGATAATTTCTAGCAACTGATAATACTGGTTTTGCGCCTATTAAATCATGTAAATAAAAATTTATTTTAGAAAATTCATCCCAAGTTAAATTTTCTGAAATAACCAATGTTTCCCAAGGTTTTTGGGAATTTTTTTTTTTCATTATTTTAGCGAATTGTTTATCGCTTAATTTTAAAATTTCTCTAAGCCTATTCATCAAAGCTTTGAAATTATCAACATCTTCAGGAACTACGTGCAATTGATAAACTTTCAAATTTCCTGCAATTACATTTCCAAAATAATCTAGAAATTGCCCTCTGATAGGTGGCAATCTCCATTCTCGTAAACGATTTTTATCTGATAAAGTTAAATATTTTTTATTTTCATTTATTTGTAGCGAAAAAAGTCTTGCAACTATCCCCGTAAATATTATGCCTTTGGCTAAAGACAAAATAAATACTCTTCTGTTCAAAGTACTTAATTTTCTAACGAATGTATCACCACCACTAAACATTTGATTTACCAAAGACTAACTTTAAATATATTTCAAAAATATTTGCAAAAATAACATAAAATAAAAATGTAAATAATAAATTTACTAAAATATCGTTGTAATCTAGGTTTATTGAAAAAAATAAAACCAAAGATGAATACATAATTGATTTTACTACTAAGATTGTCACTAAAAAAAATAACCAATCCTTTATTAAACTTGGACGTAAAGTAATGTTTCTTAAATAACCAGCAAAACCACAAATAATTAAGTAACAAAAACTGCTTATGCCTATAGGAAGTCCTACTACTACATCATTAATTAGCCCTGATAAAAAAATTAAACCATATCCCAAACTTTCACTTTTTTTTAAGCTCCAGAAAAAAATTAAAATAAAAGGAAAATCAAAAGAAAAATATTTAAGGTCTAAATAATTAAAATCAAATTCATTTAAAACAGATATAAAAAGCACAATAATAGGTGCATTAACTAGCAATTTTTGAAGTATGTTAGCCTTTGAAAATTTAATCATTACCTAATTCTTTCTTAAAAGATATTATTTTTACAAATCTTAATTGAGCAAAATCAGAAAAAAATTCAACTGTTTTTAAATTATTTTCATTTTCTGATTTAATTTTTCCTACTGGTATTCCTGATTTAAAAACTCCTCCAGAGCCAGAAGTGTAAATTAAATTATCTTCTACAATTTGATAATCATCTTTTAAATATTGTAAAATTCCATTATCTTGCCCTGTGCCTGAAAGAATTGATTGGTAGTCACCTGGTTCAATAGTTATTGGAATTTTACTATTCAAATCTGATAAAAGCAAAACTCTAGATGTTAAATAATTAACTTCAACAACTTTGCCAACTAAAAATGTTTCGTCAAGAGCAGCCATACCAAGCTTAACATTGTTTTTACTGCCTTTGTTTATTATTATTGATCTAAGAAAAGGACTTTTTTTATCTATTAATATTTTTGCAACAATCTCGTTTGTGTCAATTAGATAGTCATCTACAATTTTTTTTAATCTTTTATTTTCTGCGATAATGTATTTGTTTGCAATTTTTTCTGATTTAATTTTTTTTAATTCTGATTTAGTTTCTAAATAATCATCATATAGGAAAAAATGATTTTTAACTGTTTGATAAGATTTTATTATATAATTTTCAGGTGTGGAAACTATAAATGATGAACGGTAAACAACTTCTCTAATACCAGCTCTTAAATAATCGATCCCAGCAAAATTTAATTTTGCTAAAGATAAAAGTATTAATGAAAAAAAAATTAAAACAATTAATGAAAAACGTTGTTGAGTACCTTTTTTTAAAAAGGCGGAACGAATAGCTATTATAAAATCGTCTCTACTACTCGTTTCCATAAATGATTATTAATATTCAGATAACATGGTAGAAAAAGTTTCTTCTTGATCTAATGCCTTTCCTGTTCCAACCGCCACACAAGCTAAGGGATCGTCTGCTATATGAACCGGTAGTCCTGTTTCTTTTGAAAACCTTTTATCTATATTTTTCAATAACGCTCCACCACCCGTTAAAGTTAGACCCATATCGACTAAATCTGCCGAAAGTTCTGGTGGTGTATTTTCTAACGCATCTTTAATTCCATTGACCATGTCTATCAAAATTCCATTTAGAGCTTCGGAAGAGTCTTCTTCTGTTATATTAACTTCTTTTGGTGTTCCTGATCTTAAATCTCTACCTTTAACTGCGTACGTATTGGTATTTGTTGGTATTGCAGTTCCAATTTCTTTTTTAATTTTTTCCGCAGTACTATCTCCAATCATTAAATTATATTCTTTTCTCATATAATCCGCTAACGCTCGATCCATTGCATCTCCTGCTATTCTTAAAGATTTTGAATAAACAACACCTCCTAAAGACATAACCGCTATTTCAGTCGTACCACCTCCAATATCAACTACCATCGAACCGGTTGCTTCTGATATAGGTAAATTAGCACCAATAGCAGCTGCAATTGGTTCTTCAATTAATTGAACTCTTCTTGCACCTGCCGCAAGTGCACTATCTTGAATAGCTTTTCTTTCAACAGGAGTAGATCCTGTTGGTACGCAAATTAAAATTCTTGGATTTGCAAAAGTACTTCTTTTATGAACTTTTTTAATAAAATGCTTAATCATTTCTTCAGTTACGATAAAATCTGCTATAACACCATCTCTCAAAGGCCGTATTGCCTGTATATTTCCTGGTGTTCTTCCAAGCATCGTTTTAGCTTCATCTCCCACTGCTAATACAGATTTTTTTCCTTTACTGTCTAAAACAGCTACTACTGATGGCTCATTAAGAACAACTCCTTGCCCTTTTAATACTACAAGCGTATTGGCAGTTCCAAGGTCAATTGCCATATCCTGACTCCAAATTTTAGCTATTTTATTAAATACTCCCATTTTATATTCCTCTCATTTTTTCAGTTTTTTTGTTTTTAATTTTAACATCTTCCATCCCTGGTGCAGTTTTATTTCTTTTTATAATCATTTTATTCAAAGCATTTAGGTATGCATTTGCAGAAGCAACAAGTGTATCAGTATCTGCAGCTTGTCCTACAGTTGTTTTACCATTTTCCTCAATTCGGACACTTACGGTTGCCTGAGCATCTGTTCCTTCTGTAACTGCGTGTACTTGATATAATTGTAAATTTACATCATGCGGGTAAAGTTTTTTAATACATTTAAATATTGCATCTACGGGGCCATCACCTGTTTCGGATGCTTGTTTTACATCTCCAAAAACATCAAGCGTCATTTCTGCTTTTTGCGGTTCGCCTGTTCCAGCAAAAACTTTTAGAGATTTTAAGTTTATCGCATTTACTTTGTTATCTATAATTAAGCTATCATCAACTAAAGCAATTATATCTTCATCATAAATGTGTTTTTTTTTATCTGCTAAAACTTTAAACTTTCCAAAAGCATTCTCTATAACGTCATCTGTGACATCAACATACCCTAAAGTATTCAGTTTATCTTTAAATGCATGTCTTCCAGAATGTTTTCCCATAACTAAAGAAGTTTGTTTAACACCAACACTTTCTGGGGTCATAATCTCGTAAGTATTTCTATTTTTAAGCATTCCATCTTGGTGAATACCAGACTCATGGGCAAAGGCATTCTTTCCAACTATTGCTTTATTAAATTGAACAGGAAAACCTGTTGCATTGGAAACCACTTTTGAAGCTTTGCTTAAAAGAGTTGTATTAATTCCAGTTTTGTATGGCATTAAATCATTTCTAGTTTTCATTGCCATTACTACTTCTTCTAAAGCAGCGTTTCCTGCTCTTTCTCCAATACCGTTTATTGTACATTCTATTTGTCTCGCTCCCGCTTGTACCCCGGCTAATGAATTCGCAACAGCTAAACCTAAATCATTATGACAATGTGTAGATAAAATTGCCTTATCTATATTTGGAACTTTATTCATTAAAGTATTAATAATTTTTGTAAATTCTGAGGGAACGGTATAACCAACTGTGTCAGGGATATTTATTGTTTTTGCACCACATTTAATTGCTAACTCAACAGTTTTGCACATATAATCCATGTCTGTTCTCGTTCCATCTTCACATGACCACTCAACATCATCAGTAAATTTTCTTGCATAAGTTACGTGTTCTTTAATTGACTCATAAACTTCTTCTGAAGATTTGTTTAATTTATGCTTCATGTGTAATGGACTAGTTGAAATAAATGTATGAATTCTAAATCTTGGAGCATGTTTTAATGCTTCATAACATCTATCTATATCTTTTTTAGAATGTCTTGAAAGTCCTGCGGGAATAGAATTTTTTAAAACCTTACTTACCTCGGTTACGGCCTCGAAATCTCCTGGAGATGCAATTGGAAATCCTGCTTCTATTATATCAATTCCAAGCTCATCAAACACCCTGGCAATTTGAATTTTTTCTTCTAAGCTCATTGATGCTCCTGGAGATTGCTCACCATCACGCATCGTTGTATCAAATATGTAAACTCTATTTTTGTCTGTCATTTTATTTATTTTATGCATCGATATCATACATGCTCTCGCACAGATTGCAAAATAAAATAGAACTTTTTTTTAGATTTAATAATTAAAAAACTATTTCTTATCGCTATCAACTAGTTTCTTCTTAGCAATCCATGGCATCATAGCTCTAAGTACTGCGCCAACTTTTTCAACTGGATGATCAGCTAGTTTTTCTCTAGTTTTTAAGAAGTTTTTTTGACCATTTTTACATTCATCCATCCACTGTTTAGTAAATTTGCCGGATTGAATATCTGTTAATACTTCTTTCATTCTTTTTTTAGTTTCTTCTTTATTGATAATTTTCGGTCCTGAAACATACTCTCCATACTCTGCTGTATTAGAAATAGAATAATTCATGTTTGCAATTCCTCCCTCATAAATTAAATCTACAATCAATTTAACTTCATGAACAGTTTCAAAGTATGCCATTTCTGGTTCGTATCCAGCTTCAACTAAAGTTTCATAACCATTTTTAATTAATTCAACAAGTCCTCCGCACAATACTGTTTGTTCGCCAAATAAATCAGTTTCGACTTCATCTTTAAATGTTGTTTCTATTATTCCAGATCTTCCTCCACCGATTGCAGACGCATATGACATAGCAAGATCTCTTGCTTTACCTGAACCATTTTGGTGGACTGCAAATAAGCAGGGGACACCCCCTCCTTTTTCAAATTCACTTCTAACTAAATGACCAGGCCCTTTTGGCGCTACCATAAATACATCTAAATCTTTTCTCGCTTTAATAAGATCGTAATGAATGTTTAATCCATGAGCAAATGCTATTGAGGTTCCTTCTCGAGCTCTTTGCTCGATATGATTTTTATAAATAGTTGCTTGCAATTCATCTGGTGTTAAGATCATAACAACATCGGCCCATTCTGCTGCGTCAGATAAATTCATAACTTTTAATCCTTTTGACTCTGCTTTTGCCTTGCTTGCGGATCCATCTCTTAAAGCAACTGCTACTTCTTTTACTCCACTATCTTTTAAATTAAGTGCATGTGCATGACCTTGGCTTCCATAACCGAATATTGCTATTTTTTTTTCTTTAATTAAATTCACATCAGTATCTTTTTCATAAAACATTTTCATATTCTTCTCCTTAGTTATTTAAATATCTCAGAACCCCTAGTCATGGCCACTGCTCCAGTTCTCGAAACACTAACAAGTCCATATTTTTTTAAATTTTTTACAGTCAAATCTATCTCTCTTCTTAAAGCAGTAATTTGAATTACACACGATTTATTAGTCTTATCCAATATTACAGCCTTGTATTTTTTACAAGCTTTTATAGCTTTATCTCTTTTCAAATTGTTGCCAACAACCTTAAATAAAGCCATTTCTTTAAAAATTACCTTTTTATCTTCTCTTTTAAAATCAGCTACTTTATGAACTGGCACAAGTTTTTTTAATTGAAGTTTGATTTGTTCTATAACTTGAGGTGTTCCGGTAGTTACAATAGTAATTCTAGATATGCTCAACTTTTGATCAATTTCTGCAACAGCTAGGGATTCGATGTTGTATCCACGTCCAGAAAATAAACCAACAACTCGAGCTAAAACTCCAGCCTCATTATCTACCCATACAACAATAATATGAGTATCAAATTTTCCTACTTTTCCAGGCGTGCTGTATGCTGATTTAGATTTACTCATTAAACTAATGTCTTTCCTTTTCCTGTTATTTTTTTAGCTTTTTGATCGTTAGGACCCAAAAGCATTTCATTATGCGGCTTACCCGAAGGTATCATAGGAAAACAATTTTCTTGTTTATCAACTAAACAATCAAAAATAACTGGTCTATCTGTATTAATCATTTCAATAATTTTATCATCTAGTTCCTCAGGTTTTTCAGCTCTAATACCAACGCATCCATAAGCCTCTGCTAGTTTTACAAAATCAGGTAAAGCAGCAGTATAGCTCTCTGAATAATTTTTATCATGTAAGAGCTCTTGCCATTGTCTAACCATTCCCATGTATTCATTATTTAAAATAAATATTTTGATCGGTAAACTATATTGAACAGCTGTAGACATCTCTTGCATAGTCATTAAAACTGAAGCTTCTCCGGCTATATCGACAACAAGTTTTTTTGGATGAGCAATCTGAACACCAATTGCAGCGGGCAAGCCATATCCCATTGTGCCTAATCCACCAGATGTCATCCAACGGTTTGGTTTATTAAATTTATAATGTTGCGCAGCCCACATTTGATGTTGCCCAACTTCAGTTGTTACATAAGTATCTTTATTTTTCGTTAACTCATAAAGTCTTTGAACTGCATACTGAGGTTTTATAGTTTCAGTACTGTTAATAAAATCAAAAGATTTGACTGCCCTCCATTTTTGAATTTTTTCCCACCAGCTAGAAATCTTTTGATTATTAGATTTTGCAAAATTAGGCCTTACTTTTTTTATGGTCCTTATTGTAGATGATATAACTTCTGCAACATCGCCTATAATTGGTAAATCCACTTTAACATTTTTGTTTATTGATGATGGATCAATATCTATATGAACTTTTTTCGATTTAGGAGAAAATTCATCAATCTTTCCAGTTATTCTATCGTCAAATCTTGCACCAATATTTATCATTAAATCGCAATCATGCATTGCATTGTTTGCTTCGTAAGAACCATGCATTCCAAGCATCCCTAAAAAATGATTATCTTCCCCAGGATAAGATCCAAGGCCTTGTAATGTTGTTGTAATTGGAAAGCCAGTTATATTTACAATCTCTCTTAAAAGTTCGCTCGCCTTTGGTCCTGAATTTATAACACCTCCACCAGTATAAAAAATTGGCTTGGAAGATTTACTCATTAAATTTATCAATTGATCAATATCTTTCTGAGAAAACAAATTATGAACTTTTCCATTAGGTTTTTTCTGTTTTTTAAATTTGGTATAACTTGCTTTCTGAAACTGTACATCTTTTGGGATATCAACTAGAACAGGTCCTGGCCTGCCAGTAGTTGCAACTTCAAAAGCTTTATGAATTGTTTTTTCTAAATTTTTAATATCTTTAACTAACCAGTTGTGCTTTGTGCAAGGTCTAGTTATTCCTGTTGTGTCACATTCTTGAAAAGCATCTGTTCCAATTAAATGTGTAGGAACTTGTCCCGAAATACAAACTAAAGGTATCGAGTCCATGTAAGCATCGGTTAATGCAGTTACTGCATTAGTTGCACCAGGCCCAGATGTTACTAAAAGAACTCCAGGTTTGCCTGAAGATCTAGCGTAGCCTTCAGCAGCATGACCAGCTCCTTGTTCATGGCGAGCAAGAATATGTTTTATTGAATTATGATTTTTTAATTCATCATATATAGGTAGTACTGCTCCTCCTGGATAACCAAAAATAAACTCTACCTCTTGGTCTTCCAAACATTTAAAGACAATTTCAGCTCCTGAATACAATTTTGACATTTGTTCAATCTAGCTGAAGTCCTGCTAATTGGTCAAGTTTAACGAGCGATTATTTAAATTTTTTTATCATTAAGTTCAGATCATTTGGATCAATTTTGTACCATGATTTCATCTGACCTCGTGCCCATGTCGTTTGCCTTTTAGCATATTGTCTTGTTTTTATGCAAATTCGTTCCTTTGCTTCTTTTAAATTAAGCTCCCCACTTAAATATTTTCTAATTTCACTAATACCGATTACTTTATTTGAGCTATTTCGTTTTTTAACTTTTAATTTATTGAATTTAACAACCTCCGAAATTGCTCCCTTTTCAAACATCATATCTACTCTCTGATTAATCCTTTCTATTAGTTTTGTCCTTGGAAAATCTAAGTATATTTTTAAAAAAGTATTTATATCAAAAAAAATTTTTGTTTTTGAAAACCATCTTATCATTGATTTTTTTGTAAATTTTTTTATCTCAAAAGCTCTTATCGATCTTTGAACATCGTTATGATTAATTTTATTTTTAACAAGTGGATCAATTTTAATAAGTCTTTTATAAAATTTTTTTTGACCTATTTTTTCTTGTAAAGATCTTGTTTCATTTCTAATTTTTAAAGGAATAGTGGGTATTTTTACCAAACCTTCTGTAAGTGCTCTGAAATAAAGTCCTGTACCGCCGACAATAATTGGCACTTTATTTCTTTTTCGTATTTCTTTTATTTTTTTTATAACAAGTTTCAACCAGATACCTGTAGAAAAATTTTTTTTAACACTTTGAAAACCGTAAAGATGATGTTTTATTTTTTTTTGAATTTTTTTATTAGGACGAGCAGTTAGAATATTTAGCTCTTTATAAACCTGCATACTATCTGCATTAATAATTTCACCATCAATTTTATTTGCAAATTTAACTGCAAAATTTGATTTTCCTGCTGCTGTGGGTCCTGCAATTAAAATAATTTTGGACAGTTTGTCCATTGTTAGTCTAGCTTAACACCAATATATCTTCTTTGGTTTTGATTATTATATATTGATATAAGTAAAGTTTTTTCACTAGATTGAAGTACACTTTGAATTATTTTTTCGAATCCATTGATCGATCGAATTTTTTTCTTCTGTGCCTCAATAATAATATTATTAATTTTTAAATAGTTAATTGGACTATCATTTTGAATATTAGTTATAACTAGACCTGTGGTTCCTTTAGGTAAGTTTCTATCTTCTATATCTCTTTCATTTAAAATTCTTACTGTTATTTTTAAAGGCTTAATTTCAGAAAGATCTGGATTTTTTTTCTTTTCAGCAACTTTAAAATCACTTGAAGTTTCTAATCTTCCAAGCTTTATTTTTTTTATTATTTCTTTTTTGTTTCTCCATACTTTTACATCAACAGTTTTTCCAACTTTAGTTTGCGCAACAATTTTTGGTAGCTCGCTCATTTCTTTTATTAGAGTTCCATCAAATTCTAAAATAATATCTCCAGATTTAATTCCTGCTTTGTCTGAAGGACTCCCTTCTGCTACACTTGCTACTAACGCGCCACGTGGCTCATCTAAACCTTCAACATCAGCAATTTCTTTTGATACAAACTGTATCCTTACTCCTAACCATCCTCTTTTAGTTTCTCCAAATTTAATTAACTGATCTATAATTATTTTTGCACTATTTGACGGAATTGCAAAACCAATTCCAATTGAACCTGACTGACCTAATATCGCTGTGTTAATTCCTATAACATTTCCATTCATATCAAAAAGTGGACCCCCTGAATTACCTTGGTTTATTGATGCATCTGTTTGTATATAATCTTCGTATCTAGATAAACCAATCGATCTATTTCTTGCTGAAATAATTCCAGAAGTTACTGTTCCTCCTAAACCAAAAGGATTTCCAATAGCAATAACCCAATCCCCTATTCTAGCTTTGTCTGAGTCTCCAAATTTTACTGGAATAAATTTATCTTTAGACTCTATTTTAAGTACAGCTAAATCAGATAATGGATCTGATCCAATAACTTTTGCCTTATATTCTTTGTCTCCATCTACTCTTACCAAAATATCTTCCGCATCTGAGATTACATGATTATTAGTAACAACTATTCCTTTTGCATCAATTATAAAACCAGAACCCAGTGCACTTGTCTTTCTTTTTTGAGGTGTACCAAATTCTTTAAACATATCTTCAAAAGGAGATCCTGGAGGAAATTCGAATGGAAATGGATTTACATTTGTAACAACTGTTTGAGTTGTAGAAATATTAACTACCGAAGGTATTAATTTCTCCGCTAAATCTGCAAAAGAACTTGGAATTTCTTTGGTATTTCCTTCAATATTAAAAAATAAATAGAAAAAGATAAAAAATACACCTAACTTTTTTGACTTAATTTTCATCACTTTTTTAAATACCAAATAATAATAAAACCGATAATAGCAAACACTAAACCACCTGTTCTTAGCTGAGAGTCTTTTATTGTTTCCATTTTTTTTAACATATTTTTCATTTTTGATGGAAATAAGGCATATAGAATCCCTTCTATAAAAAGAAAAAGACCAAAAGCTATTATTAGCTCTTTCATATTACTAAAATTTATTTATTGAGATTTAGCTTTTATATTTCCAAAAAACTTAAAAAATTCACTGTCTGGTGATAAAATTAATGAGGTGTCTCCTCCAATTAAAGCTTTTTCATATGCTTGCATAGCTCTATAAAAAGCAAAGAAATCTGGATCTCTACCGAATGCATCTGCAAAAATTTTATTTCTTAGTCCATCTCCTTCACCTTTCATTATCTCTGATTTTTTTTGAGCATCGGCAAGTATTACTGTAACTTCTTTATCTGCTGTTGATGTGATTGTTACAGCCATCTCGGCACCTCTTGCTCTAAATTCCTTAGCTTCTCTTTCTCTTTCAGTTTGCATTCTTCTATAAATTGCTTCACTATTTGCTTGAGGTAAGTCAGCTCTTTTTATTCTTACATCTACAATTTTTATTCCAAACTTCTCAGCTTCTGTGTTAACTCCCTCTTGAATAAGGGACATTTGCTTAGTTCTGTCTTCTGACAACAAAGTTTGTAATCTCTGTGTTCCTAAAACACTTCTAATTCTCGAATTTATAATTGTTGCTAATCTTGATCTTGCAACTCTTTCGTTACCAACAGAAATATAAAATTTTAATGGATCAACTATTTGGAATCTCGCAAAAGCATCAACAATTAATCTTTTTTGATCTGATGCAATAACTTCTTCTGGTGGAGCATCCAAATTTAAAATTCTTTTATCCAAAAAAACAACGTTTTGAATAAAAGGCAATTTAAAATTTAATCCAGGTTTTAGAATAATTCTTTTTGGATCACCGAATTGTAATACTATTGCTTGGTTTACTTCCTTTACTATAAATATAGAAAAGAATGCTACTGCAAATATTGCAATAACTATCGGTAATAAAAATTTTCCTGCTTTCATTATTCTACTTTCTTTTTAAGTTCGGGTAACGGCAAGTAAGGCACTACACCCGAGCCTGAGTTTTTATCAATTATTACTTTGTCTATATCAGCTAAAACCTTTTCCATTGTCTCTAAATACATTCTCTCTTGGGTAACTTGTTTTGCTTTTGCATACTCGTTATAAATAGAAATAAATCTACTTGCTTCACCTTCTGCTTTTGCTACAACTTCTTTTTTATATGCTTCAGCTGCCTGTAAAATTTTTTGCGCTTCACCTCTTGCTCTTGGAATAACATCGTTAGCATAAGCTTCCGCTTCATTTTTTGATCTTTCCATATCTGCTCTTGCAGCTTGCACATCTCTAAATGCATCAATTACTTGATCCGGTGGATCTGCTTTTTGAGTTTGAACTTGAGTTACTTGAATTCCGCTATTGTACTCATCTAAAATTGCTTGAATAATTTCTTGAGTTTCTAATTCTATTTTTGCTCTTCCTTCAGTTAAAATAGGTTGAATATTACTTTTAGCTATTACTTCTCTCATAGCAGTTTCTGCTGCTGCTTTAACTGTTCCTTGTGGGTCTTGAATTTTAAATAAAAATTTTCCAGCGTCTTTGATTACCCAAAAAACTGAGAAATCAATATTCACTATATTTTCATCTCCAGTTAGCATTAAACTTTCTTCTGGGACATCGGCTACAGCTCCTGATGTAAAACCACTATCTCTTTCAGATCTAAAACCAATATCCATTCGATTAACTTTTGTTACTTTTGGAGTTTGAACGCTCTCTACTGGCATAGGAATATGGTAATTCAATCCTGGTTGAGTAGTTTTTACAAATTTTCCAAATCTAAGAACTACACCCTGTTCATCTGGTAGCACTCTATACAAACCACTAGCCAACCACACTAATACTAAAATAATTAAAATTAATCCGATGGGTTTGCCACCTGATTTGCTACCACCAGGCATAAATTTATTTATTTTATTTTGAATATCTCTGATAATTGCTTCAATATCCGGCGGTCTTGGACCTCCTCTTCCTGATCCATTCCCATCTCCGCCTGGAGGGCTTCCCCATGGGCTGCCTCCTCTGCTTTTAAAATCATCAACCATGACAATCTATATAATGTCTTTAACGGGAAAAACAAGTTATGATGAAAGTATGAATGATGAAAATACAGGCCATAATGAAGCACTAAAGAAAAAAATTGGTGGCAAAACCTTTGAAAAAAAACCAATTATTGGAACGAAGTACACAATAGCAATTTCCAGTGCAAAAGGTGGTGTGGGTAAGTCAACCTTTGCATCTAATATTGCATTAGCACTAAAGAAAATTGGATGTAAAGTAGGTTTGTTAGACGCCGATATTTATGGTCCGTCTTTACCAAAGTTATTTTCAATAAATGAAAAACCAAAAAGCGATGGAAAAACTTTAACTCCAATAAATAAATATGAGATACAATGTATGTCTATTGGATTTTTAACAGAAGAGCAAACTCCAATGATATGGCGTGGACCTATGGTTACTAGTGCAATTAAAACATTTACACAAAAAGTTTCTTGGAACAATTTAGATTTTATTATTGTTGATATGCCCCCTGGAACAGGAGATACACAACTAACATTTTCTCAAGAAATTAAAATGGATGGAGTAATTATAATATCAACTCCACAAGAATTAGCTCTTCAAGATGTCAAACGAGGAATTAAGATGTTCGATAAACTTGGAGTAAAAATAATTGGTTTAATTGACAATATGAGTCATTTTGTTGGAGATGATGGAAAAAAATATAATATATTTGGTAATGGTGGTGTTCAAAGAACAGCTCAAGAATTTAATAAAAATTTTTTAGGAGAAATTCCAATTAATCCTGAAGTTGGAAAACAGGGCGATAGTGGAATGCCGATTGTTGAAAATAATCCTGATCACGAAGTTTCAAAAATTTATTTAAATTTAGCTGAAAAAATTAAATCAAATTATCTTTGAGATCAAAAGCTTCCATTAGCTCGTTCCACTCTCTTTTGGATAAACCAGATTGTTCTGCAGTCACTTCTTCACCTTTAATTAATTTTTGAATAACTTTTTTTCCTTTAGCTGAAACCTCAGTTCCACCAACTCTATAATCCATAAAAGCCTCATATGTAATTGGAACCCATTTTTTTACTGTATCTAACATAGCATCAGCATATGCTCTTATTTCATACTGAGCGTGATGATCAGCTCTAAGTCGTAAAAAATTCATTAAATTTAATAAGTCTGTTTTCCAATACCATTGAGTATAAGTATTTAAAGTTAAATTCATTCGAGCAAGTTCTCTTGCTAATCCAACTTTTTTTTCGTCAATCACTGTTCCGTCATATCGTTGATTAAGCATTTCTTCATAATTGTTATAAGTCCGTTCAGCATCATTTTTTAATAAGTCCAAAACTTTTTTTGCTTGCTCTCCCTTAAGAACATCTCCTCTTCCCTGTCTATTGATTTGAGATTGTGCAGCTAAATTTTCTGAGGAAGGTAAATAAAATTCTTTATCTAATATTGAATATCTTGCTGAGTACTCATTAACATTTGCTGTTCTGTGCCTAATCCATTGTCTTGCTATGAATATAGGTAGTTTAATATGATATTTTATTTCACACATTTCAAAGGGTGTGCTGTGCCAATGTCTCATTAAATATTTTATTAAACCTGAGTCCGTTGAAACTTTTTTTGTTCCTTTTCCATAAGAAACTCTAGCTGCTTGAACTATTGATGTGTCATCACCCATATAATCAACCACTCTAATAAAACCGTGATCCAAAATTGGAATTGCTTCATATAAAATTTTTTCCAGCTCTGGCGCTGTAATTCTTTTAGTTTTATTACTTTGAGACTGCTGATCCCTAATTTCTTGTGTTTGTTCCTTAGTTAATTTCATGAATTACTTATTGAATCTTCAGTATTAGGTTTTATATTATTAATGTTGGTTTTCCAACTACGACGATAAACGAATTTCGTAATAAGCATTACGGACGTGGGGGCAGTACCCACCACCTCCACCATATTCAACTTACGGGGGTGAACTAGGATCGACGGGTGTCTAAAGGCTATTCTTTCGTTCGGAATTGTTCCACCGTGACGGGCTAAATTATAATTGCAAATGATAAATTTGCTCTTGCTGCTTAATTAATTTATTAATTAAGTAACGGGGTTTTGGGGCACCTGGCAACAGAACGCCCCTTGATACTATTTTCTATCAACAAAAAACATTGTTACAAAATAAGTTAAAAGCACTCCTAAAAAACCAAATGGAACTAGTTTTTCAGATTTGAGAGGAAGAATTTCATTAAACGTTATACCGATAGATATATCTACAAAATCACAAAATAGAAAAATTAATGGTAAACCTATCATCAAAAATAGTGGAAGAATTAATATATTTTTTTTATTTTTGATAAATTTAATAATGTTGATGCCCTGATCTTTGTTCAAAAAATTGACAATAAAATTACCAACCACAAATAGAATTAGCACTAATGTCCAACCGACTGATCTTGGTAGAAAAGAACCTCGAAATTTTTCGGGGTTTGGAAACTCAACAAAAATATATCTAGGTATATAATCTATTAGATATGTTTCGGTTATAACTACTGATCCAAAATAAGAAGCACCTGCTATCATAAATATAATTATTTCGGAATTCTTTTTCATAAAGTCAGTTTAATAAGTATTACTATGTACCTCAATCACAAAAATATAACAAAAAAACATTAAATTACTATGTACCCAACTATGTACCTTTTCAAAAAGATATATTTTATGCTATTATCTGACCAAGGGCGGGATACAGAACGCCCCTTATTTTTTATATTTAGCGCTTTCCTCAAAAAATTTAATTCTCTCTTTTGCTTTCTCAATTTGATCAACCCACTCAAAATATGTCCAATGGCGACCTCTGGGATATTTCTTTTTAATATATTTTTGGTGGTACTTTTTATACTGATTCCAATTTCTTTTAATAAATTTTCTGTCATCTGAAATTTGTTTTAAATATTTTTTTCTTGCTTCTTTAAGTTTTTTTTTTTCACTCCTTTTCTCCATGTCAGGAGTGATTCCAATTAAAAATTTTGAACCCTTTATGATGTAATGAACTATTACGGAAACAAAAACAATAATCAAGAGAACACCACCCATTAATAGCGACGACAAGACACCGTCTTGAGGACCTGAGCATCCGCTTAGTAGTAAAAATAAAATATGGATCAATAAAATTACTTTCATGATTTTTATTTTATCAAATTTACAACGAAGTATTAATTTAAAAAAACCAACTAAAAAGAAAATAAGTCATTCTGACAATGAAGTTTGCAATGAAGTGTTTTAATAAAACAAGTAAATATGCTATTTTCTAATCTATTGCCGGACAACAGAACGCCCCTTTCTTTTCATTTATTTAAAAAATTTTACATATAGCATCACGCATGCCTCCTATTTGATTTATTGCAATAGTACAAACAGCATATGAATTCTTTTTCTGAAGAGTAATTACTTTTATACCCCAATTTCCTGATTGAAATATTTCTTCCTTTGATATTTTAAAACCATTTTTTAAAAGAGTTTTAATTGCTTGATCAGCAAATCCAGTATTGCACCATAACAAACTCAAAACGACGAAAAAAAATATTTTTTTCATAAAGTAAGAATAATCTAACACCTGCGGTTTTTCAACGAAGGCAAAAGGCAAACCTTGGACAAAACAAGGAGACTTCTCAACGAAGTTTTCAACGAAGTAGTTTTAATAAGTGAGCAAATATGCTATTTTCTAATCTAATGCCGGGCAACAGAACGCCCCTTAAAATTATGAAAAATGATAATAAAATAATAATTTTAGCAATTGCAATAATCTTAAGTGCAATAATAGTTGCTTATGCAATTATGAATAAACCTGTTTCATCATTAGATGACTGTTATGATAAAGTTTATAAAGAATATAAGGGCGAAGGATATGATGATGCTGGTGCAGCACTTATAGCAAGAAAGTATTGTTTAAAAGGAGTTTCTTTTTAAGAGCACCTGGCAACAGAACGCCCCTTAAAAAATGAAAAAAAATTACAAAATATTTAAACTATTCATATTTCTATATATTTTATCCACAGTAAATTGTTTTGCTGATTATAATTGGAAAAAAATAGGAAAAAATATTGATGGAGATGTAGGATATATTGACCTATCTTCAATAAAAAAAGTTGGTAACAAAGTTTATTATTTTGATTTATTGGATTACATAACACCAACCGATCAAGGTCATCTATCAGGTAAAACTTATAAGGAAGTTAATTGTTTAGATTTAAGTTTTAGATATCTAAAGGATTTTTATTATTTAGAACCAATGGGAAATGGTAAGGTAGATCTTATCAATGATAAAGTGAGTGAATGGTACAATAATACAGGAGGTTCTCTTGGTGAAAGTGTGAGACAATTTGTATGTAATTATTAAACAGGTACCTGGCAACAGAACGCCCCTTAAAAGTTCCTAAATTTCTTTTAAGTCTAAATATCGCATCGTCAAATAAAAATTAAATGGTAATTTTTTTTTAAAGTAAGGAAAATAAAATGTCTAAAAATAAAAAAAAAGTAGAGATCGAAATATATGAAGATATGGATAAATTATTAGATAAAATTGTTGAGGATTACAATTTACCTGACAAATCGAAAGCTGTAAGAGTTCTTCTTGATTACGTAGATGAAAAAGAAATGGAATGGGATGAGATGTTTGCTACAGTAAGATGTAATAGATGCTAATTGTAAAAGGAAATTATGTTTATTGCAATGAATAGATTTAAGATAGTTAAAGGAAAAGAATCAGAATTTGAGAATGTTTGGAAAAATAGAGACACTCATTTAGCTAATGTTCCAGGCTTTAAATCTTTTAACTTAATAAAGGGTGAGGCAAAAGATGATTATACTTTATATGCATCACATAGTATTTGGAATTCAAAAGAAGATTTTTGGAGTTGGACAAAGTCAGAAGCATTTAGGCTAGCGCATAAAAATGCTGGACAACATAAAGATCTATATATAAGTCCTCCAAATTTTGAGGGTTTTGAAAAAGTTATTTAATGAGATTAGCTATGGTTAATTTAAACGGTATTATTGAACCGGTATATTTTTTATTAACATCGATAGCATTTATTATTTTAAGTGCAATTCACTATACAAAAGTTGGAAAAACCATAGAAACAATTTATCTCACAATTTTGTCTGTTTTGTTTCTAATTTGTTACTTTGCTATTATTCTTTTAACTTAATATCGTTAAAAGTCAGGGCACCTGGCAACAGAACGTCCCCTTCCATTTAATACTTTGAATTTTCGCCTTCTTCTTTGTTTATATTTTTATTATCATCGTCTTTATAGCTCGTTGAAGTCATTTCACATCCAGCCAATAAAAAAAATGTAACAAAAATAAATAAAATTTTGTTCATTTTGCATAGTAGAACTAGATATTAACTTAAATAGTATGAATTTTAGCGCACCTGACAACAGAACCCACCTTTAAATTGTCATAATTAAATTTTTTGAAGCAATATAAATCTATTAACTGTGTAAATTGTTTTTTTATTTTTAGTATGGATATTTATATCAAATATATTTTTTTTAATTCTAAAGTGTCTGTTCTTTAATAATTTTTTTATATGTTGATTCTTTAAAAATGGCAGAGGATTTTGTTTATCCATATAATGCCTCATATTATGAAATAAAGATTTATTGCCTAAATTAAATGAAAAAAAGTTTTTCGAAGTTTGTTTTAATTGAGTTTGTATATATTGAAAAAGAAAAAAACCGTTTTTTTTTAAAATCTTATTCACTTCATCAAATATAACAAATTGCCTTTCAGGCTTTAAATAATAGATAGTATCTTTACACAACACTAAATCTATTTTTTTATTAATTTTTGGAAAATCTTCATTCAAGTCACAGTAAAAATAATTTTTTGGATTTTGCTTATTTTTTTTAATGAAAATCTTAAGTATTTTCTCTCTTATATCTATTCCAAAAATTATTGCTCCTCGACGTTGAAACTCAAGTAGATTATCACCATTACCAATTCCAATATCCAAGATTTTTTTATTTTTAAAATTAAAATTACTGTCCCCCAATAACCTAAACACATTTTCATTAGGTACAACATAATTAAGTTTAGTATCTAAACGTTTGTAATATTTACTTACTTTTTTATCTAGGTTTTTAATCATTTATTATTTTATAAATTTTGATAAATCAGGTTTAAAATAGTTAGAACCTTTCATTACCTTGCCAAATTCATTATAAATTGGCTTTCCATCTTCACCTAATTTACTCATATTTGACTTCTGTACTTCTGCAAAACATTGATCAAGATTTACACCAAATGCATGTCCGGCACCGTAAGTAACGTATAAAATATCAGTTAACGCATCAATTGCTTCTTTCAAATCTTTATTTTTTATTGCTTCTTTTAATTCCTCTAATTCTTCTTCTATTAAGCTAATCCTTAAAGTATTTATTTTTTCAGAACTCAAACTTGGTTTAGTTTTTACTTCTTGGCCGAATGTAGTCATAAATAGACCTACTTTTTCAAAATTTGTCATAATGCTCCTATATGATTTTAAAAGAAATTAATGTATAAGATTTATTAGACTAAATCCAAAAAAAACATGAAGTTTAGAAAAGAATTTGACAGCCTTGGAAGCATAAACGTTCCTTCAGATAAATATTGGGGTGCATCAACTCAAAGATCAAAAAAATACTTTGATATCGGGGATTTTTTAGTTAGGCCAGTTTTAATAAAATCAATTGCAATTATAAAAAAAGCTGCGGCAATTGTTAATTATAAAAATAAAGATATTGATAAGAAAGTCTCTGTAGCAATTGTAAAAGCTTCAAATGAGATAATACAAGGAAAAATGGAAGATAATTTTCCTCTGAAAGTTTGGCAAACAGGTTCTGGAACTCAAACAAACATGAATGTTAACGAGGTAATTGCAAACAGAGCAATAGAAATATTGGGAGGAAAAAAGGGTACAAAAAAACCTGTACACCCTAATGATCATGTTAATAGATCACAATCTACAAATGATGTTTTTCCTACAGCAATGCATATTGCTATAGCATTGCAAACAAAAGATCGTTTAATTCCTGCACTTAATTTACTTAACACTCAGCTAAAAAAAAAAGTTAAGCAATTTAATAAAATTGTAAAAATTGGAAGAACACATCTTCAGGATGCTACTCCATTGTCTCTAGGCCAAGAATTTTCTGGATACCAATCTCAATTAGAAAAAAGTATTGATAGAATAAAATATGCTTTAAATGAAATTTATTATTTGGCCCAAGGTGGTACTGCAGTAGGAACTGGTATCAATACAAAAAAAAATTTTGATAAAAAAATTATAAATGAAATAAAAAAAATAACTAAAATGCCATTTAAACCAGCAAAAAATAAATTTGCGGCTTTAGCAGCCCATGACTCTTTAGTTAATTTTTCTGGAACTTTAAATACAACAGCAGTTTGTTTAATGAAAATTGCTAACGATATTAGATTCTTGGGGTCAGGACCTAGGGCAGGTTATGGTGAATTAATTTTACCTGAAAACGAACCTGGGTCATCAATTATGCCAGGTAAAATTAATCCAACACAGTGTGAAGCTGTTACTATGGTTTGCGTAAAAGTAATTGGAAATCATAATGGAATTACTATGGCTGGTTCACACGGACATTTTGAGTTAAATGTTTTTAAACCTTTGATTATACATAATATACTTCAATCAATTAAAATTTTATCAGATAGTACAAAAAGTTTTGCCAAATATTGTATATCCGGATTAAAAGCTGACAAAAATAGAATTAAAGAATTAGTAGACAACTCATTAATGTTAGTAACCGCTCTTACTCCAAGAATTGGCTATGACAATGCCGCAAAAATTGCAAAACGTGCATTAAAAAATAAAACTACTCTAAAATATGAAACTTTAAAAAGTGGTTTAGTAAATGAAAAAGAATATGATAAAATTATTAATCCAAAAAAAATGATTTATCCTTCGTAATTTTCCAAAACTTTATTAGTAAAAACTTTAAGATCAATCCAATTTTCGATTTTATTATCTAGATCGTTACTATATTGTTGTAAAATTGATTTAATAGGATCAGATGGTTCTCTGTTTAAATCGTCCAGACTAATTTTAACAACTTTTAGATTATTTTCAAAAATATTATATTCAATATCAAAGTATATATTATTTATTTTTTTTCTATTCCTTTTGGGTGTTTGGAAAGATTTATAAAATTCTTTATGATCTTTAATTTGAAAATCAAAATTACCTTTAAAGATCAATTGATCTTCAATAAATCTTAAATTTGAATTATCAATATTTAACTTTCCAATCTTTTTGCTAATTAAATAAGAATTGTTAAGATTTATAGCCCCATTGTCAAATTTTAAAAAAAATTTTGCTGAATCAAATAATTTATTTTTTACAACTCGCTCTATATCAAAGGTAATGTTTGCACTCAGATTTTTATTAAATAATAGGTTTGAATATAGCAGTTCTTTATACGTATCACTCTTGCTTATAAACTTGTTTATATTAAATTTTTCTAAAAAAAAATTTAAATTTAAATCAAAAGGCTTTAAATAAATTTCTCCACGATATTCTATTTCATTATTAATTAATTTTGACTCTTTAGAGTCTAATAAAATCAAATTTTTTTGAATCTGGTAATTAGTAATGAATTTTAAATTTCCTAGTGATAAAATATTTTTTCCTGAATTAATTTCATTTTCTGACGGAACTGATATATTTTTAATATTAATTAATAATTTTTTT
>CABYVA010000004.1 GCA_902522325.1 uncultured Pelagibacteraceae bacterium
TTATCTGGGAAGAATTTAGGATACGGCGTAGGAAACAATTTTGGATTAAGCTTAATTAAAACTAATTATGCATTAATTTCTAATCCAGATGTAGTTTTTGAAAATGATTTTTTTTCTTCTATTGATGATTATATAAAACAAAATACTGATTTTGATATTATGGGACCGATGTATAGAAAACAAGATTATGCAAGTCATGGATATTTTGAAGATTTAAAAAATATTTCACCTCAAAGAGATCAAGGATCGTTAATTACTGCTCATTGGATTGTTGGTTGTACAATGTTTTTAAATTTAAAAAAATTTAAAAATAGAAAGTTGTTTGATGAAAATTTTTTTTTATATTTTGAGGAGTTTGATTTATGTCGTAGCGTAGTATTAAGGCAAGGAAAAGTTTATGCTAGTAAAAAACTTTACGTTAATCATTTAGGACGTAAAGGATCAGCCGCAACAGATCCAAACTATTCTATAGAAACAGAAATGCTAAGAAATTGGCATTGGATGTGGTCATCTTTTTATTTTTATAAAAAAAATTTTAATTTTTTCTATGCAGTAAAAACTATGTATGGAAAATTTTTCAGATCATTATTTAAAATGATTTTTTTTAGAGTTTTTTATAACGAAAAAAAATTTACTATGTATTACGCTCGATTTAGTGGAATATGGAATAGTTTTTTAGGAAGAAAATCATGGTATAGAGTTAAATCTTTATTTCAATGACCTGGGAATTCAATTAAACTTTCAATTTTATAATCTTGTTTTAAAAGTTTATCACAACCTCCCAAATCAAAAAGATTAATAACAAAAATAAAACCTGCAACATCTCCTTTGGAAATTTTAATAAGTTTTGCGGCAGCTTCTGCTGTACCACCAGTAGCAATCAAATCATCTATTATTAAAACATTATCTTCATTGTTAATTGAATCTTTGTGTACTTCAATTGTAGCTTTTCCATATTCCAGTTCAAAATCTACTGAATGTGTTTCAGCTGGAAGTTTGTTTTTTTTTCTCAACAAGATAAATGGTTTATTAGTTATGTATGAAACTGCAGATGCAAAAACGAAACCTCTAGATTCAACTGCAGCTATTTTATTGAATTTAAAATTTTTAGATCTTTCAACGATTTGATTTATACAATGAACAAAAGCTTTTTCATTTTTTATGAGAGTTGTTATATCTCTAAATAAAATTCCCTTTTTAGGATAGTCAGGTATTGATCTAATATAATCTTTTAAATCCATAAATTTTTAAGTTATAAATAATTAAATCATTTTAAATAATATGACAAATAAATTAGCAATTATAGGAGGAAGCGGTTTGTATGATGTTGAAGAGTTCAAAGAACGTGAACTTTTAAATATCAAAACTCCATGGGGTTCTCCATCTGATCAAATTCTTAAGACAAAATTTAATAATAAAGATGTATATTTCTTACCAAGACATGGCAGGGGACACTTTATTTCACCATCTAAAATAAATTTTAGAGCTAATATAGATGCATTAAAACAACTTGGCATAACAGATATAGTCTCAGTATCAGCGGTAGGATCATTAAAAGATGAATTACCACCAGGAAAATTTGTTATTGTAGATCAATTTATCGATAGAACATTTGCCAGAAATAAAACTTTTTTTGATGAGGAAATAGTTGCTCATGTTTCAATGGCTCATCCAACATCAAATGGCCTAATGAATGCTTGTGAAGAAGCAATAAAAAAAGAAAATATAGAATATCAAAGAGGAGGGACATACGTTGTTATGGAAGGTCCACAATTTTCTACACTAGCAGAGTCTAATCTTTATAGATCATGGAAGGCAGACGTTATTGGTATGA
Organism: uncultured Pelagibacteraceae bacterium; assembly: GCA_902522325.1. Classification (GTDB taxonomy): domain Bacteria; phylum Pseudomonadota; class Alphaproteobacteria; order Pelagibacterales; family Pelagibacteraceae; genus Pelagibacter. Next base: position 1,835 of record CABYVA010000004.1, read on the forward strand.
CTAATATGCCTGAAGCTAAATTAGCAAGAGAAGCCGAAATTAGATATGCATCTGTTTCAATGGTTACCGATTATGATTGTTGGCATCCAGACCATGAAAATGTTGATGTTCAACAAGTAATTAAAGTGCTTCTTGGAAATGCAGCAAAAGCAAAAAATATGATTAAAAACCTTATAGATAATTTTGAAAAACATATTGATCCAAAAGATCCAACTAACAATTGTTTAGATGTAGCAATTATTACAGCTTCTGAGAAAAGAACTCAAAAAACTAAAGACAAACTAAAAACAATAGCTGGTAGAGTTTTAAATAAATGAGAATTGAAGGCAAAGAATATCGAACAATATGGTTTGAAAATAATGTTGTTAAAATTATTGATCAAACAAAACTTCCACATAAATTTATAATTAAAGATCTAAAAACAGTAAAAGATTCTATTAATGCAATTAAAAATATGGAAGTTAGAGGCGCACCTCTTATTGGAGCTACAGCGGCTTATGGATTAGTTTTAGCTATTATTGAAAATAATGATCAGTCATTTTTAAAAAGATCAGCAGAAGATTTAATTAATTCAAGACCAACAGCTATAAATTTAAAGTGGGCTGTTGATAGAATGATAAAAAAATTATCAGGTGTTAATAGTGATAAAATTTTACAAATAGCATTAAATGAAGCAAAAGAAATTTGTGAAGAAGATGAAAAATTTTGTGAAAATATTGGATTAAATGGTCTTAAAATAATTGAAGAAATTTATAATAAAAAAAAAGATACAGTTAATATTTTAACTCATTGTAATGCCGGGTGGCTTGCAACAATTAATTGGGGAACAGCAACTTCTCCGATTTATCATGCGCATAAAAAAGGTATTCCTGTTCATGTTTGGGCCGATGAAACTAGACCAAGAAACCAAGGTGCAAATCTTACATCTTATGAATTAAATGAAGAGGGAATTAAAAACACAATCATTGCAGATAACACTGGCGGTATTTTAATGCAAAGGGGTGAAGTTGATATGTGTATTGTTGGAACAGACAGAACTTTAGCTAATGGTGATGTTTGTAATAAAGTAGGAACTTACCTTAAAGCGCTTGCTGCTTATGATAATAATATTCCTTTTTATGTAGCATTACCTAGTTCAACAATAGATTGGAATATAAAAGATTATAAAGATATTCCAATTGAAGAAAGGAACTCTGAAGAACTGTCTCATATAGAAGGTTTAGATGAACAAGGTAAGGTACAAAAGATACAAATATATCCCAAAAATAGTAAGGCGATGAATTTAGCTTTTGATGTTACCCCAGCAAAATATATAACAGGATTAATTACCGAAAAAGGAGTTTGCGAAGCATCAAAGAAAGGATTAAATAACTTATTTAAATGAGTCCATTAATTTTGTCATTAGTATGCTTAGTCTCCGTTGGTATATCTGGTAATCTTTTAAGTATTGTTAAAACTAATAAAATTTTTTTATATATATCTATAATTCCGTGTATTTACATATTTGTTTATGGGATATACTTAACATTTGGTCCTGTTGATTTATATGAAGATGGAACTACAAATTTTTTTTTAAAAAATCCTGATGAAAAAGAGTTACCAACTTTATTTATTATATTAAAACTTTACCAATATATATTAATTGTTATAGGAGCAATCTTTAGCTATTTATATTTTAGATATTTAAAAAATTTAAATAATAAATCAGACAGTATTTAATTTTTTTCCAGATAATAAATAATCTGATAATTGATTGGCAACCATTTCAGCAACTACAATAGATGCCTCCGTTGTTGAAGCAGCGATATGAGGTGTAAGTATAACTTTTGGATTATTAAATAAAACATTTTCTTTAGCTGGTTCTTTTGAAAAAACATCAACGGCTGCACCAGCAATTAAACTTTCATTCAGAGCTTCATTTAAATCTTTCTCATCAACTATATTTCCTCTAGCAGCATTAATTACATATGAGGTTGGTTTCATTTTTTTGAAGTGTTCTTTTGTAAGTATAGGTTTTCCATCTGAAGCAGCTTTACAATGAAAGCTAATAATATCACTTTTAGTTATTAAATCATCGAAACTAACATTTTCAACATGAGGGTAGTCTTTTTTTCTAGATTCTAATGATTTTGAATTTACTAATATCTTCATATCAAAACCTTTAACAAGGTTGCTTAATCTTGCTCCAACATTTCCAAATCCAATTATCCCTAATGTTTTTTTTGAAAGTTCAGTGCCTTTAATATTTTTTTTCTCCCATTGTCCTTTATGAGTGGTTTCATTTGCAAATGGTGTTCTTCTCAACACAGACATTATCAAAGCAAATGCATGTTCGGCCGTTGCGTTTGCATTTCCACCAGGAGTGTTCATAACAATCATATTTTTTGCTTTAGCCGTTGGAACATCGATATTATCAACTCCAGCGCCAGCTCTTCCTATTACTTTTAAATTTTTTGCAGCCTCGATTATTTTTTTTGTTACTTTTGTAGCAGATCTAACTACCATTCCATCATATTCAGGAATAATTTTAACGATTTCATCTTCAGACAAACCTATTTTTACATCTACAGTAATATTATTTTTTTCAAATATTTTTTGAGCAACATTGCTCATCGAGTCTGAAATTAAAACCTTAGGCATTATTTTTAATTGAGTTATAAGCCCAATCTATCCAAGGTAGCAGTGCTTTCATATCACTATTTTGCACAGTAGATCCTCCCCAAATTCTTATACTTGGTGGAGCTTTAGGGTAACCGTTAATATCATTGGCAACACCTTCTTTTTCTAGAATTGAAAATAATTTTTTTAATAATCCTCTTTGATCTTCTTCATTATGTTTAGCGAACCACTCATCTTTAACTAAGATTGTAATACTTGTTGATGATCTTAAATTTTTATCAGCACACATGAATTTGAAATTTTCGCTTTTAGATATCCAATCTTCACAAATTTTAAGATTTTCATTAGAAATTTTTATCAGTCCCTTTGTACCACCTACAGACTCAACCCACTTTAAAGCATCAAGTGCATCTTCAACACATATCATTGAGGGTGTATTTATTATTCCACCTTCAAATATTGCTTTAATTAGTTTTTTTTTATTCGCTAGTCTAAATAGTTTTGGAACAGGCCAGGGTGGAACGTAAGTTTCAAGTCTTTCTACAGCACGTGGAGATAAAGCCACCATTCCATGTGCAGCTTCCGCACCCAAAACTTTTTGCCATGACCACGTAATAACATCTAGTTTTTTACAATCTATATCCATCGCAAAAATTCCTGATGTTGCGTCACAAATTGTTAAACCTTCTCTATTATCTGGGATCCAATCACCATTTGGAATTTTTACACCAGCAGTCGTACCATTCCATGTAAATACTACATCATTTTTAAAATTTACTTTAGTAAGATCAGGTAGCGTTCCATAATCAGTTACATGGCTATTTACATCTTTCAATTTAAATTGGTCTACAATATCTATAACCCAGTCTTTACCAAAATTTTCCCATGCAAGCACATCTACACCTCTTTGTCCTAATAGAGACCACATTGCAGCCTCTAAAGCACCTGTATTAGATCCTGTCATTACTCCAACTAAATATTCATCAGGTAAGTTTAAAATTTTTTTTGATTTAACAATTGCTTCATTTAATCTTTCTTTACAAACTTTATGTCTATGCGATCTTCCAATTGGAGAGTCTTTTAAAACATCAATAGTCCAACCAGGACGTTTTGAACATGGACCACTTGAAAAATTTGGATTCTGAGGTTTTTGGCTAGGTTTATCCATAAAATAAATTTAGATATATTGTTTTTTTAAAATAAGTCACTCTTTTTTTTATATATATTTTTTAGTTATAAATAATGAACAATTGACGCAGCAATATAATATCAAGATAAAATAATAAGTTTTATTCAAAATCATAAGCCACTAAACCATCTAAAGGTTTAGGATCAAACCAGGTTGATTTTGGCGGCATATTTAATTTTTTATCTGCAAAGCTTATTACATTTTCCATTTGAGTAGCGAATAAAGCAAAGCCAACTTTTGCTTCACCAGAATTTACTTTTTTTTCTATACCTTCTAATCCATGGAAACCTGCTAAGAAATCAATTCTATTATCATATCTTGGATCCCCAATTCCCAAAGTAGGTTCTAATAAATAATAGTGTAACAAATTTATATCTAAATTTATAATATGAAATAAATTTTGATGGGGTTTTTCTTTAAGCTCCAAAGAATACCATTGTTTTTCTAAATACATTCCAAATATTTGAGATTTTTCTGGTTTGTACGAAGAGCTTTGCTTTTCTACTTTAAATTTTTTTTTAACTTCTTTAATAAAATCTGAAGGTGAATATCCATATAAATCTTTTATAAGTCTATTATAATCAAGTATTCTTGCTTGACTTGTTGGAAAAATTGCTATCATAAAATAATTATATAATTCATTTCCATTATGATCATGGTTTTTGTGTTGTTTGAATTTTGAAAGTTTTAATAATGCGTCCATTCTGTGGTGTCCATCAGCGATATAAATTCTATTTATAGAATTAAATAAATCAGATATTTTTAAAACTTTATTTTCTTCATCAACAACCCACATCTCATGCTTACTTTGGTCCATACCATTAAATGAGTATTCAGGAGAATTAGCTAATTCTTTTTCAATTAAATCATTGAGTTGTTTATTATCTGGGTAAACTGCATATATAGGACCTATTTGTGCGTTTAAATTATCCATTTGTTTCATTCTTTTTTGAGATCTTTCAAAAAAAATTTCTTCATGGCCTCGTATATGTAAATTATCGTAAGCAGATAATTTTGCAGTACCAACTATGCCTACTTGCGAATGTTCACCTGTTGATATTTTATAAATATAAAATGAATTCTTTTTATCTTTTGTTAAGATTGATTTTTTTTTCATCAATTCAAATTGCTCTTTAGACTTAGAATTATCTTTTTCAGCAAAAACGTTTAAATAACTCCAAGAATTATTTTTTTTATGATCTTTTATAGAGTCTTTTGATAAATGATCAGTGCTAGAAACAGCAACTGTCGAAGCGTTTTCTTTTGTTGGCCTTAAGGCTTTAAATGGATTTATAAAATACATACAGTTATTTAATTGATCATATAAATTAGAGCAAATCTATTTTTTAGATATAATTATTAAATATTTAAGTTTTTTTTTAAGCGATTTTTGGCAGTTTTTCTAAAGCTTTATTAACTCCAGCTTCATCATAACTGTCATCTGAAAGTTTATTGTCAAAGTAATCACCGTAAGCTTGCATATCAAAATGACCATGACCGCATAAATTAAATAAAATAGTTTTCTTATGGCCATTCTTTTTACATTCAAGAGCAGCATCTATCGCTCCTTTAACAGCATGTGTTGCTTCTGGCGCAGGTACAATACCTTCTGTTTTTGCAAATTTTACACCAGCCTCGAAACATTCTTTTTGTCCAAATGCTTTTGCTTCGATTGCACCAAGATCTACTAAATGACTAAACATTGGAGCCATTCCATGATATCTCAAACCACCAGAATGAGTTGACGGTGGCATAAAAGATGATCCCAAAGTGTGCATTTTTACCAATGGAGTGAAGTTACCTGTGTCTCCAAAATCATATGCAAACTTTCCCTTAGTTAAAGATGGACACGATTTAGGTTCACATCCTACGACTTTTATATCTTTACCTTCTCGAAATTTTTTTCCTAAAAAGGGAAATGCTAGTCCTGAAAAATTACTTCCTCCACCAGTGCATCCAACCAAAATATCAGGATAGTCATTTGCCATTTCCATTTGTAATATAGCTTCCTTACCTACAATTGTTTGATGCATTAAAACATGGTTTAAAACACTTCCTAAAGAATATTTTGTTTTTGGATCTTGAACTGCCATTTCAACAGCTTCAGAAATAGCTATTCCTAAGCTACCAGTATTATTTGGATCTTTTTCTAAAATTGCTTTACCTGTTTTTGTTCTATTTGATGGACTTGGAAAACAATTAGCACCATAAGTTTGCATTATCATTTTTCTATATGGTTTTTGTTCAAAACTTACTTTTACCATGTAAACATCCAATTCAATTTTAAAAATAGAACAAGCAAAAGCTAATGAGCTTCCCCATTGTCCAGCCCCTGTTTCTGTTGTAATTTTTTTTGTACCCTCTTCTTTATTATAAAAGGCTTGAGCTACTGCAGTGTTGGGTTTATGACTACCTGAAGGACTAACACCTTCATACTTGTAATAAATTTTTGCAGGAGTATCTAATTCTTTTTCTAGTCTTCTAGCTCTATAAAGAGGGGATGGTCTCCATTGTTTATAAATCTCTCTTACTGGTTCTGGAATTTCTATTTCTCTTTCTTGAGAAACTTCTTGTCCAATAAGAGCCATTGGAAATAATGGAGCTAAGTCATCGGGCCCTACTGGTTTTAAAGTTCCTGGATGAAGAACAGGTGATAATGGTTTAGGTAGATCAGCAGAAATATTATACCAAGTTTTCGGTAATTTACTTTCTTCTAAAAAAAATTTTGTTGTATCTGACATAATTTAATCTTCTTATTTTCTATAGTTATTTGGTAAAAATCAAGCTTTAATTGAAAAGTATTATCTTAAAGAGGCTGCTATATTTCCTCCGTCAACAGTAAGAACAGCTCCTGTAGTTTTTTTTGAAATAGCTAGATGAAAAAAAGCTTTAGCAACATCCTCGGCCTTAACTTCATTTAATAATAAATTACCTTTCATGTAGTCATCAGTAGTTACTGATCTTGCTTTAGCTCTATTTTTAATCATTTTATCTGTCATTAATCCACTTCTTATTCTGTCAGCGTTAACTCCGTTTGATCTAATTCCAAATGATCCATAATCTAACGCATATTGTTTACACAAACTTAACAATGCAGATTTAGGTAAACCATATGGTCCAAAATTTTTACCAGGATTTACTGCTTGTTTTGAAATATTAAAAAGCAAACAACCATTAATGTTTTGTTTTTTCATTATTTTGACAGCTTCAGACGCACAATTTTGATGAGAGAAAAAATTTATTTCAAAACTTTTTCTTAATAAATCATCATTTACTTCTCCTATAGTTCCACTGGGCGCCGTTCCTGCATTGGATATTAATATATCAACTCCTCCAAATTTTTTACAAATTTCACTGAAAGCATTTTCAACACTTCTTTTATTTGTAACATCACAATAAATACAGGTATCATTAATTTTAGATTGCAATTCTTCAAGTTTTTTACGATTAAAATCTAAAAGAACTACTTCGGCTCCATAACTTTTAAACATTTTGTATGTTTCAAAACCAATGGTTCCTGTACTTCCAGTTATTACAACAACGTTTCCTTCAAGAAGTTTTTTTTGTTTTTTTATTTTTGCCTGTTCTAATGACCAGTATTCGACATCAAATAGATCTTTTTCTGGTATAAACTTATATGTTGAAGTTTCTTCAACTGAAGAAATAACTCTAGCATTTGTATCTGTTAGATCCCCAGCAATTTTAGCTGAATTTAAATCTTTCCCAACACTAAATAACCCAACGTTTTGTACCAAAATAACTCTAGGAGATGTATCAAGCATTACCTTATTTCCCTTAACTTTTTTTTCATTTACATTAAAATAATTTATGTATTTTTTTCTATAGTTTTTAAATGCCTTTTCAGCATTTATTTTAAATTCTTGAATTGTTGAATTTTTTTTAGGTGTTATGACTAATGGAAAAGGTTTCACTCTTATAACATGATCTGGAGTTGCGGTTCCTTTTGAAGAATAAGATTTTACATTCTTACCATTTATAAAATATTTTAAATTTTTATTTGTTCTAAAGTTTAAAATAAATTTTTCATCATTTTTTTCCGATAAAAGACCCCTCAATATTGGAGAAATATCTTGCGCATTAAATTTTGTTGAGTAATTTGCAATTTGTTTTATTTTTTTAGATTTAAGTTTTCCTATTGCTTTTTCTGCTAGAGAAACATATTTAATCATTAATTCATATGCATCTTTAGCATTATTAGCAAAGGTGAATATCCCGTGATTCATTAAAATTAAACAATTAATATTTGGGTTTTTGTTATAAACTTCGTTTATCTTTTGAGCTAAACCAAATCCTGGCATTACATAGGGAACGATACTAACTTTTTTTCCAAAAATTTTTTTACAAAAATCTAAGGATCCAGGTCTATTAGTAACATTCATTATCGCATCTGAATGAGTATGATCTACAAACTTAAAAGGTAAAAAAGCGTGTAAAAAAGTTTCAACGGAAGGATTTGGAGATTTTATGTTAATTAAATTTCTTTTTTGATAACTGACCATATCTTCATCGGATAAATTTTTTTTATTTTTAAGTGATAGCAGAGGTTGTAATTTTACAGCAGGAAGCCCCTCAGGCTCAATTTCAGCCATATCCCAACCACTTCCTTTAACACATAGCACCTCGTATTTTTTACCATCAATATCTTTTATAGTTGTTTTTACTGAAGTATTGCCACCTCCATGTAAAACCAACTCTTTGTTTCTGCCCAATAATCTTGTCGTATACACGCGTAACGCCATATCGTTAGAGTAACCAAGACTTTTATATTTTTTGATATATTTCTTTGCTTCTGAGTTTGACCAATTATTTTTCAAAATTCTTCTCCTTGTGGATAAAGTTTTACAGCAGTTTTTTATTTGAAAGAAGTAAAAAAATTTGTTTAGTATGTCATATAAGGAATCGGGAGCTTTATAATGGTAAAAAAGGTAGGAGAACATATAACTCTAGATATCATCGGAACTAAGAAAGAATATAGCCCGTCGTTTTACGAAAAATTAGTATATAAGATCGCAAAAAAAGCAAAAGTAACCGTTCTTGAAATATCAAAACATAAATTCGAACCACAGGGCTTTACACTAGTTGCGCTACTAGCAGAAAGCCACATCAGTTTTCATACATTTCCAGAAAGAGGCATTATAAGCTTTGATTTTTTCACATGTGGAAAAGTTTCTCCACTTGTCGCATTAGATATTTTGAAAAAAGAAATAGACCATAAAAGAATAGTTAAAAAAGAATTCAATCGAGATACAGTTACTCTTTATGATGATATTTATAGTTCGCCAGGTTTAAAGAAATTTTATGTTGTAAACAATGTATTAGAGGATTTTACCTCAAAAGTAGGACAGCATATAGAAATACTTGATCTGGAGCAGTTTGGAAAATCTTTATTCATTGATAATGAGCTTCAAGTTGCTGCTAACGATGAACATTTATATAGCTCTACTTTTGTAAATTCTAGCCTCAATATTAGTAAAGACAAAGATAAAGCTGCCATTATAGGAGGAGGTGACGGAGGAGTTGCAAGAGAATGTATATCTAAAAATTTTAATTTTATTGATTGGTTTGAATTAGATCCAGAAGTTGTCCAGGTATGCAACAAACATCTTAGCAAAGTAGGAAATAAATCAACTAACAAAAATTCTGTAAAATGTATATGGGGAGATGCATTCGAAAGTATAAAATCTGTTGAAGATAATAGATATGATAAAATTTTTGTTGATTTAAATGATGATCAATTTTGTATAGACCTAGCAGCAAAAAATATGAAATCTCTAAAAAGAATTCTTAAACCAAATGGAGTTATAACTGCACAAGTCGGAAGCCAAGACAAGAAACCCAAACAAGTCGATAATTGGCTAAAAGTTTTTAATAAGAGCTTCAAAAATACAACTTTAGATAGGGTTTATATACCAAGTTTTGACTGTTCCTGGAATTTTGCATCATCTATAAATCATTCCAGCTAAAAATATCTTTTTAAATCTTAAATTTTGTGGAATACTCAATCTTATATTATTGGAGGTAAAATGAATATAATTAAGAAATTCAGTTTAGGGTTATTGATAACTTTATTTTTAACAATATCTGCTAATGCTGACAAAATAAGAATAGGAACAGAAGGCGCTTACCCACCTTGGAATTCAAAAGATGCTTCAGGTAAACTTATTGGCTTCGAAGTAGAATTAGCTTGGACACTTTGTAGATATATGGGAAAACAATGTGAAATAGTTGAGCAAGATTGGGATGGAATGATTCCAGCGTTAATAATGAGAAAGTTTGATGCAATAATGGCTGGAATGTCTATTACTGCTGAAAGACAAAAAACAATTAATTTTTCACAAGGTTATGCTGACGAAGTTGCGTCACTAGCTGTAATGAAAGGTTCTAGTTTAGAAGGCATGGATACACCAGCTGGAATAAACTTAACTAAGCCTAACGCTGCCGCAAAAAAAGCATTAAAAACTCTTACTGCTGCCCTTGCTGGTAAAACTGTTTGTGTTCAAACTGCAACTATTCACCAAAACTTTTTAGATTCAGGTGATGTTGGTAAAGTTAATGTTAGAACTTACAAAACTCAAGATGAAGTTAACTTAGATTTAGCAGCCGGAAGATGTGACGCTGCATTAGCTGCTGCTGTTGCATTTTCAGACTATGCAGAAAAATCTGGCAAACCAGTTGTACTAACAGGACCAACTTTTTCAGGCGGAGCATTTGGTAATGGAGTTGGAGTAGGTATTAGAAAAGATGATACTGAACTTTTAGCAGCTTTTAACAGTGCTATTAATAAAGCTAGAAAAAATGGAGACATTAGTAGAATTGCTACTAAGTGGTTCGGTTTCGACGCTTCTATGTAATTAATTTTAGATTTGGCGACTATAATATATAGTCGCCAATCTGTATGGAACTTCTTGCATTTGGAAAAACTGGTTGGGGTGATGAATTATTTTTCGCCACTCTAATGACTATAGCTGTATCTATTACAGCGATGATAATTGGTTTCTTTTTTGCATTAATTTTTACACCATTAAAACTATCTAAACACAAATCATTAAATTTAATTGGAAATTTTTACACAACAGTAATTAGAGGTGTTCCAGAACTACTAGTAATTTATTTATTTTTTTTTGGTGGTAGTGGTGCTGTAATGTATGTAGCATCCATTTTTGGATATGACGATTACATAGAAATTAATGCATTTATAACCGGTTCTTTTGCTATTGGAATTATTTCTGGAGCATATTCTACAGAAGTTTTTAGAGGAGCAATTCTTTCTATTGACAAAGGTCAGTTTGAAGCCAGCAAAGTACTTGGCTTAAATAAATATATTTATTTTTTAAAAGTGATTTTACCTCAAATGTTAAGACTAGCTCTTCCTAATTTAAGCAACGTTTGGCAAATTACTTTAAAAGACACGTCTTTAATTTCCGTAACAGGTTTAGTCGAAATTATGAGACAATCTTACATTGCCGCAGGATCTACTAGAGATCCGTTATTTTTTTATTCGTTTGCTGCAGTTTTATATCTCTTATTAACTTATGTAAGTATGAAATTTTTAAATAGTTTAGAAAAAAAATATAGTAGGGGTTTTTAATGGATATTAATTTAATGATAACTAGTTTTCCTAAACTGTTAAGTGCTACTGTTGTAACATTAAAATTATTATCTTTATCTTTATTTTTTGGTTTATTGATTGGATTACTCTTTGCAATTTTAAGATTAAACAAAAACATATTTATAAATAAATTTGCTTATGGGTATTCTTATGTATTTAGAGGTACACCATTACTTGTTCAAATATTTATTATTTATTTTGGTTTAGGGCAAATAGAATACTTTAGATCAACTTTTTTATGGGTTATTTTTAAAGAACCCTACTGGTGTGCAATTATAGCATTTGCTTTAAATACTGGTGCTTATACATCAGAAATATTAAGATCGGCATTTCAAACAATCAAACCAGGATTTATTGAAGCAGGAAAAAGTTTGGGATTATCTAATAAAACAATTTTTTACAAAATTCAAATTCCTATAGCTATTAAACAATCTTTACCTGCATACGGTAATGAAATTATACTAATGTTAAAAGGAACATCTTTGGCTAGTACTGTTACTTTATTAGATTTAACTGGTGTTGCTAAATATATCATTTCAACAACTTTTAAACCGATAGAAGTTTTTATTGTTGCAGGTAGTATTTATTTATTTATTACATTTCTTGTTCATAATTTAATAAAATATCTTGAGAAAAAATTTAGTTATCAATAGTGTCTAGTTTATCTTCAGCCCAAATTAAAAAATATAATGCAGAAGGTTTTATTGCGCCAATTGATGTTTTTTCAGCTCAAGAAGCAGATGAAATTAAAAAAGAAATAGAATTCATTGAAAAAAAGTGGCCAAATGAGTTAGAAGGAATTGGAAGAAATTATATTCATTTGATTTCTCCAAAATTTGACAAAGTTTGTCATAACCCAAAAATCCTTGATGCAGTTGAGAGTATTGTAGGTAAAAATATTCTTGTATGCGGCACAACTCTTTTCATTAAAAATCCTAATGAAAAAGGTTTTGTAAGTTTTCATCAAGATGCTAAATATATTGGTCTTGAACCTCACAATTGGGTAACGGCATGGGTAGCTTTAACAGATTCTAATGAAAAAAATGGATGTATGAAAATGTGGACAGGTACACATAAAAATGAAATTAAACATCACAATCAAAAATTTGATGAAAATAATTTATTAACTAGAGGCCAAACAATAGAAAATGTTCCTATTAACGAAACAACACCAGTTATATTAAAAGCAGGGCAAATGTCTTTGCATCATCCAGCAATTATTCATGGATCAGGTTTAAATAAAAGTAAAGAGAGAAGAATTGGATTTGTTATTCAAAGCTATATTGGAACTAATGTAGACCAGGTTTTGGGTAAAATGTATGTTCAACTTGCTAGAGGTGAAGACTTATTTAATTATCATGAGAAAGCTAATAGACCAATTCAACTAATGGACAAAAAAGATATTATTTTAAGAAAAAAGGCTAACGAAGAGCTATCAAAAATTTTTTATTTAGGTTCTAATAAAAAAGGAAAGTACTAATAGTTAGTATATTCTTTTATTTCTTTTATTTTTGATCCAGTAAGATTATTTATTTCTAATTTAATTTGAGCTCTTTTATCATTTAAAAAATGTACTTCTCTAGAAAGTTTTACAAATTTCTCACCAAAATCAGAATTTTTTTCGCACATTCTTTTATCATCTTCAATTACCCATAATTTAGAATTTATCTCTTTCAATGATTTAAAAAGTTCATCGGGTATTAGCTCAGTTTTAATATTTTTTTCTAGCTGATTATTAAGGATATTTAATTCATCAACAACAAATTTGAGTTTCTTAGCGTCTTTTATCTTTTCCTTTTTAATTTCTAATATTGAAATTTTATCTAAAAGTTCACCAACTGATACTTCGACTAGAATTTTATTCATAATAATTTATAGTGTGTTAACTTGTTAAAAATATGTCAAACATTTTAGTAATTAAACATGGTTCTTTGGGCGATATAGCCCAATCAAGTGGTGTAATTCAAGATATTTCTGAAAATCATTCAGATGATCAAATATATTTATTAACATCGAAACCATATTTTGACTTGTTTAAAAAAAATCCTTACTTAACTGAAGTAATTTTAGATAAAAGACTTTCAAGATTTAATTTGATTTATCTTTACTCTCTTATGAGAAAAATAAAAAAGTTAAATTTCACCAAAGTTTATGATTTGCAAAATTCATCGAGAACATCTTTTTATAAGAAAATATTATTCCCTAAATCTAATTTACAAAATTGGTCGTCATCTGAAACTACCTTGCCAGAAGGTATTACTAAAGAAGATTTTGATAAAAAGTCAGTTTTAGAACGTTTTGACCATCAATTAAAAACATCAGGCCTAACAACCAAGAATACAATGAAACCTAATTTTAGTTGGTCATGTTCTGAAATAAATGAAATAAAAAAAAAATATAACTTAAATAAATATATTCTCTTATTTCCATTTTGTTCACCTCACTTAGCAAATAAAAAATGGCCTTACTACAATGAGTTGATAGATTTAATTAAAAAAAAATATAAAAATGACTTTAAAATTTTAGTAGCTCCAGGTCCTTCAGAGATAGGTGAAGCAAAAAATATAAATGCAATAAGTGTATTAAATAATGAAAAAGCCTTAAATATTTCTCAATTATCATCATTGATAAAAGAAAGTAGTTTTATTATTGCAAATGATACGGGTCCAGCACATATGGCTGCTCATTTAAATTCTAAGGGTTTGACTTTATTTGGATCTCATACAACAGCTTATAAAGTAAGCATTGAAAGAGAGAAATTTAAAGTAATTCAAGTTAATGATCTTAATAAATTAAGCCCTGAAAGAGTATTTGAAAAAATAATTATATCTTTATCTTAGTAAATATAAATTTTGTCTGCTAAGCCGTAACAAAGTATTCCACTCATCACTAATAAAACAAATGGTACAATAATACCTTCGCCTGTGAACTTATCTGTTACACCAAGCTTGCTTATATTTTTAGAATAATAGTTAGTTATTGTAACTAAAAGGTGAGTAATAAATATTAGGTTAAAAAACGACCAAGTGCCCTCAACACCATTTGGCCTTACAAACATAATATAAATTGCCATTAGTATCCAAGCTAAGAAAAATGCTCCTAAAAATCTGATCATGAAAGCGGCCGTATGATCGATAGCAAATTTGTCCATAAACTTTCTTGTACCAACCAGTAATTGAGAAGCATAGAATGCTAATATTCCAAAGTGAAGTATGTATATTATTAAATAAATTATTCCGTTAAATTTATCGATCATAATTTTAATTTACAAGATTCTTTTATATTCTTCAATTATTTTATTCCAATGAAATTTTTGCGAATTTTCTTTTGCTAACTTGCCGTACTCTTTATAGGTGTGATCTTTTAAAAGTTGATCGATTGAGGCATACACTTCTTCTAGATTATTTCCATCACATATAAGTCCAGTTTTATTGTGAATAATTGCATCAGAAGCTCCACCATCTTTACCTCCTATAGAAGGTACTCCATGTTGAGCAGCTTCAATAAAAGCAATTCCAAAACCTTCAACTGATTTTTTATGTATAATAGAAGGCATAATAAAAATATTTGATTTTGCCACAAGAGCATTTTTCAAATTATTGCTAATATTTTTCACAAAAATTACTTGATTATTTAAATTTAATTCGTCAACAAGTTTTTTAATATTATTTTCCTCTTCTCCGTATCCAACACACATATATATAATACTAGGGTATAGTTCCTTTAAATTTCTGATAGCCATAATAACTTTTTCGTGATTTTTACGTTTATCAAATCTTGACACTGTTATTAATCTATTAGATTTTCCATTGAAAAGTTTTTCTGCCTGCTCTAGATCTTTTTTTGGTATTTCAGTAACTGGATCTATTCCAGGATTAATGACAATGATTTTTTTTTCATTAGCACCTAATTTAACTGCTAAATCTTTAGTATAATTTGAGTTAGAAACTACATAGTCAACTTTATTAAGAACTTTATTCACACGAGAATTCATTCTTGATCCTAGGGGATGATTAATTTCTTTTGAATGTATTAAACAAATTTTTTTTTTATTAGATTTTATTAGTTCTAAACTTTTCCAGTGATCTGCAATTATACATTTAACATTTTTATTTTTTTTTAAATAATCATTTATTAAATAAGATTTTCTTAATTTTCTAAAAAATTTAGCACCAGCAATACGTTCTATAGAAAAAGACACATTGTTATCAAACTGTTCATGTTGATCAGTGTAATCTGCAAAAACTTTAGTTAAATCTTCTCTCGATAAAGATTTTGCTAACCCGCCCATTAAATTTTGCATGCCACCAACTTCCGGAGGAAAAGATCTTGTTATAATTAAATACATTTATTTAATTCTTCCATTTTATATTACAGCCCATACTTGGAATTTGATTTTTTGGTCCATTTGTAGTTTCAGCAACTTGTTTCATTGCTTTATATAAATCACTATCACCGTTTGAAACTGGTTTTAAATCTTTTAATTCTTTTATTCTTCCTCTGTATTGGAGACCTAAGTTATTATTGTATCCAAAAAAATCTGGAGTACAAACTGCACCATAATTCTTAGCAATTTCTTGAGTTTCATCAAAAAGATAAGGAAAATTAAAATTATGGTCTTGAGAAAATTTGATCATATTATCAAAAGAGTCTTCAGGATAATTTTTTACATCATTTGAACAAATGGCAGCAGACTTTATCCCAAATGCTTCTAATTTTTTACAATCTTGAACTATATCTTTAATAACTGCCTTAACATAAGGACAATGATTGCAAATAAACATTATCAAAGTTCCATTTTTACCTTTTACGTCATCAAGCGAAATTATTTTGTTATCTGTAGAATTTAACTTGAAGTTCTCTGCTTTTTTCCCAAAATCACATATTGGAGTTTTAGTTAATGCCATGTTAAGTATTATATAAAGTATGTTTTACGATTTGGAAAATAAAAAACCAAAAAATTCAGGCGAAAATTGGGTAGCGCCAAATGCTACAGTTATTGGTGATGTTACTTTAGAAAAAAATTCAAGTATTTGGTTTAATGCAACCCTTAGAGGAGATATTGAAAATATTTATGTTGGAGAAGGTTCAAATGTTCAAGATGGAAGTGTATTACATACAGATCCCGGCTATCCATTAAAGATTGGAAAAAATGTTACCGTAGGGCACATGGTTATGCTTCATGGATGTACGATAGGGGATAACAGCTTGATTGGAATAGGAGCTGTAATTTTAAATAATGCAAAGATTGGAAAAAATTGCATCATAGGGGCAAAAGCTTTAATAACAGAGAATAAAGAGATACCAGATAACTCATTAGTAATTGGTTCACCAGGAAAAGTTGTAAGAGAAGTTACAGAAGAAGAAAAAAAAGCAGTGTTTGAAAACACTAAACATTATCAAGATAATTGGAAAAAATATTCAAAATCTATATTCTAAAAAAAATGAAAAAAATAATTTTATTAACTTAATAATTCTATCTTTTTAATTTTATTGGAGGTCCATATTTATTTTTCTTTTTTTGTCCCTCAGTTGCACACCAAATTACAATTACAATCCATCCGATTAATGGAATAATTTGAATTAATTGTAACCAACCTGATTTATCAAGATCATGCAATCTTCTTGCACATACTGCTATTCCAGGAAGAAACAGACCTAGACCTATTACAATTTCAATTACTGGACCTAAAGCAAAACCTATGATCCAACAAATCATTACAAATAATACAAACCACCAATATTCTGATCTTGATGCTCTTCCTTTAAATTCAGCATATTTATAAAAACAGGTTTCGATGGATTTTAAAAAAGTCATAAAAATTTATACCCTATTCTATGGAACTAACCAAGCAATTTTGTTTGTTTCTAAATCAAACTTAGCTCTTCTATGTCCTTTTGCTGCAAGATATAACCATTCAATAGATTTGATTTCACATTTAATAACAGTAAAGTTTTTATAACCTTCTTCACTTTGCTCCATAGTATAATCAAAATCCTCTAATTTAGATATCATACCAGATGTCGGATTATCTGAAGTAGTTCCAGGAGGACTATCAGTTAAATAGCATCGTCTACTTATATGTTGAGTTTTTTTCCATGACTCTTCTGTTGTAGAGTTTTGATTATTTATCTCACACTCAACTTTAACTCTTAATTGGATCTTTTCTTCTTTATCATAGAAAAGTAAAGAAGCTTTCTTATTCTTTTTAAGAATATCTACTTTTGGAGATCGAAAATCAGTGTGAAATTGTAATAAGTTATTTACTCTATCTGACTTTCTTAAAACAACTATTCTTCCATCGATCTCATCTTGGTGCCCACATATAAAGACTGGAATTCTAAATGGTGAAGCTCTGTTAGTCACAGCATCGTTTAACATAGACCAATACTTATTTTGAATTTCTTTAAAATTTTCATAGTATGCTGGAGGCATACAGTATTACTTTCTAAATCTTCTGATTAAGCTGGATGTGTCCCATCTATTTCCGCCCATATTTTGGACCTCAGCATAATATTTATCTACAACTTCTGTTATTGGTAATAATGAACCATTGTTTTTAGCTTCATCCATTGCAATTTTTAAATCTTTTCTCATCCAATCCACAGCAAATCCAAATTCAAATTTATCATCAATCATTGTTTTATATCTATTTTCCATTTGCCATGATTGAGCTGCACCTTTCGAAATTACCTCAATTACATCTTCCATATTTAAACCAGCTTTCATTCCAAAGTTTATTGCTTCAGATAATGCCTGAACTAGTCCACCAATACAAATTTGATTAACCATTTTTGCAAGCTGACCACTGCCAGCTTTTCCAAGAAGTTTCATTTTTTTACTGTAACAATCAATTTTGTCCTTAGCTTTGTCAAAGTCTGTTTGATCTCCACCAATCATTACCGTTAGTGCCCCATTTTCTGCGCCTGCCTGACCTCCTGATACTGGCGCATCCAATGCACCAAAACCTTTTTTTTTCGCGAAATCATAAATTTCTCTTGCAATAGTGGCTGAAGCTGTAGTGTTATCAATATAAACAGCACCTTTTTTAATTGTTTTAAAAATTCCTCTTTCCCCAAAAGTTACTTCTCTTAAATCATTATCGTTTCCGACACATGTAAATATAAAATCAGCACCCGCAGCAGCTTTTGCAGGTGTGTCAGCCTTAGTACCTTTGTGTTCAGAAATCCATTTATCAGCTTTTGATGCCGTTCTGTTAAAAACAGTTACATTGTGCCCACCTTTTGATATATAACCAGCCATTGGATAACCCATTACACCAAGACCGATGAAAGCAACATTACAAGTCATAATAAAGTATGTTTAAAAATTTAAGTTTAAAAGTAATTATTTTTGGTTTCATATTTACATTTTTTTCAAGCTTTGGACAGAGTTTTTTTTTAGGATTGTTTAATTCTAGTATCAGAAACGAGTTATCAATAACACATGGACAATTTGGCACAATATATGCCTCTGCTACTTTACTAAGTAGTATTTTTTTAATTTGGTTAGGAAAAAAAATTGACGATATTAATATTTTTAAATTTGCATCGTTTGTAATTTTATTATTATCTTTTTCATGCTTCTTTTTTTCTAAAATTTCGTCAATATTAATTCTATTTATAGCAATATTTCTCATGCGATTCTCTGGTCAAGGAATGATGTCTCATACTGCAACAACGACAATTTCAAGATACTTTACTAAATCAAGAGGCAAAGCACTTAGCACTGGATGGTTTGGATTATCAACTGCTGAATTTATTTTACCAGTATTAATTATTTATCTTTTAACTATTTATAATTGGAAAAATATTTGGATAATAATATCAGGGGTAGTAATAATTTTTTTACCAATAGCTTCCTACTTATTAATAAAAAATCTTAATTTCGACTCTCGAGAAGTTACAAATGATGATAATCATAATGACGAAAGTATTAAACAGTGGAAAAGAATGGAAGTCATCAAAGACTATAGATTTTATATTGTCTGCGCCAATATGTTAGCAATGCCTTGGATAGCAACGGGAGTATTCGTTTATCAATCTTTTATATTAGAACAAAAAAATTGGGGTCCATACGTTATTGCTCAATCGTTTATGACTTATTCCATTCTTTCAGTAATAACTTTATTTGTTGCTGGTTATTTAATTGATAAATTTACCAGCAAAAAATTATTAATTTATATGAATATTCCACTGTTATTAGCTGCGGGAGTATTATTTTATTTTAAAAGTCCAATCTCGTCATTTGTATTTCTGGGTTTAATAGGTATTTCAAATGGTTTTGCTAACGTTTTAGGATCTTCAACTTGGGCTGAAATTTATGGGGTAAAATACATAGGCTCAATCAAAGCGCTCACGACAGCATTAATGGTTTTTGCTACAGCTTTTGGAACAGCGATGTTTGGTTTTTTAATAGATATTGGTTTTTCGATAGAACAAATATCAATAATTTCAATTTTGTATATTTCTGCATCTTTAATTTTGCTTTTTGTTATTAGAAATAAATTAAATCCTATAATAGAGTAAAAATTCCTTGATTTTGTGAAGTTCAAAGTATATTAAATTGCGCATGGCAAGAGTTACAGTTGAAGATTGTGTAGATAAAGTAGATAGTCCTTATGAACTAGTTTTAGTTGCTAAAGAAAGAGCAACTCAATTAAATTCAGGCATAGAACCAAATGTAGAAAAAGATAATGACAAAAATACTGTCATTTCATTAAGAGAAATTGCCGAAGAAAAGATAAAAGTTTCAGATTTAACCGAAAGTGCAATTTACAAATTAAGAAAACATGTAGAACAAGTGGAAGATGGTTTAGAAGACGACGAAGAAATCGGAGATGATTTCGAAAACTTGTACAGAGGAGAAATATCTAAAAGTGGGAATCCTATTTTGCCATCAAAAAGAGCCAGAAAAGTTCCAGAAAAAAATCAAGCAATTTCAGAAGAAATCAAACAAGAAACTACAACTACTCAACCTGAAATAACAACAGAAAATACTGAAGATGTCTCAATAGAAGATCTTAAAGAAAAAGAAAGTTTAGAAAACGATAAGGTTGAAGAGTAAAATTCTAAAAAAATAATATAAAGATAGTAATGAACAGGAAAGTTTCAGTTGCTCCAATGATGGATTGTACAGATCGTCATGAGAGATATTTTTTGAGATTAATAAGCAAGAATGTACTTTTATATACTGAGATGATTGTCTCGGAAGCAATAGATAGAGGAGACAAAAAAAAACTTTTATCATTTAATTTAAATGAAAAACCAGTTGCACTTCAACTAGGAGGTTCTTCGCCGAAATTATTAGCTAAAGCATCTAAAATTGGAGAAGACTTTGGATACGATGAGATTAATTTAAATTTAGGCTGTCCAAGTAAAAAAGTACAAAAAAATAAATTTGGTGCGTGTTTAATTAAAGAACCAAAGCTTGTAGCTGAATGTCTCAATGAAATGCAGTCAAAAACTAAATTACCAGTCACTGTTAAAACAAGAATTGGATATGATGATGTAGATTATTACGAAAATCTTTATAAATTTATAAGCTTGTTAAAATCCACAGGAGTTAAAACTTTTATAATCCATGCAAGAAAAGCAATTTTAGGAGGTCTTACTCCTAAACAAAATCTAAACATTCCACCATTGAAATATGAAATGGTTTATAAATTGAAAAAAGATTTTCAAGATTTAGAAATAATAATTAATGGAGGAATAACCTCAACTAATGAAATTAAAAATCATTTAATGAAAGTTGATGGTACTATGATTGGAAGATCTATTTATCAGTCTCCTTACATGTTAGCAAATATTGAAAAAGAAATTTTTAATAATGACAATATTTTAAGTAGAGAAGAGGTAATTAAAAATTTAATATTTTATTTAAAAGATGAGGTAAAAAAAGGAACAAGAATTAACCAAATTATGAGGCATACTCTTGGATTATTTCATGGGCAAACTGGTTCTAGTTTTTGGAAAAAATATTTAAGCGACAATATGTGTGTAAGAAATGCTGACGTGCAAAAAATTGACCATATAATGGATAAGGTAAAATTAGCACCTCAAGCACATGCTGTAGGTCAAATTGATTAGTTCAATTTTATCAAACGAATATATTTTCTTTATATTTTTAATGGTAATTACAGCTTTTCCAGTTGGTTTTTTTGCGGGTTTATTTGGGATAGGCGGGGGACTTATCACGGTTCCTTTTTTATTTTTTATATTCGAAAGTTTAAATGTTAATCCTGACTATTTAATGCATTTAGCTGTTGGGACATCATTTTCTATAATTATCCCAACTTCATTTGTTTCAGTATTAACTCACAAAAAACATCAATCTGTAGATATAAACATTATAAAAAGTTATGGCTTTTTCGTAATAGTTGGAGTTTCATCAGGAACATTATTTGCTGCTTTGTTAAAAACTAAAGCTCTTCTTATTTTTTTTACAATAGTAGTTTATTTTTTAGGAGCCTATCTTTTAAACTTTAAGGAAAAGGCTGAAAACTTAAAAGCAAATTTTAATTTATTTCCAAGAGTGATTTTTGGCTTCATATCAGGTTTTATATCGGCGCCTATGGGAATTGGAGGTGCAGTTATGAATGTGCCTATTTTGAGATATTTTGGTTACTCAATAAACAAAGCTATTGGAAGTGCAGCAGCCATTGGGTTTATTATAGCATTGTTTGGAGCTATTGGTTTTTTAATAACTGGTTCATTTTTAAAAGTAAATTTACCTTTTAGTGTTGGATTTATAAATATTCCAGCATTTTTGATATTTATACCAATAACTATGCTTATGGCACGTGTTGGGGCTAATACAGTTCATAAAATAGACAAATCAATAATTCAAAATTTGTTTGGAATATTTTTATATGTTGTTGGAACTATTTTTTTATATAGATATCTTTCTTTATAATTAAATTTTTTGATCGTATTCGCCAACTTTTCCTGTCTTTTGAAGAAGATCGTCAATAAAATTGAATATATTTTTTTTTCTTTTTTCAGATGTGGGACTTTCTGTAACTATAACTAAAGAAGGTTTATTTGATGAAGCTCTAATTAATCCCCAAGAACCATCATTAAATATAAATCTTACACCGTTTACAGTTAATACTTCGATAATTTCTTGATCATCTATTTTTATTTTATTATCTTTAATTTTTTGAATTTGTTTAACTAATTCATCAACAACTTTATATTTTTCATCATCTTTACAAAAAGGTGCCATAGTTGGTGATTGAAAAGTATTAGGTAAATCTTTTATTATTTCACTCATTTTTTTATTTTTACGATTTAGCAAGTGACAAACTTGTATTGCAGAATTAATCCCATCGTCATATCCATATCCTAATGGAGTATTAAAAAAGAAATGTCCACTTTTTTCAAATCCAGCAAGTGCTTTTTCAATATTTACTTTTCTTTTAATATGAGAGTGGCCTGTTTTCCAATAAATTGTCTTACATTTGTTTTCATTCAAAATTTTATCAGTTTTAAATAATCCGGTAGATTTTACATCTACAACAAATTTCGAGCCTTTATGTTCTGATGATAAATTTCTAGCTATTAACAAACCTATTTTATCAGAAAATATTTCATTACCTTCGTTATCAATAACACCACAACGATCACCATCACCATCAAAACCAAATCCAACATCGGCATTGTTTTCTTTAACAGCTTTACTTATAGCATGAAGCATTTCCATATCTTCAGGATTTGGATTATATTTAGGAAAATTCCAATCTAAGTTACAATCTAATTCTACAACTTCACAACCTATTCCTCTTAATATATCTGGCGCAAATATGCCAGCCGTTCCATTTCCACACGCAACAACAGCTTTAATTTTTTTTTTTATTTTATTTTTATTTATTAAATCGTCTTTGTAAACTTTTTGAAAATTTTCTATTTGTCTTTCATTACCTTCACCTTTTATAAACTTTTGATTTAAGGTTATATCTTTTAATTCTTTCATTTCTTCAGGAGCATGAGTTAAACCTTTTTTAATTCCCATTTTAACCCCAGTCCAACCATTTTCATTATGACTTGCAGTAACCATCGCAACTGCATCTGATTTTAAATTGAATTGTGCAAAATAAACCATAGGTGATAAAGACAAACCTATGTCCTCGACATAGCACCCTGATTCAATCAAACCTTTTTTTAAACTAGCTTTAATTTCTTCACTGTATGATCGATAATCATGCCCAACAATTACTCTAGGGCTTTTTTTTTGAGAGTGTTTGATTATTTGTGTTCCAAAACCTCTTCCAAGGTTTTCAATACCTAAGTTATTTATATCTTTATTATATAACCATCTTGCATCATATTCTCTAAATCCAAGCGGGTTAATTATTATTTCTTTAGACATTTTTCTTAAATATTTTAAAAAGTTTTATCATTTTCTTATCAAATCAGACCATATAGTTAAGTTATTCATGATTTTTAAAGATTCTTCAATATTTACAAGGAAATCGTCTTTTTTTTTATTACTTTCAATATTAGCAGATACATTTTGAATTTGGTTTCCGAAAAGTGATTTAGTTGATGTAAAAAATTTTTTATAACTAGAATTTACGTAATTAACATCAATATGACTTTTCATTTCAGGTAACCAGGGATTTGGCACAATTAAACTACCATTCTCTCCCTTGATAATTAATTTGTTTTCAAGGTTTTCTTTAAAACTTATTTTAACATACGAATCAATGCTATCTTCAATAACTAAATTTGCTTCAGCACTATCGTCAACGTCAGTAGAAGAAAAACTTCCTTTCGCATTTATAAACTTAATATTTTTGCTATTTTTAGAAATCAAATTTAATAAACTTAGAGGATAGCACCCAACATCAAGAATAACACCACCTCCAAGAGATTTATCAAATATTCTAGATTTAGGGTTAACTCTTTTTACTTTAAATCCAAAAGTTGAGTTAATTGAAATTATTTTACCTAATTTGTTTTCGTTTAACAAAGCAATTAAATTTTTTGTTTGTCCATGACTGTAATAAGCAATAGCTTCATAAAATATTACATCATGTTTTGCTATATAGTTTGCTGCTTCGTTTGCTTCATCAAAATTTAATGTTAATGGTTTTTCACATAAAATATTTTTTTTATTTTCTGCACAGGATTTTATTAAATTTAGGTGAGTATTGTTTAATGTAGCTATATAAACAGCATCTATTTTCTTACATGATATTAAATCGTTATAACTATCAAAAACATAATTTTTATCTATTTGAAAATTATTTGCAAAAGACTTTAATTTTTCACTGTTTAAACTTGATATAGATAATAATTTTGCATTATTAGTTTCTTTAATCGCATTAGCGAACTTTTGCGCCATATTTCCGAGTCCAACTATTCCCCATTTTATCATCTGTATTTAATCAAACCATTCATTAAATTTTTTCGGATTATTTACGATATATTGGGGAAGTAAATTATTTTCAATTTTTTTTAATTTATAATCGTATTCCCATCTTTCCTTATAATTTTCCTTATCCATAAAATGATTAAAAAAAACCTTTTTTTCTTTAATTTTTTTTTTTAAATCATCAACAGTCAAACCACTTAACTCAAATTCATCATGATGTCCAAAGTTAGTTAGTTTTTCATATAATTTTTCTGCAGTCATTAAATTAGTAAAGTGCCAGCCACCGTCTTTTATTATATCTAAATTTATGTATTTAGTATTTGAAAACAGTGTATCAATTCTCCAGAATGGATATTGTTTATTTTTTAAATTTTTTAACCATGACATTGAAACTATTTTCTTTTTTTTTGCCGCTTTTGATCCATACCACGGAACTAAATCATATAAGAGGTTAAATTTATAATAAAAAAAATGTTGTTTAAAAATAAATATATCCTTTTTTGAATTTTTGAATTGATTTGAATTTAAATTTGGAATTTCATCGTTATCACTTAAAATAATTAAATCATTATCTAAAGCTATATCTAATGCTTTAGTCATGTAGTCATAAGATAGTTCTATTCTCTTTAAACTATTTACCCTTTTTTCTGTCGGACTTAGCAATTTATTTTCAGATTTAATAATATCATTTGGCTCTTCGTCAATTATTACGTGGATTATTTTATTTTTAAATTTTGGATAGTTATTTATATCGAAATTCAGTTTTTTTGGTTTACCGCTATGCGAAATTGTAGATTCACACACGATAAATTTATCCACATGCTGATCTAATACATTAAACCTTACATCCATCATTAAATGTTCGGCGTAAAATGTAGTGCAATCAAATATCTTCATTTATATCACTTATACTTTTAACATTATTTATTAAGACTTTAGCTTTACTCTTTATTTAGTAATTTTTTGTTATTTTTTTGTTGATATTATTTTATAATGTTCTACAAATGTTCTGTTGATTTATATTTTATATAGTATATCAACATTAATAACATACAACATATAGTTGTTTTGTTAATACAAAGATTACAATAACTAAATATGAATAAAATACTATCACAAGCAATTAAGAAAGCTGTCTCTGAATATACCCCTAAAAATGTTGATGTAATAAAAGAAAAAAGGTTAGATTTATTTTCATTAACTAATGAAACTGAACTTTTTCAGAATGAAAAAGGCATAACAATAAAAATTGATAGATCAAAAGATTCTAACTTAACAGATTTTGGTAAAGCTACTTTAAGCGATAGATATTTAGGAGCAAATGAATCTTATCAAGATTTATTTGCAAGAGTAGCCAGTTACTATGCTGATGACAATTTACATGCTCAAAGAATTTATAATTACATAAGCAATTTATGGTTTATGCCAGCTACACCAGTACTTTCAAATGGTGGAACGAAAAGAGGTTTACCTATATCTTGTTTTTTAAATGAAGCTGGCGATAGTTTAGATGGCATTTTAGATTTATGGAGCGAAAATGTTTGGCTAGCAGCAAGAGGTGGGGGAATAGGAAGTTATTGGGGAAATCTTAGGTCCATTGGAGAAAAAATTGGACGAGTAGGAAAAACTTCAGGAATAATTCCTTTTATTAAAGTTATGGACTCTTTAACAATGGCCATAAGTCAAGGTTCGCTAAGAAGAGGATCTGCAGCTTGCTATTTGCCAATTGATCATCCTGAAATAGAGGAGTTTATTGAAATGAGAAGACCAACCGGAGGTGATCCAAATAGAAAAGCTTTAAATTTACATCATGGTGTATTGGTATCGGATGCATTTATGAGAGCTGTTGAAATGGATGAACAGTGGGGACTTAAGAGTCCAAAGGATGGAGCAATTCAATCAACAATATCTGCAAGAAATTTATGGATTAGACTTTTAACGGCAAGAATTGAAACAGGTGAACCATATATAATTTTTATTGATACAGTTAATAGACAAATTCCTCAACATCACAAATTAGCAGGATTAAATGTTAAAACTTCAAATCTATGTAGCGAAATCACACTTCCAACTGGAATTGATAAAGATGGAAAAGACAGAACAGCTGTATGTTGTTTGTCTTCATTAAACATCGAGAAATACGATGAATGGAAAGATGATAATAATTTTATTAGCGATATTATGAGATTTTTAGATAATGTTTTAACCGATTTTATTGAAAATGCTCCAGAACAATTCAATGACGCAACTTACTCAGCCATGAAAGAAAGAAGTGTTGGTTTAGGAGTTATGGGATTGCATTCATTTTTTCAACAAAAAAATATTCCTTTAGAATCTGTTATGAGCAAAGTTTGGAATAAAAAAATATTTGACCATATTCAAAAAAAAGTTGATGAGTCTTCTAAAGAACTTGCAGAGGAAAGAGGAGCTTGTCCAGACGCTGAAGAATATGGAATTAGTGAAAGATTTTCTAACAAAACAGCGATAGCACCAACTGCTTCTATATCAATTATATGCGGAGGAACTTCTCCAGGGGTTGAGCCTATTGCAGCTAATAGCTACACTCATAAAACTCTATCAGGTTCATTTAATGTTAAAAATAAATATTTAGAAAAAATTTTAGATAAGTATAACAAAAATAGTGATGAGATTTGGTCTAGCATTACGACAAATCAAGGTTCAGTAAGACATTTAGATTTTTTAACTAAAGAAGAAAAAGATGTTTTCAAAACAGCTTTTGAATTAGATCAAAAGTGGATTGTGGAGCTTGGCGCTGATAGAACTCCAAATATATCTCAAGCACAGTCAATAAATCTTTTTTTACCTGCGGATGTCCATAAAAAAGAACTTCATGACATACATTTCCAAGCATGGAAAAAAGGCTTGAAAAGTCTTTATTATTGTAGATCTAAATCAATACAGCGTGCCGAAAATATCAATGATGCAAATTCTACTGATATTTTGGCAAATGTTTATAAATCAAATAAAAAGGAGCAAAATGAAGAGCCCGAATATGAGGAGTGTTTGTCATGTCAGTAGCTAAAAAAATTAAAGATAATAATAAAGAGATAATCCAACCTAAAAAAATGGGATTATTGGTAGAAAATCCAGTTTATAAACCTTTTAGATATCCGTGGTGCTACGATGCGTGGTTAACTCAGCAAAGAATTCATTGGTTACCAGAAGAAGTTCCTCTTGGCGATGATGTGAGAGATTGGCAAAAAAACTTAACCCAAGCTGAGAAAAATTTATTAACTCAAATTTTCAGATTTTTTACGCAAGCAGACGTAGAGGTTAACAATTGCTATTTAAGACACTATACAACTGTGTTTAAACCAACAGAAGTGTTGATGATGATGACAGCTTTTGCTTCAATGGAAACTGTTCATGTAGCAGCTTATTCCCATCTTTTAGATACAATTGGCATGCCCGAGTCGGAATATTCTGCATTCATGAAGTATAAAGAGATGAAAGATAAATATGACTATATGCAAAATTTTAACGTCAATTCAAAAGAAGACATAGCAAAAACAGTTGCTGTATTTAGTGCTTTTACTGAAGGATTACAATTGTTTGCAAGTTTTGCAATTTTACTTAACTTTCCAAGACATAACAAAATGAAAGGGATGGGTCAGATAGTAACCTGGTCAGTTAGAGACGAAACCTTGCATTGCAATTCGATGATTAGAATTTTTAAAGAATTTATAAATGAGAATCCTGAAATTTGGACTCCACAATTAAAAAAAGAAATTTACGAGGCTTGCAGAACTATTGTTGAACATGAAGATGCGTTTATTGATTTAGCTTTTGAAATGGGTCCGCTGGAAGGTCTTACAGCTAAAGAAGTTAAAGATTATATAAGATTTATTGGAAACAGAAGACTTGTTCAATTAGGATTAGAGCCAATTTATAATGTTGATAAAAATCCTCTAACCTGGTTGGATACTATGCTGAATGCAGTTGAGCACATGAATTTCTTTGAAGGAAGAGCAACTGAATATTCTAAAGCATCTACAAAAGGAAGTTGGGCAGAAGCTTTTAGTAATTTAGGATCTAATCAATAAAAAATTTTTATCTTTGATTTAGCAACATCACTTTACGATGTGACGCTCCACTGTATTTAGAAAGTGGTCTTATTAGTTTATTTGCCGAATGTTGTTCCATAATATGTGCGGACCAACCAGTTATTCTTGAAATAACAAAGATAGGGGTGAAAAAATCTGTATCAAATCCCATTAAATGATAGGTAGGTCCAGTCGGATAATCAACATTTGGATGAATATTTTTTTTATCTATCATAACATTTTTAACAATGTCATAAATTTTAACAAATTTTTTATCTTTTTTTATGGAAGCAACTTTTTTAAAATATTTTTCCATAGTAGGAACTCTTGAGTCACCTTTTTTATAAACTCTATGACCAAAACCCATCACAACATCTTTATTTTGAAGAGCTTTATTAATCCATTTAAAAGCTTTTTCAGGTTTTTTAATCTTATTCATCATATGCATAACTTCTTCATTAGCGCCACCATGTAAAGGGCCTTTTAAACTAGCGATAGCTCCAGTGATTGCTCCGTGAATATCAGATAAACTACTTGTAATAGTTCTTGCTGTAAATGTAGAAACATTAAAACTATGTTCAGCGTAAAGAATTAATGAAACATCAAAAGCTTTAACAATTTCTTTGCTTGGAATTTTTCCAAAACACATATAAAAAAAATTTTCAGAAAAAGACAAATTTCTTTTGGGATGTATTATTTTTTTACCTTTTCTCGCTCTAAAAAAAGCAGCTAATGCAATAGGCGTTTTAGAGAATATTCTTATAGCCTTTCTCATATTAGCTTTTGGAGAATTATCTTTAGTTTCTTTGTCTTCTAAAGCCATTAAACTTACAGCAGTTCTCACCACGTCCATTGGATGAGCTTTCTTAGGCATTTTTCTAATATCACTTAAGATTTCTTTCGAAAGTTTTCTATCTGATCTTTCTTCTTTAATAAAATTTTTTAACTGATTTTTATTTGGAAGTTCTCCGTTTAAAACAAGATATGCTACCTCTTCAAAATTACATTTTTCGCAAAGATCTTGAACGGCATAACCTCTATAAGTAAGAGAGTTGATATCCGGCATTACTTGAGAAACAGTAGTTTCGTCAACTACAATTCCTAGTAGACCTTTTTTTATTTCATCCGTCATTATTCGTGTCCATCTGTATCAAAGTTATAAATTTTTTCATCTAAACTATTATATTTTTCATAATCAACGAGCTCATACAATCTTTTTCTAGTTTGCATTTTATCTATAATATTATTTTGATGTCCATTTGTATAAATGTCTCTCAATCCATCTTCAACATTTTTCATTGCTAATCGCTGAGTAGTAACTGGATAAATAACTATATTGTAACCAAATTGCTCAAGTTCTTTAAAGTTAAATAATTTAGATTTACCAAACTCGGTCATGTTCGCTAGCAAATAGCAAGAAAGTTCTTTTCTGACTTTTTCAAAATCTTTTTCATCATGCAAAGCTTCAGGAAAAATTATTTCAGCTCCCGCATCAATATATGCTTTGCATCTTTCAATCATTTTATCAATACCTTCGACACTTTTGGCATCTGATCTAGCTATAATTTTAAAATTTTTATCTTTTTTAGCTGAAACACATTCTTTAATTTTTTTAATCATTGAATCGGTTGTAATTAATTCCTTATTATCTAAGTGCCCACATCTTTTTCTTTCAATCTGGTCTTCTATATGCACAGCAGAAATTCCAAATTCTTCAAAAGTTTCAATTGTTTCTTTGCAAGATTTAAAACCTGTGTCGATATCAACTATTGTTGGAAGGTTTGTTACTCTTGAAATTAAATAGGATCGTGTACTCACATCTTGTAATGTTGTTAAACCAATATCCGGATAACCAAGATCATTAGCCATTACCCCGCCTGAAACATAAACAGCATCATAACCTATTTCTTCAATTAATTTTGCAGTAAGAGGGTTATATGCACCAGGGACTCTAAGAATTTTATTAGACTCTAACTTTTCAACAAAATCCTTTCTTTTTTGATTTGGATTTTTTTTTATAAAATGCATTAAAAAATTCCTTTGTTAAAATTTCTTTTTATTTTATTTTTTTTTACTTGAATATTTAATTTATCTAATTGACCAGGTTTTAATCTTTTAAGATTTTGTACAACTTTTAAAAATCTATCAATTTCTTTTTTATCCAAAATATTTTTAGTCAAAGTTAAAAATTTATTTATATAGTTCTTCCTTTTAAAGGGACGTAATCCATATGGATGAGCATCAGCTCTATCTTGTTGTTCTTTTACTTTTGTTCCATTTTTAAGAGTAATAACTATTTTAGCACCAAATGACTTTTTTTTTGGGTTTGGATGATGATATTTTTTAGTCCACTTTTTATCTTCATGAGTTTTAATTGATCTCCATATTTTTATAGTACTCTTTCTTTTTGCTCTAGATTTAGTATATGATTTTACATGATGCCAATCCCCATCCTCTAGAGCTACAGCAAAAATATACATTATCGAATGATCTAAAGTTTCCCTAGTTGCATTAGGATCCATTTTTTGAGGATCATTTGCTCCTGTGCCAATAACATAATGTGTATGATGACTAGTAAAGATATCTATTTTTTTAATCTGATTTAAATTTTGTACTTTCTTTTTTAATTTTTTAGCTAAATCAATTAATGCCTGTGACTGATATTCGGCTGAGTACTCTTTAGTATAAGTTTCAAGTATTGCTTTTTTACTTTCACCTTTCTTCGGAAGAGGAACTTTGTATAATGCTTTTTTTCCATCTAAAATTCTAGCTATTACACTATCTTCCCCTTCATAAATTGGACTTGGTGCTCCTTCACCGCGCATAACTCTATCAACAGCTTCTATTGCAAGTTTTCCTGCATGCGCAGGTGCGTATGCTTTCCAACTTGAAATTTCACCTTTTCTAGATTGTCTAGTTGATATTGTTGTGTGTAATGCTTGTTGTACAGCTTGATAAATTGTTTCTGTGTTAAGTTTTAACATAGCTCCTATTCCTGCAGCAACACTTGGACCGAGGTGAGCTATGTGATCTACTTTATGTTTATGTAAACAAATTCCTTTTACTAAATTGACTTGCACTTCATAAGCAGTGATAATTCCTTTTAAAAGATCCAAACCACTTTTTTTGTTTTGTTGAGCTACACTTATTAACGGAGGTATATTATCTCCTGGATGACTATAATCAGCAGCCAAAAAAGTATCATGAAAATCAAGCTCTCTAACAGCGGTACCATTTGACCAAGCTGCCCACTCACAATCAAATTTTAATTTACTGTTAATACCAAATAATGTAGCACCATTTTTTCTAGAATGTTTCAAAGCCATTTCTCTAGATGAAACGACTGATTTTCTATTAAGCGATGCAATTGCAACAGACGCATTATCAATAATTCTGTTTACAACCATTTCAACTGCATCTTTATTTAATTTTGCATTATCACTTGCAATCTCAGCAATTTTCCAGGCTAGTTGCTTTTTTTTTGGCAAATTAATTTTAGACGGATAAACTTTTACTTTGTGTAAAATCAAACAAACTCCTTAAATTTTTTTATAAGTAATAATAAATTATTTCTCTATTACAATCAAAATGGCAGTAATTAAAAGTAAAAATGCCAAAAAATACTCAATTATCACTTTTATTTTATTATTCTTTACTATGTTTTTAATTGCTGAACCAAAAGCAGCCCATGGGGATATTGATATAGGGCAAATAATTAAGGCTATAAGTGCAATAAAAAAAATTGAAAAAACTAAATTTCCATCTTTAGGAAGAAATCCCGATGCAACCATACTTGATATTGTCCACGCCTTAGGGTTAACAATTTGAAATAGAGCAGCTTCATGAAATTTTAAAGGTCTAGATTTATCTTCTTTGATTTTACTGAACGATCCTATAATTTTATATCCAAGGTAAAGAAGGTATAAAGCACACAATATTTTTAAAATGTTTTGTAACTGAGGAAATATTTGAAAAATTTTTCCTAAACCCATACAAACAAGACTTAGTTGCAAAACATGACCAATAGTAATACCCGTCATATGAGGTATGGTTTTACTAAAACCAAATTTAAGACCAGAGGTGAGCACCATGGCATTATTTGGTCCCGGGGTCACATACATAACAAAATAAAAACTTATTAAAGCAAAAATTAAATTTGGATCAAACATTTAAAAATTTATTAATTATTTTTTCTATACCCACAAAATCTTTAATTAAATAGTCGTGGTAGATTTGTTCAACTTTTTTATCTGTATATCCATTTTCTAAAAGTATCATTGGTATACCAGCAGATTTTGCTGCGTCAGCATCATTTTCACTATCACCAATCATCAAACTTTTTTTAATAGTTCCGTTCATTATTTCTATTATGCTAGTTAAATGTCTAGGATCAGGCTTATAATATTCAAAAGTATTTCTACCAGCAACATATTCGAAAAAATCATATATTTTTATTTTTTTTAATAAATCTACTGCTAAATGCTCTTGCTTGTTTGTACAAACAG
This sequence comes from uncultured Pelagibacteraceae bacterium, assembly GCA_902522325.1. Lineage (GTDB taxonomy): Bacteria > Pseudomonadota > Alphaproteobacteria > Pelagibacterales > Pelagibacteraceae > Pelagibacter. The sequence continues at coordinate 35,220 of CABYVA010000004.1, forward strand.
CCATAGAAATATTATTTTTTTTTGCCCAAGTAAGAAACTCATAAACTCCATTTATAAGCTTGCTGTCTTTTACTATATTTTTTCCATAAAAATTTAGAAACTCTTTAATCATTTCACCTTTAATTTTTGGATCGGTAATTTTGGACATTTCTTTTTTCGCAGAACCCCATAGAGATCTACCAATCATTACTGCAGCACCTTTGCCAACAAGGTTTCTTATTTCGTTTATTCCTTTTGAGCTGTATCCAAATTTATTCATTACATGATTGTGTGCGGCCATTAAATCTGGAGCAGTATCTACAAGAGTTCCATCAAGGTCGAATAGAATTGTTAATTTTTGAGTCATTTTTAAAGTATTTTTAAGAAATAATTTGTGAATTAATATATTCTTTTACTTACTGTAAATATTTTTTACATGAAACTAATAAATTCACAAAAAGTTCAAAATAAGCTTAGAAATAAATTTATTAAATCTGGAGTTAAAATGGAAGGGCCTGAAACAATTTTTTTTTCATTTGATACAAAAATTGGAAAAAATGTGACAATTGCCCCATATGTTGTTATTGGACCAAAAGTTAAAATAGGTAACAATGTTAAGATTAATTCATTTTCCCATTTGGAAAACTGCAAAGTTGAAAACAAAGTTGAGATAGGTCCATATGCAAGAATAAGACCTGAAACCATTCTGAAAGAAAACTCTAAAGTTGGAAATTTTGTAGAAGTTAAAAAAAGTATAATTGGTAAGAAAACTAAAATAAATCATTTAGCCTATGTAGGAGATAGTAAGATAGGTAAATCAGTTAATATTGGAGCAGGTACAATTACTTGTAATTACGATGGAATAAAAAAGAGTAAAACCAAAATTAAAGACAATGTATTTATTGGATCTAATTCATCATTAGTTGCTCCATTAACAATAGAAAAAGACAGTGTAGTAGGGGCCGGTTCTGTAATAACAAAAAATGTAAACAAAAAATCTTTAGCATTGACTAGGTCTCCTCAAATAGAAATTAAAAACTACAAAAGAAAAAGATAATGTGTGGAATAATTGGAATAGTTAGCAATAAATCAGTGTCATCAAGTATTGTTGAGGCTTTAAAAAAACTTGAATATCGAGGATATGACTCTGCAGGCATATCAACAATAAGCAATGGACAAATTAATGAACAAAAATGTTCAGGAAGGGTAGATAACTTGGAAAAAATACTTTTCCAAAATCCTTCGAGAGGAGATCTTGGCATTGGCCATGTTAGATGGGCAACACATGGAGTACCAAATCAAGTTAATGCACACCCACATTCATCTGAGGTAGTTTCAGTTGTTCATAATGGAATTATTGAAAATTCAGATAAGCTAAGAAAAGAATTTGAACAAAAAGGATACTCATTTAAATCTCAAACAGATACAGAAGTAATAACAGTTATATTGACTGATTTTTTAAAAAAAGAAAATTTAATTAATTGTATTCATAAGACTTTAGAAAAATTAGAAGGAAGTTTTGCATTAGGAGTCATTTTTAAAGACTTTAATAATTTAGTAGTGGGCGCAAGAAGAGGAAGCCCTTTAGCGGTTGGTTATGGACATAATGAAAATTTTATCGGCTCAGATTCTTATGCGCTAAAATCAATGACAAATAAGATTTCTTATCTTGATGACGGAGATTTTTGCATTCTTTATAAGGAAAAAGTTGAATTTTATAATTCTGATAAAAAAAAAATAAATAAAGAAATTTACGAATTATCTAATGAGGAGAATGTTGCAGACAAGGGTGATTATAAAGATTTTATGTCGAAAGAAATTAATGAACAATCAGTCACTACAAAAAAATGTATTAATGAATACTTGGATAAAACTAGAAATGAAATAAATATTTATAATTTACCAATAGATCCAAAAAAAATTAACAAAATTCGTTTAATTGCTTGTGGAACCGCATATCATTCTTGTTTGATGTCAAAATATTGGATTGAAGAATTTACCTCAATAGATGTTGAGGCTGATATTGCATCAGAATTTAGATATAGAAAAGTAAAATTAAATTCAAATGATTTATATATTTTTGTTTCTCAATCAGGCGAAACCGCTGATACTTATGCAGCTTTAGAAAAATGTAAAAAAAACAAAGTAAAAACGTGCGGTGTAGTTAATGTAGTTGAAAGTTCAATAGCAAGATCAGCTGATTTTGTTTTACCAATTCACGCCGGTCCAGAGATAGGAGTGGCTTCTACAAAAGCATTTATTGGACAAATGATTGTGCTTTATTTACTAACCTTAAAGATAGCAAAAGAAAGAACTGATATAGATATTGAAGAATATACAAGGTTAGTTTTAGATTTAAAAAAAATACCAAATTTAATTGAGGAAACTTTAAATAAGCAAAAAGATATACAGGTAATTGCAAGAGATTTTATTAGTGCAAAAGGAACTATGTACTTAGGCAGAGGTTATTCTTACCCAATTGCAATGGAAGGAGCTCTTAAACTTAAAGAACTATCTTATATTCATGCAGAAGGATATGCTGCTGGAGAGATGAAACATGGACCACTTGCTCTCATTGAAGACGGAATGCCAGTTGTAGTGTTAGCACCAAAAGATAGATTTTTTGAAAAAACTATTTCTAATATGCAAGAAGTTATAGCAAGAGGAGGTAAAGTTTTGATGATCACTGATGATAATTCGGAAACAACAAATGAAAATATTAGATTTAAATTTCAAATTCCAAAAACTAATTCAACAATCAATTCTTTTCTTTTAACAATACCATTGCAGTTTTTGGCGTATCATGTAGCATTATTGAAGAATTGCGACATAGATAAACCACGAAATCTTGCTAAATCTGTTACTGTTGAATAAATACCAAACTTTGGTAAAACACTCTTAGGTTGAATATGAAGAAATGGAAAACAAATAGTTGGAGAAATTATCCAGTTAAACACATACCTTTATACGAGGATGAAAAAGAACTTAATATGGTTCTAGGAAAAATAAAAGATTTCCCCCCTTTGGTATTTGCTGGAGAAACAAGACATTTAAAACAACAGCTTGCTGATGTTGTGGATGGAAAAGCTTTCTTATTACAAGGAGGAGACTGCGCAGAAAGTTTTGCTGAATTTAATCCAGATAATATTAGAGATTATTTTAAAGTTATGTTGCAAATGTCATTGGTTTTAACTTATTCGGCTTCCCTGCCTGTTGTTAAACTTGGAAGAGTAGCAGGACAGTTTTCTAAACCAAGAAGTGCGCCAACAGAAAAACAAGGAAATAAAGAACTACCAAGTTACTTAGGCGATAATATAAATGGTATTGAATTTAATGAAAAATCTAGAAAACCTGATCCAAAAAGATTATTTAAGGCTTATTCTCAAGCCGCATCAACTTTGAATTTAATAAGAGCATTTTGTCATGGGGGTTTTGCAGATTTAAAAAAAGTTCATCTTTGGAATTTAGGTTATATAAAAAAAAGTCCACAAGCTAAAAAATTTAAAGAATTAGAGGACAAAATTGCTGATGCCTTAGCTTTTATGGATGCGTGTGGAATAAATTCAGATTTTAACAGAAGACTTAAAACAGTTAACTTTTGGACATCGCATGAGGCTTTATTATTACCATTTGAAGAAAGTATGACAAGAATTGACTCTACTACTGGAGAATACCATGATACATCGGCTCACTTTGTTTGGATAGGCGATAGAACTAGACAACTAAATGGTGGTCATGTTGAATTTTGCAGAGGATTAGAGAATCCAATAGGTATTAAATGTGGCCCAACATCTAAACCAGAAGAAATTGTTAAGATTTGCAATAAAATAAATCCAAGTAATGAAAAAGGAAAAATAACATTAATATCAAGATTTGGTCATGATAGCGTTGAAAAGTTTTTACCAAAATTAATAAGAGCAATTAAAAAAGAAGGTACAAATGTTATTTGGTCATGCGATCCTATGCATGGAAATACTATTAAATCTACAACTGGGTTTAAAACAAGACCTTTTAATAATGTATTAAAAGAAGTTAAAAACGTCTTTGCCGTTCATCAAAGTGAAGGATCTTATGCTGGTGGTTTGCATATTGAAATGACGGGACAAAATGTAACAGAATGTACGGGTGGAACGCAAAAAATTTCAGATAAAGACTTATCTAGTAGATACCGTACTCATTGTGATCCAAGATTAAACGCTAATCAAGCGTTAGAACTGGCCTTTTTAATTTCTGACGAAATAAAAAAGAATTCTATTTATGCAAGAAGTGGAATTAGAGCGGCATCTTAAACGTTTATAAAAGAAACCCTTTATCGTATATTTGATTTATGGAAGTGAATAAAAAAACTATTTTTATAAAAGATTGGATTTTGAGTTATGTAAATTCAATGCCAAAAAAAGCAGAGTCCTTAGTTATAGGAATCTCTGGTGGAATCGATTCATCAGTATCTAGCACTTTAAGTGCAATGACTGGTTTAAAAACTATCGTTCTATCAATGCCTATAAAACAAAAAAGTGCTCAACATGACCTTAGTTTAGCTCATCAAAAGTGGCTTAAAAACAATTTTAAAAATGTTGTAGGGTATACAGTTGAATTAGATGATTTGTTTAAAACATTTGAAGGAACTTTGTCTAATTTCTCTAGTGAGCATGGAATGGCAAATTCTCGAGCAAGATTAAGAATGACGACACTTTATCAGGTGGCAGCAGCAAACAAAGGAATTGTTGTAGGAACTGGTAACAAAGTAGAAGATTTTGGAGTTGGTTTTTATACTAAATACGGCGATGGCGGAGTAGACATTTCTCCTATAGCTGACTGTAATAAAACTGAAATTTGGGAACTTGGAAAAGAACTTGGAATATTAAAAGAAATTATCGAAGCAGCTCCAACTGATGGATTGTGGGATGATGGCAGAACAGATGAAGGTCAATTAGGTTTAAAATATAATGAATTAGAAGAAGCAATGAATAATCCTAATTCACCAAACTACCAAAAATACATTAAAATACGAAAATTGAATCTTCATAAAATGGAGCCAATCCCAGTTTGTAAGATTCCTAGGTAATCTAAAAGATTCACAAACCCTAAATTAAAGTATATTTCTAGAATAATGAATAAAGATATTTTTTTAACAAATAGCCTTAGTAATAATAAGGATAAATTTTCTCCAATAAATTCAAAAAAAATTGGAATGTATGTTTGTGGACCAACTGTTTATGATAATCCACATATTGGTAATGCAAGACCATTAGTTGTGTTTGATATTTTATTCAAGGTTCTAAAATGTAAATATGGAAATAGTTCTATTATATATGTAAGAAATATTACAGATATTGATGATAAAATAATAACTTCTTCAATTGAAAAAAATATTTCAATAGCAGATCTTACAAAAAAAATCACAAACATTTTTCATGAAGATTGTAAATATTTAAACTGCGAGAAACCAACGCATGAGCCAAAGGCAACTGAAAATATTTCTTTAATGATTGAAATGATAAACAAACTTATTAAAAATAAATTTGCTTACGAAGTTAACAATCACGTTTATTTTGAGGTAAAAAAATTTAAAGATTATGGAAAATTATCAAATAAAAATTTAGAAGAATTGATTGCTGGTTCAAGAGTTGAAGTTTCGGAGAATAAAAAAAATCCAGTTGACTTTGTACTATGGAAACCATCAACTGAAAGTGAACCATCATGGGAATCTCCATGGGGAAAAGGTAGACCTGGCTGGCATCTTGAGTGTTCTGCTATGTCAAAAAAATTTTTAGGAGATAAGTTTGACATTCATGGAGGAGGAATGGATTTAACTTTTCCACACCATGAAAATGAAATTGCACAATCCAGATGCGCTAATGAAAATGATGTATTTGCAAATTATTGGGTACATAATGGATTTATAACTATTTCAAGTGAAAAAATGTCAAAATCACAAGGTAATATTTTAAAAATTAGTGATTTTAAAAATAAAGTGAGCGGACAAGTATTAAGATTAGCTTTGATTAGCTCACACTACAAACAACCTTTAGATTGGAATAATAAACTTTTAGCTGAGTGTGAAAAAACAATTAATAAGTGGTATGAAAGTTATACTGAATTTAAAAAACAAGTTTTAATTCCTGATGAATATCTTTCTCCATTATATGACGACTTAAATACACCTGGATATATAGCTAATCTTCATAAATTATTTGAAAAATCTCAAAAAGGATCAGTTAAAGATAAGGAAATATTTGTTTCTGCATGTAATTTTATAGGTTTATTAGGTGAAAATAAAAATTCATGGGATAAGTTTAAACAAAGTAAATCAAAGATTTCTGAAGATGAAATTAAACAAAAAATTGATGAGAGAAATAATGCTAGGAAAAATAAAGATTTTAAAACTGCTGATAAAATCAGAAATGAATTATTAGACAAAGGAGTTTTAATTGAAGACAAAGATGATAAAACCTTGTGGAAATTTAAATGAGCAAAGAAAAATTATATATATTTGATACTACATTGAGAGATGGTGCACAAACCCAAGGTGTAGATTTTTCAATAGATGATAAATTAAAAATAGCGAAAGCATTAGATGATTTGGGTGTAGACTACATAGAAGGTGGATGGCCAGGCGCTAACCCTACAGATACAGAGTTTTTTCAAAAAAAAATTCAGTTAAATAATTCAATTTTAACAGCATTTGGCATGACTAAAAAATCAGGCAGAAGTGCTGACAATGATCCGGGACTTTCATCTATACTGAATAGCAATACTCCAGCAGTATGTTTAGTTGGTAAATCTTGGGATTTTCATGTTGATGTAGCCCTAGGAATATCAAACGAAGAAAATTTAGAAAATATTTCAGAGAGTGCAAAACTTTTTGTTAAAGAAAAAAAAGAATTTATGTTTGATGCAGAACATTTTTTTGATGGTTTTAAAAATAACAAAGAATATGCAATTTCGTGTATTAAATCAGCCTATGATAATGGTGCAAGATGGATTGTGCTTTGTGATACTAATGGAGGAACATTGCCCAATGAAGTTTCAGAAATTGTAAGTGAAGTGGTAAAATCTGTACCAGGAAAAAACCTCGGAATTCATGCTCATAATGATACTGGAAACGCTGTAGCAAATTCTTTGGCAGCAGTTTTATCAGGAGCAAGACAAATACAGGGAACAATTAATGGATTGGGCGAAAGATGTGGAAATGCAAATTTAATGTCAGTAATTCCAACTTTACAATTAAAAGAAACTTTCACAAAAAATTATGAAACCAAAATTAAAAAAGATAATGTAGGTAAATTAACTCAATGCTCAAGATTACTTGATGAGATATTAAATAGAAAACCTAATCAACATTTGCCTTATGTTGGAGCTGCTGCATTTTCGCATAAAGGTGGTCTGCACGTATCAGCCGTACAAAAAGATCCAAAAACATACGAACACATAGATCCTGAAATTGTGGGAAATGTAAGAAATATTGTAGTTTCAGATCAATCAGGAAAATCCAACATAGTTTCGAGATTAAAATCAATTGGAATAGATTTTAAACAAGACGATCCAAAGATAAAAAAACTTTTAGAAGAGGTTAAAGATAGAGAATTCATCGGCTACAGCTATGACGGAGCAGATGCGTCATTTGAATTATTAGCAAGAAGAATAATGGGAGAGATCCCAAGGTACATTTTAATTAAAGAATATGACGTTAGTGTAAAGAAAAAAAGTTCAGGTGAAATTATTTCATCTGCAAAAGCAAAATTAGAAGTGGATAAAAAATTAATCCTTTGTGAAGGTGAAGGTAATGGCCCTGTTCATGCACTTGATAATGCAATAAGAAACAATGTCGACAAACTTGCAAAATATTCTCAATATTTAAAAGATTTAAAGTTAGTAGATTATAAAGTCAGAATTCTTAATACAGGAACTGAAGCTGTCACTAGAGTTTCAATTGAAAGTACAGATTCAAAAGGAAAAAATTGGTTTACAATTGGAGTTTCTGCAAACATAATTGATGCATCATTTAAAGCACTTGTTGATAGTTTAGATTATAAACTCTTTAAAGATAAAGCACCTGCAAGTCTTTAATGTTTAAGAATATTTCTTTTATCCTACATAAACCACAATTATCTGAAAACATTGGCGCATGTGCAAGAGCAATGAAAAATTTTAATTTTTCTAAATTAATTGTAATTGACCCTAAACCAACATTCCCAAATGATAAAATAGAAGCTACATCAGTTGGCGCGCGTGAAATTATAAAAAAAAGTAAGAATTATGTGAGTCTTGAACCAGCAATGAGAAATATAGATGTTTTAATTTCAACTACTTCTAGATTTAGAAATAAAAACATTAAACATATTAAGTTAAACGAACTAAATAAAATAGATTTTAGTAAAAAAGTTGCTTTTTTATTTGGTCCTGAAGCATCAGGACTGACAAACAATGAAATAAGTTTTTCAAAATATGTTTTGCAAATACCTAGTAACAATAAATTCAAATCATTAAATTTATCACATAGTTTAATAATTGTAGCTCAAGCAGTTTTTCAATTGTTAAATGTTAAAAATTCGAAATATTCTAAATCTAAGAAAATTAAAGCCGCATCAAAAAAAAATATTCAAGCAATGGCAAATTTATGTATCAAAAATCTTGAAGATATTAATTTTTTCAAACCTAAAGAAAAAAAACCTAAAATGTTAGAAAACTTGAGAAGTATATTTTATAAAATGGATTTATCAGAAAAAGAAACTCGTATTTTATCAAGTGTATTTGCTCGTTTGGGTAAAAAAAAGTCTGATTGACAAATTATTGAGTAAGTTTATAAACCTTTAAACTATAAATGACAAAAAGACTTAATTCTAAACATAAAGTAGATAGAAGATTAAAAGTTAATCTTTGGGGGAGACCAAAGAGCCCATTTAATTCTAGAGCTTATCCTCCAGGTCAACATGGACAATCTAAAACTGGCAAACATTCTGATTATGGTGTTCAGTTACAAGCTAAACAAAAACTAAAATCTTATTACGGCAATATCAATGAAAGACAATTTAGAAATATTTATAAAAAAGCTATTATGAAAAGAGGGGACACAGCAGAGAACTTAATTGGTTTATTAGAGAGAAGATTGGATGCTGTTGTCTATAGAGCTAAATTTTCAACAACAATTTTTTCTGCTAGACAACTTATAAATCATGGTCATGTGAAAGTTAATGGCAAGAAAGTTAATATTTCAAGTTATCAACTAAAAGAAGAACAAACTGTTGAAATTAGAGATAAATCTAAACAATTAGCTTTTATTGATGCCGCTCTTGCTAACAAAGAAAGAGATGTGCCTGAATATATTCAGGTGGACGAAAAAAATAAAAAGATAAAATTTGTTAGAACTCCAAAATTTGAAGAAGTACCTTACCCAGTTGTTATGGAACCAAACCTTGTAGTAGAATATTACTCTAGGTAATTATTTTTTAAAATTAATTCCTTTGCTTTCAAGAATTTTTTTAAGTTCACCATTTTCATACATTTCTTTAACAATATCACAACCGCCAACAAATTCTTTTTTTATATATAATTGAGGTATTGTTGGCCAATCACTATATTCTTTTATACCTTGCCTTAAATTTCCGTCTTCTAATACGTTAATACCTTTAAAGTTAACTTCTAAAATTTTTAAGATATTTGTAACAGCCATAGAAAATCCACATTGTGGAGCATCTGGCGTTCCTTTCATAAAAAGACAAACCTCATTACCTTCTATTTCTTTACTAATTAAATTATTTATTTGTTGATCCATATTACTCCTTAGTTTTAATTGCTAATGCATGTAATTCATTTCCCATTTTTCCTTTTAATGAATTATATACCATTTTATGTTGTTCAATTTTTGTTTTACCAGCAAATTTAGATGAACTAACAGTAGCTGAATAATGATTACCATCTCCAGCTAAATCTTGAATTTCAATTTTAGCATCAGGTAAAGCTTCTTTAATAAGAACTTCTATTTCTTTTAAATCCATTGCCATTATTTGCTCATATAGTTATTTAACCAAATACTATGTGATTTGTCTAAATCGTCAATTGATACTTTTGTCTTTTCATCAATAATAAGATCATTATCATTGACTATTCCAAGATCATCATAGTGAACAGAATTTTTTTCGAGAATTTCAATTACATTATTATAATTTGTTTTTTCAATTTCAATTATGTACCTGCCTTGATCTTCTCCAAATAAATATTCAAATTTATCAATCAAATATTTCGGTTTATTTAATACTGCGCCTTTTCTACCTTTGATACACATTTTAGATAATGCAGTTATAATTCCACCTAAAGATACATCGTGAGCAGCTCTTATAAAATTTTTATCAATAAGTTTTAAAACTGTTTCTCCGTTATTTTTTTCGTTAAATAAATTTATTTCAGGTGGAGGACCATTTTTTTCTGATAATATATCCCTTGAAAATAAACTTTGCTCTAAATGTCCTTCAGTTTTTCCAATAACTAAAAGAATATTGTCATTTTGCTTAAGAGCCATTGTAACCATATTTTTATAGTTTTTGATTAAACCAACACCACCAATTGTGGGGGTAGGTTTAATTCCCACTTCTTTGGTCTGATTGTAAAAAGAAACATTTCCTGAAACTACTGGGAAGTCCAAATAAGCACTGGCTTCTCCAAGACCTTGAACACACTCTACAAACTCACCCATATTCTCTTCATTTTCTGGGCTACCAAAATTTAAACAATTTGTAATAGCGATCGGTTTTGCCCCAACAGCTATTAAATTTCTCCAGCTTTCACAAACAATTTGCTTTCCACCACTTAAAGGATGAGCCCAACAGTATATTGCTGAAGAGTCAACAGATGCAGCAACAGCTTTACTTGTGCCATGGACTCTCACTACTCCTGCGTCTCCACCAGGTTTTTGAATTGTATCGCCCATAACAGTATGATCGTACTGTTGCCAAATCCATTTTTTGCTACAAACATTTGGATTTGATAAAATTTTATTTAAAGTATTAACTATTTTTAAATTTTTAAATTGTTCTTTTTTAAATTTATTTTTTTTAGGAAGCTTAGCTTTTTTCCATTTACGGTCATATATTGGAGAATTTTCTACTAGAATATCTACAGGTAAATCTGCAACTTTTTTTTTATCAAAATAAATCTCGATTTTTTTACTACTTGTTGTTTTGCCGATTATGGCGAAATCTAAATTCCATTTATCAAAAATCTTTTTTGCTAACTCTTCTTTTCCATTCTCTAAAACTATGAGCATCCTTTCTTGGCTTTCTGATAACATTATTTCGTATGGGGTCATTTTCGACTCTCTACAAGGGACTTTATTTAAATTTAGTTCGATACCCAATTTGCCTTTAGAAGCCATTTCTATACTTGAAGATGTAAGTCCAGCTGCCCCCATATCTTGTATGGCTATTATTGAGTCACCGCTCATTAATTCTAAACACGCTTCTAATAAAAGTTTTTCAGTAAAAGGATCTCCAACTTGAACTGTTGGTTTTTTTTCTTCTATTTTTTCATCAAAAACAGCAGAAGCCATACTTGCTCCATGAATTCCATCTCTTCCAGTTTTTGAGCCTACGTAAATAACAGGTTTGTTTAAACCTGCAGCTTTTGAATAAAAAATTTTATTTTTTTTTACCAATCCTAAAGTCATAGCGTTCACTAAAATATTTCCATTATAAGATTCGTCAAAATTTGTTTGTCCAGCAATAGTTGGTATGCCCATACAATTTCCATAACCACCAATTCCACGAACAACACCTCTTAATAAATTTCTAGTTTTTTTGTGCTCAGGAGAACCAAAGTGTATTGAATTAAGATTAGCTATAGGTCTCGCTCCCATCGTAAACACATCTCTCATAATTCCCCCAACTCCAGTTGCTGCTCCTTGGTATGGTTCGATAAATGATGGATGGTTATGACTTTCTATTTTAAAAACAATGGCATCGTTATCTTCAATATCTATGATACCTGCATTTTCCCCAGGACCTTGAATAACTTTATTACTTTTTGTGGGTAATTTTTTTAGATGAATTTTTGAAGACTTGTATGAACAATGCTCATTCCACATTGCTGAAAAAATTCCAAGTTCAGTAATATTTGGTGTTCTTTGTAACAAATCACAAATTTTACTATATTCTTGTTTTTTTAAACCATGTTCGATTGCAATTTTTTCGTTTACCATACTTATTTAAGATTTTTTATTAAATTTTGAAAAAACAAAGAGCCATCTTCGCCGGACAAATATGCATCTATCATCCTTTCTGGATGAGGCATCATACCAAGTATATTTTTTTCTTTATTAAAAATTCCTGCTATATTTTTACTTGATCCATTGGGATTGTGTTCATCTTTAATTTCACCTTTTTTATCACAATAAAATAAAGCTATTTGGTTGTTATCTTCTATTTCTTTCATTTGATTATTTGTACAAAAATAATTTCCTTCGTTATGAGCTATATGTAACTTTAAAGTTTGTTTATTAATTTTTTTAAAATATTTATTTTCAGTATTGTTTATTTTTACAAATACATCTTTACAAATAAATTCTGAAAATTTGTTTCTTAAGAGAACACCAGGCAACAGCTCTGTTTCGGTTAAAATTTGGAAACCATTACATATACCCATCAATAGACCACCAGATTTTGCAAAATCGATTACAGATTTAATAATTTTTGATTTAGAGGCCATACTACCGCATCTCAGGTAGTCACCATAAGAAAAACCTCCCGGAAGAACAACCAAATCGCTTTTTGGCAGTTTCGTATCATCATGCCAGATCATTTTATTTTTAAATCCGAATTTTTTTAATGCAACATCCATATCTCTATCACAATTTGATCCTGGAAATATTATTACAGATGAATTCATTTTTAATTATTGTGATCCAATAATTTTATAATCTTCTATTACAAGATTAGCTAAAAGTTTATCGCACATTTGAGAAACTTGGTCTTCAGCTTTTTTTTGGTCTTTTTCATCAATTTCGATTTCAAAATATTTTCCTTGTCGTACATCATTTACATTATTAAAATTCATGCCTTTGAGAGCTTTCATTATCGTTGTTCCTTGAGGATCTAAAACTGCTTTTTTTAAAGTTACAACAACTGAAATTTTCAAAGTATTACTTTCTATTTTTAACTGATCTTAGTTTTCCAAATTCAACAGCTTTTATATTTGTTCCCTCATGAAGAATATTTAATCTTCTAGCAACTTCTTGATAAGCTTCAATTACATTACCTAAATCTTTTCTAAATCTGTCTTTGTCTAATTTTTTATCATTTCTTGAGTCCCACAATCTACAAGTATCAGGACTTATTTCATCAGCTAAAATAATTTTTTTTTTGCCATTTTTATTTAACCTTCCAAATTCAACTTTAAAATCTATAAGTTTTATACCAACGCTTTTAAACATGCCCTGCATATAATCATTTATTCTAAAACATATTTTACTTATAGAATCTAATTCGGAGCTATCGGACCATCCAAAAGCACATATATGTTCTCTTGCAACTAGTGGATCATGCAGATCATCATTTTTATAGCAAAATTCTAATAATGGTTTTTCTAGTACAGTTCCATCTTCTATACCCAGTCTTTTAGTGAGAGATCCAGTTGCAATATTTCTTATAACAAATTCTATAGGAATTATTTCAACCAATTTAACTAACTGTTCTCTCATATTAATTCTTTTTATTAAGTGAGTTTCAATGCCTATTTGATTTAAATTTGATAAAATATGTTCAGAAATTCTATTGTTTAAAATTCCCTTACCTTCAATTACTGATTTTTTTTGATTATTAAAAGCTGTAGCATGATCTTTGAAATGTTGAATGACAGTACCTTTTTCAGCAGTTGCATAAATGATTTTAGCTTTACCTTCGTATAGTTTTTTACCTTTTTTCATTATTTAAACACTCTATTAAAAATCAAATTAATATTTTTAAAATGTGAAGAATAATTAAATATTTTTTTAAGTTTATTCAAAGGAATTTTGCTAGTTATTAAATTATCTTTTTTTACAACTTCAAATAGATTCAAATTATGCGATATACATTTTTTTGCATGTGACTGAACTATTCGATATGATTTTTCTCTACTTAGGCCAGATTTTGTTAATTCAAGCATCAACTCTTGAGAAAAAATAGTACCTTTTGTAATATTAAGATTGGTTGCCATTTTTTTTGGATACACAATCATATTTTTTAAAATATCAAACAGTCTAACTAACGCAAAATCCAAAGTTATATTTGCATCCGGACCAATATTTCTTTCCACGCTTGAGTGGGAAATGTCTCTTTCGTGCCATAAAGAAATATTTTCTAGCGCTGGAGTTACATAACTTCTGACCATTCTAGATAGACCAGTTAGGTTTTCACTTAATATAGGATTTTTTTTGTGCGGCATTGCAGATGAACCTTTTTGTTTTTTAGAAAAATATTCTTGCAGTTCATAAACTTCTGTTCTCTGCAAATGTCTTATTTCTGTTGCAACCCTTTCGACAGATCCAGCAATAATTCCTAATACTGAGAAATAAAATGCATGTCTATCTCTTGGGATTATTTGTGTAGATATAGGTTCAACTTTAAGAGAGAGTTTTTTTGCTACATATTTTTCAACATTTGGATTAATATTTGCAAACGTACCAACAGCTCCAGAAATTGCACAAGTTGAAATTTCATCAATTGCACTTATTAGTCTTTTTTTGTTTCTTTTAAATTCTTCATAAAAAGACGCTAACTTTAATCCAAATGTTAAAGGTTCAGCATGAATACCATGACTTCTCCCTACGCAAGGTGTAAACTTATATTTTTTTGCCTGTTTCCTTAAAATATTTAATATTTGATCAATATCTTTTAAAAGTATTTTTCCAGACTGAACTAATTGAATGTTAAAACTTGTATCTAATACATCTGATGAAGTCATTCCTTGATGTAAGTATCTTGCTTTAATCCCAGCTCTTTCAGTAATTGAAGTTAAAAACGCAATAACATCATGTTTTACTTTAGATTCAATAACGTGGATTCTTTTAACATTTATTTTACCTTTTTTTTTAACAGTGGCTGAAACTCCTTTTGGAATGTAACCCAGCTTTTCCATAGCTTGAGCTGCAGCAATTTCAACATCGAGCCAAATTTTATATTTGTTTTCTTCTGACCAAATTTGAGTAAGTTCTTTTCTAGAATACCTTGATATCATTATTTGTAAGGGGGTCTTGAATAGTTTTTATCAGATTTTGTAAATATTTCATAACCATTTTCTGTTATTCCTATCGTATGTTCAAATTGTGCTGATAAAGATTTGTCTTTTGTTACAGCTGTCCATCCGTCATTTAAAATTTTCACATCATATTTACCAGCATTTATCATTGGCTCAATGGTAAAAGTCATACCTGATTCTAATTCAATGCCTGTATTTTTTTTTCCATAGTGAAGAATATTTGGATGTTCATGAAAAACATTACTAATTCCATGACCACAAAAATCTCTTACAACTGAAAAACCTTTGCTTTCAACATAAGTTTGAATTTCGTTGCCAATGTCACCTAATTTAACACCTGGTTTTAATATATTTATAGCCTTCATCATAGATACATAGGTAGTGTTAATAAGATTGTTTGCTTTAACCGAAATTTCTCCAACACAAAACATTCTACTTGTGTCCCCATAGTATCCATCGACAATTGCTGTTACATCTATATTTAACATGTCTCCTTCTTTTAAAGTTCTTTCTATCGTTGGAACCCCATGACACACAACATGATTTAAGGAAGTACATAAAGATTTTTTAAAACCTCGGTAATAAAGTGGGGCTGAATAACCACCATTGTCTCTTATAAATTCATAACCAAGTTTATCAATAAAATCTGTTGAAATTCCTTCCTTTATATTTTCTGTGAGCATGTCCAATGTTTTAGCAGCAAGCTTGCCCGCTACTTTCATTTTATCAAATTTTTCAGAATAATTATTCATTTATAATTTTAATTTTTCTATCAATATAAATTGCTTTTGAACTAATTTTACACTTATAAGCCAAAAAATTAATACCTGCTTTTTTTGCAGCAACGTAATTCTTATAATACTCATTATCTATGTCTCTAGCTATTTTAAAATTTTCTGCATTTTGAATTTGAACTAGAAATATAAGATAGGTTTTATAGCCTTTTTTTGTGGCATCAATAAGGGCCAGTAAATGTTTAGAACCCCTGGTAGTAATTGCATCAGGAAATTCAGCAGTATTATGATCTCTAAAAAGTGTTACATTTTTAACTTCTATAAAAATTTTTTGGTTTTTGTTTTTAATTAAGAAATCAAATCTTGTATCCTTGTTAAAAAAAACCTCTGGTTTTATAATTTCGCAGTTTTTCAATTCTCTTATTAAGTTGTTAGATAATCCATGATAAACGATTTTGTTAGCCATATGTGTATTAACGCCAACAAGATTTTTTTTAGCTTTTATAATTTCTAGACCATATTTTAATTTCCTTTTCGGATCGTCTTTTTTTGACAAATAAACCTCATTACCTTCATCAAGAAGTCCTTTCATTGACCCTGTATTGGGACAATGTGCTGTGACAATTTCTTTTTTTAATTTAACATCAACAAAAAAACGTTTATATCTTTTGATTAGATTGCCTTTTATTAAAGACTTGGTAAATTCCATATACAAATTATACAATTAAAATGTCTAAAAACACAAAATATAATGCTGCAATAATAATTATTGGAAACGAGATTCTTTCAGGCAGAACAAAAGATACTAATACAAGCACCTTAGCAACTTGGTTGAATTCATTAGGCGTAAGTGTTTCCGAAGTAAGAGTTATTCCAGACCTTGAAAATGTTATAGTTGAAACTCTCAACAATTTAAGAAAAACTTATAACTATGTTTTTACCACTGGTGGTATTGGTCCGACACATGACGATATTACAGCGAAGTCAGTTTCAAAGGCCTTTGGAGTTAAGTACCAAATACACAAAGAAGCTTTCGAAATATTAGAGTCTTACTATAAGGTTGGAGAATTTAATGAGGGAAGACAAAAGATGGTTTGGATGCCAGAAAATGCAAATTTAATTTTAAACCCTACAAGTGGAGCTCCAGGATTTAGTGTAGAGAATGTATTTTGTTTACCAGGGGTTCCTTCAATTTTAAAATCTATGTTAGGTGCCTTAAAAAACGATATAGTAGGAGGCAAGCCAATATTAAGCCATACAATAAGTTTAAGAACTGTTGAAAGTGAAATCGCTAGCTCTTTAAATAAAGTACAAAACAAAAATAAAGATGTCGAAATAGGTAGCTATCCTTTTTTTCATGCTGGGAAATTAGGCGTGTCAATTGTTATTCGTTCTGAAAATCAGTCTGAAATTGACAATTGTAATTCACAAATTTTAAAATTTGTTGAAGAAAAAAATATTAAAATTGTAGATCGTTAAATGCTTTATTTTGCCTATGGAAGTAATCTTAATTGGCGTCAAATGACAAAAGAAAGATGCCCTGGTTCAAAATTTTTAAAATCTCATAATTTAAAAGGATATAAGCTATGTTTTAGTCACAAAACAAATCATTCAATTTATGGACATGCAAACATTATTAAAAGCAAAAAATCAACAGTTCCAGGAGCGTTATGGAAAATCACAAAAAAAAATGAAAAGAAGTTAGATTTATATGAAGGGGTTGATTACAATTATTATTACAAAAAATATTTTTCATATAAGGGACAAAAAACTTTAGTTTATGTTCAAAAAATTTTTTTTTTAAAAAAACCAAATTCAACTTACTTGCATACAATTATTAATGGTTATAAAGATTGTGGTTTAGACTTAAATTATTTGAAGAAAAAAATTTCAAGGTTCAAAATTAAATATAAAATAAGTTGGTAAATATATGATTAAAAAAAGAATGTTTATTTTTTTATTTTTTTTAATATTAATTTCTCTAATAATATATAGGGCCCCTTGTTTGTTTACGGCAAATTCATTTAGATCTTTTTTTAATGAAACAGCTTTTTATGTTTTTTCATCTAAAAATAATTTTTTAGATTCCATTTTTTATGTATATCCTTACGCAAGTTACTTTGAGCTATGGACAAATATATCAGGCAAATTTGCATCATTTTTTCCAAATTATTCTTCATTAGTAGACGTGTATTTTGCTCTGATAATAAAGTTAATAATTTTTCTTTACATTTTTTATTCTAATTCAACACTTTTTTACAATGTAAAATATAAAATTCTGGCAATATGCTTAATCTTGTTTTCTCCACCGATGACACCAGAAGTGTGGTTAACAACAATTCATTCAAAAAGCTATTTTGGTATATTTACTTTTATTTTATTATTTCAAAACTT
This sequence comes from uncultured Pelagibacteraceae bacterium, assembly GCA_902522325.1. Classification (GTDB taxonomy): domain Bacteria; phylum Pseudomonadota; class Alphaproteobacteria; order Pelagibacterales; family Pelagibacteraceae; genus Pelagibacter. The sequence continues at coordinate 53,555 of CABYVA010000004.1, forward strand.
TGACAATTTAAATACTTTTAAAAAAAGCATTTATAGATTTTTCATAGTTTTTAATGGACTTTGCAGTATTTATTCAACTATATTGTCGCCAATTTTTTTTCTTAAGTATTTATTTGAAAAAAAAAGAGATGATTTAGTAAACTTTTTATTTTCTTTAATACCTCTTATAATCAATATTATTATATTTATTAAGTATGCTTTACTTCAATCAAGTACAAATAGATTTTTATTTGATTGGAGTAAAATTGAGAATTTTGCTTATAATATTTTAATAAGACCAATATTTGGTAGTACGATTCCTAAGTTTATTCACAATAAATTAAGTATTGAGACAGGTTCATTAATAATTATAGCATTCTTCATAATATTTATTTTCCTAATATCTATATTGCGCAATCTTTACTTTAACAGAGATAGAGCATCACTATTAATTATTAGTTCATTTTTTTTACATTCAATTTTTATTTTTTTTGGCTCTTTATATAGTGATTTTGTTGGTGGTAGATATGCTGTAATTCCAGGCATAATTTTATTGACATTATTTATTAGATTTTTTCAAATAGAGCAGAATAATTTATTCAAATATGTTTTAGCTTTTATTATTTTTTCCTCTTTATCAGTAGGATTGGTAGAATTTAAATATCTTACTCCTTTGCCTGAATTGCTAAAATGTAGAATTTAGATGATTATACAACTTTAAATATTACAAAAATTATAACAAAATAAAATATAATCCCAAATTTTCTTACTAACTTATTAATTTTAACAATTGTTTTTTGATTTTCAGTTCCTAATTTACTAGAACCAATACTTATAAATACTGGTATGCAACAGAAAATATAAGACAACAAAATATACCAATCTAAATCAGTTAAATAGTTTAGTTTTGGTATATCGTCCTGGAACACAAAGTTGT